>DBXI01000065.1:12165-17151 GCA_002309255.1 Bacteroidales bacterium UBA1216 | reverse complement strand
CAGATGGTTCGCACCATTAAGTACCTCGCTGAACTGAAGTAAGCCCACTCTAATGTATCCGCCATACTTGGCGGATACTTACAACAAGAGCCGCCTCATCGGGCGGCTCTTGTTGTATATCTTTCTACCAGCCAAGATGGGCTGATTTATTTTTCACCTTTCATTTTTCTACTTTCACCTTACTATCGTACTACCGTTACCTTCATGGCACGCTGAGCTGCACCGGTACCGAACTCGATAATATAGTTATTCACATCGCTCGGGAAATAGGTGGTGTTCGTCAGGTCGATCTCAGTCGTACCATAAACGAACTCATGCGACTGATCGCCAGCTTTCACCCACTTAACGGTAATAGGACCAAAGATCGGGTTCTCTTTGATCTGAAGCACGGTGCCGTCAAAGCAGGTCTTCAAATTCTCGGTGGTCACATCCAGATTGATCACAAAGCGGTCATATACCTCCGTATCCTCAAGTACGGATTCCGTAGTGAAAGCGTAGTCGGGGGTTGAACCATTCACCTCAATCGCCTGGTACGCTACCATGTCGTAGATCGTATATGAACTGCCCTCAAATTCAGAGAACTTCAGCGTATAGGACGTATTACCGGCAACTGCACCATAGCCTAATGCCAGACCGGCTGTGTATCCGTTACTTGCCCAGGTTGAGTAGCGCTCGCCGCCCGAATAGATGTATACACCGCCTGGGTTAGCTGCCTCGGCATCATATGTGTTGTCATAGGCATCCGAGAACGACGAGGATACAACCATATTAAGCTCCTTGTCCGGCTGACCTGTGGTTGACAGAGTGATTCTGGATTTACTTGTAATTACAGGATCAGCCCATACAGCAAATGCCACAAAAAGCAAACTTACCAATAATGTTACCTTCTTCATATGTGTAATAATTTATGTTCTATGCGTTCAACCGGCAAAGTTACAAAAAAGATTTGATATATGCAAGTTTTTTTTGAAAAAAAGTACGTATTGCCTCACTTTTTTTATATATTATCACTCAAACTACTGATTTGCAGGTTAGCGGATGGTTATTCGCCCTTGCGGCATTCTGTATGCCTCATTGACCTGTCCACCCATGGCGCGGAAATAGGTGCAGATAGCCTCTACATCATTGAGCGGCTGCTCAATGGGCAGTACGTGCATCTTAGCAAATGTGCCCGACGCACCCGAGCAAGCGATGATGTAACTCTGCCCGCCGATTGTATAGGTGCCTTTGGGGTCAATCGGTTTCCACGCTCCTTGTTGCTCGTAAGGAAGCTTGGTCTCCTCGCCCTCCGCCGGCACAAACACCTCCGCCTTAACGATGCGGCGCGTGCTACCTACGCCGTCAAACATCCTGTTCTCGTTCCAGATGACGGACGACGGGATACGTGTATCCACCGTATATCTCAGTCCGCTGACGTGCATGAAGTCACCGTTCTCCAGCGGCAGAAGCGCTACGCCTACCTCCAATGCATCCAGCAGTTGCTGTCCGGTGCACTCCGTGACGCGCATCGTGTTATTGAACGGCCAGACACTGACCAGATCACCAAAGGTGATCGTCTCGTTGTACAATCCGGCACGCAATCCGCCGCCGTTGCACACACCTATGTTAGCACCGGTGGTGAAACGCGCCACATCCGCCATAAAGTCACCGAGGTTCGTCTCCTGCTTACGCACCAGACGGTTGTTCTGCGCATCGCGATCGGCAAGCGCAAAAGCCGTGGTACCCACAGGTGTGCTGACGCGCGCCTCGAGCTCTCGCTGAATGGCTTGGATCGTGTCCCATACGACCGGATTGGGTGCTGCGCACTCATCGATAGGGAGCAGTTCGGTGGTGAGATGGTTATCCGTATCAATCGTTATGCGGCCTATATAGGCGAACTTCGTCGCAGCCGAGCTGAGCGTGACGCTGTCGCCACGGTCATTCACCAGACGTTCATTCAGTAGATGATGCGCATGCCCGTCCAGTACCACATCGATGCCATGTGTGGCAGCTATCAATCCGCGCGAATCAGCCAACTCGGGATCATCACCCAGGTGCGAGAGCACGATGATGATCTCGGCGCCCTCGCCACGCGCGGCATCCACTGCCTGCTGTACGCGCTCGTAGGTATCTGCCTGGTGGAAATCATACAAAAGCTTGCCATTGTCATCCACGAAGTACGTGGGCGTGGATGAACGGAAGGTGGACGGCGTTGCAACACCTACAAATCCGACCTTTGTGCCGCCGAAGTTCTTCACTGCATAGGCGGGAAAGAGGTCTATCTCCTCACCCTCAGCCACGATGCGCGAGAAGTTACAGCAAAGCGTCTTTCCTGTCAATAACTCGGACAGATGCTCCATCTGCGATACATTGTAATCGAACTCATGGTTGCCGATGGTCAAATAGTCGTAGCCCACAGCATTGATGATACGTACGATAGCCTCGCCGTTGGTCAGGCTGCCCACGGTGTTACCTTGAGCAAAATCACCACAACTAACTACAGCCACATAGGGCGTCTGCTTCCGTTCGGCATCACGTTGACCCGCCATGCGGGCGTAACCCTCTACGGCACAATGCACGTCGTTCTCAAACAGGACAACAATAGGTTGCGTACGCTGGCAAGATGCCAAGAGCACGACCAAAGAGATAAGAATAAAATTTCTGATTCTCATACTTATTCCTTTCAATTTTCACTTTTCACCTTTCAATTTTCAATTAGCGTCCGATGCTGGCTGCGCAGCCATTGCTTATGGTTGGATTGCAGTTGCGCCATGGTCTGCGGTGTGACGAAGGTCTCGCATAGTCGCTGCCAAATATACTCCACCGCTGCGTTGGATGGGTGGATCAGGTCATCGGCATAGAACCGATAGTCACGCAGTTCGTCCAGTACGATCTCGTAGGCGGGGAAGTACGTCACCTGCTCGGGAAACTCGCGCTGCAGTTGTTCGATGGCGAGCAGTAGTACAGCCTTGCTGAGTTGGTTGCCATGCATCGTGTCGCGCCGGTGGCGTATAGGGCTGACAGTGAACACCCAATGCTTGTCCGCCATCGTGTGGATGAGCGGTCGCCAAGCTATGACGATCTGCTCTACGGTCAGACGTTCGCGCCGGAACTCCTTCTCCGGCAACTTATGGCAGTTAGCCACCACCTGTCCGTCGCGGTAATAGACATAGGACGTACCAAACGTAACAAACACTACATCCGCCTCCTCGAGACTTCGATGCAGATCAGCCTGCGCCTGCAGGCAGCGACGAAGCACCTGCTCGCTATCCGCGCCCGAGAATGAGCTGTGGTGCGCCATCGAATGGAACAAGCCGTCGTGCTCCACCAGCTCAACACGCATATCTCCATTCAGCGACTGCACGATGGATAGCGGGTTGTATAGCACACCTGTAGGATTGACTATAGCCTGCAAACCATGTGACAGCATCAATTGCCCGACGTTATCCGTGAAACATGAACCAACAAGCAAGATCTTGCTGTCATGCTCAATTTGCCACGTGCTCTTAGGTATATCTATCTCTGTTCGCCAGTTCATTTGTCAATTGTCAATTCTCCTCACTCCTACCAGGCGCTCATAGCGCGCAGCGAAAGGTTTGTAATATACATATATGGTGTACTCGTTGCGTGTCTCCCAATGGCTACCTTCAGTGCGCAGCAGCGTGGCTGTCATTGCGCCTTTGGGTACAAACCAGTACAGATAGTCGTAGCCCCCCTGCTTGACGGGTGCAGTAAGGTAGTAGCACTTCAGTTCGCGGTCGTAATCCATCCGGTTACGCAGGGTGAAGGTATTGCCAAACAGATCACCGCCGACATAAACTGCCCCGTCAAAGAACGGCTGGTCGGCCTTCAGGCGCCAATGCACCCACATATACTCCGCCTCGGTCTCTACGTCCTGCACGCGCTCGGCATTGACGCGATACTGACCATTCACATCATATTCATGGGAGTAGGGCTTGTCGGCGCGCAGCTCGTCGGTATTCAGCAGCGCGTGATAGTCGCCCATCTCATAAATAACGCGATCGATACCTGTGCCGGCGTAATAGGTTGAGTAAGCATCGAAGTGGCGGTACTCATCGCCCCCCTCGAAGATCAACTGCCTGCAGTGCTTCCAGCGGAGCGTCTTGCCGTCGGCGAACGTGGCCTGTGGTGCAGACACTTGATTGTCCGTGCGACCGTTCTGCTGCACAACAATGAAGTAGTCCTCACGAATATTCGTACTGCGCCCATCGGTGACAAGATCGATCTCCAACTGCTGATAGCGTCCGCTGAGCTCTATGTCGGTGGTAGATAGCACGCGGCTGTCAATGCGCACACCTGCCTCCGTCACCCACACCGGCACGCGCGCCACGACTTGATCGGGGTTGCCGTCGGCGTAGATTCGGATTTCGTAGCGCCCGCTGAGCTTGAGGCGCATATCATCGTTGGGGAAAAGGAAGCGATAGTGGGTGTAAATCTGCTGCGTGTTGAGCGAAGGCATATAGTCCGTTATATCCTGCGTGCTGAAGCCATCGATATACTCCACCGAGGCAAGACCATCGGGGTTGCCCTGTGCATCGCAGTGGCGGATGGTGTAAGTGAACTGCTTGAAGTCCTGACTCATCTCATCGAAGGAGATCTCCAGTACACGACCATTGTCGTCACCCTCAGCACCTAAGGGCTGATCAGTACTGATCGCCGGTGCGACGAGAATAGGGCGCTCAGGCATCAAAAGGGGCTCACCGGTAGCAACATCAATATATTGTGCACGCAGCGTGCGGATCTCGTCCGCATGCGCCATAGCAATACAGGCGCAACAAAGTACGCAAACTACGAAGATATGTATTTGCCTTGCTCTTAGCACTGAATATGCTTGTTTTGTTTAGTAGAGATACAAAAATTATTCCAAAAATGCCTAACTACGAAATTTTTTGTAAAAATATTTGCATTTGTCATTTTTTTGTAGTACTTTTGCATCCGCTTTTCGCCACTGTGGCTCAGTTGGTAGAGCAACGCATTCGTAATGCG
>DBXI01000065.1:0-12133 GCA_002309255.1 Bacteroidales bacterium UBA1216 | reverse complement strand
CGTGGGTCGCCGGTTCGAGTCCGGCCAGTGGCTCCAAAGGAGAAAAAAAGAGACTTTCGAGTCTCTTTTTTCATTGGCGGACTCGACCTCGGCGGTTCTTATCTCGCTGCGCTCGAACGATTATTGCTATGCAATTTTCGAGTCCGGCCAGTGGCTCAAGAGAGAGAACTTCGGTTCTCTTTTTTGTATCTTGTTGCATCTCCTACCTTGGTGTAGGTATTAGAAGAGGAATACGAAATATTGAGAGTAGTACAAAAAAGCCCGAGCAAGGCTCGAGCTTTTTTGTTGTAAGGGAGTTGAACTCCTTTACTCGGGTTGGATAAGATTACTCCTCGCAAGCTTTCCACTTACCGGTGCTGTAGTCAATCTCGAACTCAGTCTTGTCACCGAACTGAATGTTCGGGTTGTTGTCTTTGAGCTCATCGTTCTCAGCATCGTAAACACGGATCTCGTTGTCCCAGCCACTTACAGAACCGGCGAACTTGAACTCGTCAGAAGCGTCAGCGCTAACGGTTGCCTCATACTTACGTCCCTCAACGAGAGTCATCGGGATCTCAGTAGCATTCCAGCTGTTGAACGAACCAACGATAGAAGGAACCTCGAAGCCGCAGTCGTCCTCAGGAACGATCAGAACGACGTGACGATCCTTCATAACAACCTCAGCACACTCCGACTTGTTCCATGATTTAACCTGAACATAGCACAGACCTGCACCGTGGATCTGGATGTTGCCGTCACCGCTGGTTGAGTGGTCAGCTGTGCAGTAGTCCTCAATGAACTCCCACTCTTTAGCCTGACCTTCCCATGAACCGTCACCGCTATAAATCAAGCAGATCTTACCAGCCAACAGGTTAGCATCATCGCCAAAAGCCTCAGCGCCGAGTTTGAAGGTGGCGGAGAACCACTCCTTTGAACCTTCTATAGACTGGAACTTGATGCAATCAGCAGGACCTACAGGACCAGCCTCGCCCAGATACTGGTCAGCACCAGTCCAAGCAGCACCGTCAACAGTACCCTTCAGAGCAACACCGTTGCACTCCGAACCTGCAGGAATGTTAATAACGAACGATACGTTACCAGCTGCGGGAGGAGTAACCTCAGGTATATCCTCACCCTCTTGAGGATCGGGATCCGGTTTAACCTGCGTGGTGTCCTGACCGGGAGTAGGAGGAACTACGGGCTCGTCAGAACCGTTCTTTTTACATGCTACCAATGCCATTGCACTGAATGCAAGAGCAGCAATCATCATTTTGTTAAGCTTCATAACTTAATGAATTTAAAAGTTAATAATTTTGGTTATTGAATAAGTGTTAGCTTATTTTCGTTTACTGGAATAAGTATTTCACTTATTTTGGTTATTAATAGCCTTCCGTCTGTGTCAGACCACCGGCAACGATGTCGGATTCAGGAATCGGATAGACATTGAATTTCTTGTCAAGTGCGATCAAGCCATCAGCCGAAGCATTTCCGCCACGCCCCTCCCAGTGGTAGTCAGCGGTCGGTCCTGCGAACTTGCCAAAGCGTACGAGGTCGATACGACGACGTCCTTCAGCATAGAACTCACGACACCACTCGTCGAGCAGGAACTGTTCGCTCAGGGTGAAGGCTGCGGTGTTGTGAGCACGGTCGCGCAGTGCCTTGATGGCGATTTCAGCCTCGCTGTTGTTACCCAGGCGGAACTGTGCCTCTGCATAGGTCATATAAGCCTCGCCTACGCGCATGAACGGTACGTCGGTATCCGGGAACTGCGGTCCGTGAGGTTGAACGGTGATCTCTTCACCCAGCGGGTTCTCGATATAACGTCCTGTCCACTTGAGCAGTGACCAGCTGTTGTAGAAGTCCCCCATGTTTCCACGCGGACGGATTGAGTCTGCCGTATGGATGGCGGTATCAGCGTGTACAACAGGAGCACCGGTGTTCAGAACAGAACAGATGATAGCACGGTCGTCACCGAGCATTGCAGGCATCTCGAACTCGTTCTTGAGGATAGCAGGAGTCTTATCCAGATCCACCCACTTAGCGATGAACTCGGGCGAGCAGCGATAACCGGCCCACCCTTCGGACGTAGCAGGGTTAACATACACGTTCTTGTCACGTGCAGCAGCTACGAGGAAGGTCGAACCACCCCAGCACTGTGCATGGATACCATCCTGGTAGATATTGAGCAGACCTTCGCCGCTGGCGCCACCTACTACGCGGAAGTTGTCACCCATGAACATCTCCTGATATGCCGAGTAGACGCCACCGAGGCTGGTGGTATGCAGTTTGTGCGGTCCGTCGATTACCTGCTTTGAGTAATCGCGTGCCTTCTCCCACTGAGGGGTGCCAGTGTAAACCTCAGCATTGAGGTACATACGTGCGAGCAGCATCTTGGCAGCATACTTGTCAACACGGAAGTCGCTGAGACGATTCTCGGGCAGCACGTTCTCAAGATCCTTGAGCTCTTCCTCTAACCATGTGTACACCTGTACGCGGGTATATTGCGGTTTCTTTTGTGCATTCACCTTGTCAGCGAAAGGCACATTGCCGAACATATCAAGCAGGTAGTAGTAGTTCAGTGCGCGCAGGAAACGGATCTCAGCAATCTGAGTAGCACCATCGCCGTCTGCGGAAGCGTTCTCAAGGAAGTGGTTGCACAACGTGATGTTGAAGTAGAATCGGTAGTACAAGCCTTGAACCAGCTGGTTCAGCGAGTTCCACTTGATAGTACGAATCTCGGGCAGCCCCGGGTCGTTCCAACCTACCCAGCACTCGTCAGTCGGGAACTCTTGCAACTCCCACACCATACGGATGAAAGCAGATGTCCCCTCATCAATGTCATCCACGTCACCGCTACCTGCAGGACCTTGTTGACCGGTCAGAGCGAGCGTAGCATAACATTTGGAAAATACTGCGTTCTGGTCGAAATCCATGATCTTGTTCTCATCGTGCGGTACTACGTCCAGATTATGAACGCAGGCTGTGAGTCCGAACATGGCAACAACGGCGCAAATCAAATATTTTTCTAACGTTTTCATAATATTGTTCTCCTTTCTAAAGATTAGAATTGCAAGCTAATACCGATGAGCGAAGTCATGCTACGCGGATAGATATTGTTGTCGATACCGCCGAAGATTTCCGGGTCAAGCCCCTTGTATCCTGAGATAACGAACGGGTTCTGTACGGTAGCATATACACGTCCATTGAGTTTCTGGTCTTTCGTCTTGAACGAGTAACCGAGTGTGATGTTGTCACAACGGAGGAACGAAGCGTTCTCAACGAAGTAGTCGGTAAGGAACCAGTCGCTGAATGCGCCACCGCTGACGTAGTTATTCGTCTCGGGATCCCATACCAGAGCCTCCATACCATCGGACTTCATGCCGCTCCAATAGGTATTGTAAGCGGTGCGTGTCAAGCCGAAGTAGCCACCGTTAAGCTGCGTATAAACGTTGTCGGGAGCTACGTTGTAGATCGTACCGGCGAGAACACCGTTGTAAACATAGTTTCCAATCGATGCACGGAAGGTCAGACCGAGGTCGAAGTTGTAGAACTGGAACTTGGTCTGGAAGCCCATGGTAACAGGCGCCATCGGGCTCTTGTACATATAGCGGTCTTCACCGTTAACCTGTCCGTCCTTGTTCAGGTCAACTGCGTAGTACATCCTGTTGCCATCGGCATCAACACCCTGTTGGGTCTTGTATACATAGAACGTACTTGCCGCATATCCTACTCGGTGTGCTTGGATTGTACCACCCGTACCGGTGCTGATACCTCCGGTGGGAACATAGTACGAATCATCGTTAGCTGCAGCATTCAGCTTGGTGATCTTGTTCTCGTTCCATGTTACGTTGTAGCCGAGATCCCACTTGAAGTTCTTGCGGTCGATAACAACAGCGTTGATTGAGAACTCAACACCCTGGTTGTAAAGCGAACCGATGTTACTTACGACCTTGTTGCGGAAGTTAGCACCTGCAGGTACGTTAACTACGTTGATCAGGTCGCTGGTTACGCGGTAGTAGTAGTCCAAACTACCGGTGATACGTGCGTTGAGGAAGCCATAGTCAAGACCTACACCGTAGGTAGTGGTCTTCTCCCATGTGAGCTCAGTGTTAACTGCATCCGGACGATAGTTGTAGTACAGACTCAGTCCGTCACCATCATAGATAGGTTTGCCGTTTTCGTCAACCAGCACATTGTCACCACCTACAGGATAGTAAGCGTGTGGTTGTGTTACGTAGTACGTAGCGAAGTAGGGATAGTCACCCTGACCGATTTCCTGCTGGCCGGTGATACCATAGTTCAGACGGAGCTTGAGTTCGCTAACCGTGTTGTTCTCACGCAGAGCAGCGAAGGACTCTTTGATCTTCCAACCCAAAGCAGCGGAGGGGAAGAAGCCCCAGCGGTTGTTCTTGTGGAAACGGCTCGAACCGTCAGCACGGAACGTAGCGGTCAACATGATCTGGTTCCAACCCGTCCAGTTTACACGTCCGAAGAATGAAACGAGGTAGTTCTCTGTCATCCACTTGTACTGCGAGCGGGTGTCTTCCTTCATCTGTCCGGCGAGCGGATTAGCTGTGCCGTCAGAGAGCTGCGAATCGGAAGGATAGCTTCCCCAGCCGTCGCGCGAACCGTCGCGGTAGAAGTGCTGCCACTCGTAAGCGGCCATGATGTCGAAGTGTTGTGTATCACTGAAGTCCTTATAGTACTGAGCATAAGCCGTGAACAGCAAGTTGTACTTGCGCGTTCTCTCCCAGCCTTCCCAGCCATAGTAGAAGTTAGAGAAGGAGTACGGGCTGATGGATGTGAGCGACTTACCTTCGGAGTAGTCGGCACCGAAGTTAGCATGCAGGTGCAGATCCTCAAATCCGTGGATCTTATAGTCACCCTCCAAGTTACCTACGAACGAACCAGAGTTGGATGTATACTTCTCCTGCTCCAGGGCAGCAGCGGGGTTACCAGTCGTGTTACGGTTAACGGTGTAAGGCCAAGCGGGGTCAGAGTAGTTACCTCGAGCAGCGCGCTGATAGAATCCGCCGAACCACTTGTCTGCAATCTCTTGCTCGGTCATTTGTACGCCACCTGCACCTTTAACGGTAGCAGCCGAACCGTCGTAGCGCTGCGAGTTGCCGCCTTTGACAGGTTGTGTCGGGTCCATGCTCAGAGCAGCCCCCACGACACCCGGTGCATAGCGGTTGTAGATGTACATACCTTTTGCATTCAGGTTGAAGGTCAAGTGCTTGTCAAGGAACGACGGCGAGAGGTTCATCGATGCAGTTACACGCTGCATGTTGTCCGTCTTAACTACACCGCTCAGGTTAGTGTAACCCAGCGAGAAACGATAGGGCATGTTCTTTATACCACCGGTGATAGAGAAGTTATGGTCGGTAGAGATAGCCGTACGGTAGATCTGATCCTGCCAATCGGTGTTATACAAGCCGAGGTATTTGGTCTTCGATGACGGATGACCGAGCGCCGCAGCATAGTTGCGGATGTCGTTACCGGACAGGGTTTCCATTCGGTTAACGAGGTTAGCCATCGAAACGTTTCCTTCGTACGAGAATTTGGGCTTCTGGTTAGCAGTACCTTTCTTCGTAGTGATGATGATCACACCGTTCGAAGCACGCGAGCCATAGATAGCGGTAGCCGAAGCGTCCTTGAGGACCGTAAAGGTCTCGATATCGGCGGGGTTAACCATCGACAAGGGGTTGGACACACCCTGAATACCGTTGTTATCCATAGCCAGACCGTCGATGATGATCAGCGGGTCGTTGGATGCAGACAGAGACGAACCACCACGAATACGGATCGTTGCACCGTCACCGGGCTTACCGGAGTTCGATGTTACGTTCACACCGGCAATCTTACCTTGCATCATGTCGGTAGCATTGGTGTTCAAACCTTTGTTCATCTCATCTGGCTTGATAGCAGTAACGGCACCGGTTGCGTCGTTCTTCTTAACGACACCGTAACCTACTACAACAACCTCGTCCAAGAGCTCACTGTCCTCACCCAAACGGACATTGATCCTCGGGGCGGCATCAAACTCCTGGGTCTTGTAACCCATGTACGAGATAGCAATCCTACTGCCGGACTGAACGGTCAACGAGAAGTTTCCGTCGAAATCGGTGATTGTACCATTGGTAGTACCGATCTCCAGCACAGAGGCGCCGATGATGGGCTCATCGTTTGCGGCGTCAACTACAGTACCTTGTACTGCAATCTGGGCAAACGCTGTCACTCCCGTGAAGAGCAGAAGCGACATGAGCACGGCGCGGAATGAAAGTTGTTTGTTTTTCATTTGCTTGTGTTTGTTAGATTAATATGTTAATGGTTTTATTTGTTCGTATTAGATCAGCCAAACTTGGCTGATACGCGGGCTTAGTCCTCCTTCTCGCGAATCAGGAACACAGCCACAGCACCCAGCAGCAGCAGCACACCGGCTACAACGAGCATACCGGCTTGCTCATTGGCACACGCATATTTAAGGAGTAAGCCTCCGCAGAGCGCAGCAACAATCTGCGGTACGCAGATAGTGCAGTTGAACAATCCGAGGTAATAGCCCATGTTTCCACCTTTGATTGCGTTAGTCACGATGGTAAACGGCAAAGCGAGCATAGCAGCCCATGCGGCACCGATGAACAGGTAGCTGACAAAGAGCCAAAGGTTAGGCAGTAACTTACCGGCTATCTCAACATTTCCCTCCACGAAGAAGATCGACACGAAACCAGCAGCTCCTACTACAAGAGATACAGCATAAGCCCCCTTGTTACCGAACCACTCTTCAAGCTTCGGAAGGAATGCAGCCCAAATTAGCGAACCTACCGCTTGCACGCAGAAGGCAACGCCGACAAACCCGCCTGCGGTCTGGAATGCTGCGTCAGCCGCGTTAATACCGTCCCAGCCGAAACAATTGATTGCAATCGTTCCATTGGAATAAGTCCACATGTACATGAATGCTGCCCAGCAGAAGAACTGAACTAGGCCAACTGTCCAGAAAGCAGAGGGAGCCTCTCGGAGAAGGGCGATAAAGCCTTTCTCCTCTTCCTTATCTTCGCTCTTCTTGGCATCAATGCCGTGGAACTTGGCATATTCCTCAGGATTGAGTTCCTTAACAGTAGCGAAGGTATAAAGCAAGCAGAGGATTAGAATTGCTGCACCAGCGTAGAACGACCACTTGACATCATCAGGGATCACCCCCGGGTCAGCCGTATTAGCTATACCAATCCATGTAAAGAAAATCGGGAAAAGGTAACCAACAACCGAACCTGCGTTGCAGAGCGCAGATTGGATTGAGTAAGCCAAGCCTTTCTGTTCCTCGTTGACCATGTCGCCCACCATCATCTTGAACGGCTGCATGGCGATGTTGATGGATGTATCCAGGAACATAAGGCTGAACAACCCGAACCACATTGCGGCATTCAGGCCGAGGAAAGCCGATTGAGCAAACGAGAAGTTACCAGCATTCGGCAACAGCAGCATAACAGCCACTGCAATCAGCGCACCTACCAGCAGGTAGGGCTTGCGGCGACCGAGACGAGTCCACGTCTTGTCGGAGAACTTGCCAATAAGCGGCTGTACGATCATTCCCATCAGCGGCGGGAGAATCCAAAAGAAGCTCAACGTGTGCGGGTCAGCGCCGAGAGTGGCGAAGATACGAGAGATATTGGCGGACTGCAACGCATATGCGATCTGCACGCCAAAGAAGCCAAAGCTTAGATTAAACAACTGCCCTAACGAGCGATTCGTGTTTTCCATACCTTATTATATATATTGTATAATTGTACGTTTGTTTCCGTCGTAATTGTACATATAGTGTATAATTGTACGTATTTGTCGTTGTTTTTGCTTGCTTTGCAGAGGGCCTTCCCCCACCATCCGAAACGTTGCGAAATGTTACGTCCCACAAAAAGCGCTACAAAGATACAAAAAAGTTTTTGAATTTGCAAATAGTTTAAGCATTTTTTTTTGAAAAAGTTCATTTTTCTCAATTTTGCGGCTTTTTTTCGCATTCTAAAAGACAATTTTCAAGGCACCGAATGCAACATTCTATTCATTCAGCCCCTGCTGCTCCAGAGTGGTATCCAGCCCGCGAAAGAGTTTACAAGTTGAGTAATAATAATTTCTTCATTGCTGTATTTAGGATTTGTTTCAAGTATTAGTAGTCATTTTTTTGCGATATTGTGCGATGACGTATCCTCGGAGTGTCTTTTGCTTGTTCCATGATTCGATGTCCGCATTCCTTCTTTTCAGCCACTCGTCATGCTTAACGGGATCAGCGAGGTCGGCATCTGCAGCCTTGGCCGCCAGAGCAAGTTCACGGCTTGAGGCTCTTTGTTTTTCCGTAATAACAGACGGATCTTTATGTATCGGATAATGAGATACTTTTTTCACGCCATAGCGGTTGGTGATATAGAACTTATTGCTTGCCGGCGGCATAGGGCCAGTATAGTCTTCGTACTGCTTTTTGATTTTGATAGTTGCCATAATAAAAATGTGTTGAGATGAACGATTATCCATATCACTCCCGATTTGCCTCCGAAACAATCTCGATTTACCCCCGACTCGTTAGCGTGTCGTTAGCGTGTTTTGCGTTTATATGGGATGTTTGACCGGCCGCATCAGAGGTTTTCAGAAATGATGCACAAAGATACAAAAAAAAATTGACATTTGCAAATACCACATGTATTTTTCTGAAAAAAGTTTATTTTTGCGCCAAAACGCCCTATTTTCCATCTAACCAAAGCTATTTTCCGTTTATATTTCCATTTAACTGTTTTGTCTGGTGTAACCTGACTCCACTTTTCGTATCATATAAGTAGAACAACAAAAAATTGAAACAATGAAACATTCAACTTTCCAAACTATGAGATACGCAAGATTTATCCTTTTAGCCGCTTTGGCTACAGCATTCAGCACCAGCTCCTTCGCTACCCGGCTGGAGATCGACGGTCAAGTGACCGACGAACAAGGTCAGCCTGTTTCCTACGCCAACGTTGTACTGCTGGCGCTGCCCGACACCACTTTCGTGGATGGTAGCGTCACGGATAGTGCAGGCGTCTTCACCATCGCTACCGAATACCCCGAAGCCCTGTTGCGGGTGTCGAGCGTCGGCTACCGCACTGCCGTCGTGCCGGTCGGCAAAGGACTGATTATCCGTCTGACGGAAGAGACTGAACTATTGGATGAGGTAGTTGTGAAGAGCACGCTGCCGAAAACCTTTGCCAAAGGCGACGCCATGCGGACGAACATCGAAGGTTCGATTCTGGAGAAAGCCGGCGCCGCAACCGATCTGCTCAAGAAGATCCCTACATTAGAGACCGATCGCGATGGTGGTGTGCGCGTGCTCGGACGAGGCGATGCTGACGTGTATATCAACGGCCGCAAGGTGCAGGACAAATCCGAACTCACCCGCCTCACAGCCGACCAGATACAATACGTTGAAGTCGTGCAGAACCCGGGCGCGCAGTACGCCGCCTCAACCAAAGCCGTAGTGCGCATTCACACCAAACGCGCACAAGGTGAAGGATTCAGCTTCCGCGAATATGCACAAGGCATGTACCGCTACGGCTTTACGGTCTCGAACAATCTTGACCTCAACTACCGCTACGGCGGCCTGGACGTGACAGGCTCAATTTGGGCGGGACGCTTCGGACACTACCGCGCTATACAGCAGAACGACCTGATCTACCGCGTCGGCTCGGACAATTACTTCTCCCGCAGCACATCCGATGCGCGCGAAATATGGTCAGGGTACTCGCCGCAACTACAGATCAACTACGTCGTGAACGACAACCATAGCTTCGGTGCGTTCTATAAGTTCGACCGCCGCCCGCACAGCGAGTACCACGGACAGTTCGCCACCAACAACTTCATCAACGATCTGCTGACCGAACAGTCAGAGAGTGACGTCTGGCAGGACGAACGCTTCAACAAGCACATCTTCAACGCCTACTACAACGGCCGCATCGGCAAGTTAGGCATCGACCTGAACGTGGATGGACTGTTCGACCTGACCACCACGCCGGGGAAGACAACGGAAAAGACAATAGAACTAGCCCCAGCCGACACCACTTATCGCTCTATCAACAGCGAAACGCAGAGCGGCAACAACTTCATAGCAGCCAAACTCATCCTCTCCTACCCCATCTGGCGAGGCAATCTCAGCCTCGGCGGCGAGTACTCATACAACCATCGTACCGACGCCTACAACTACCGCGCTTCGGAAGCTCTTCCTGTACAGACGACCAACACCGTTATCAACGAGCAGGCACCTGCAGGATTTATCGAGTACAGCGTGGATTTCTGGGGAAAGGTCTATGCACAGGTCGGTTTGCGCTACGAGCACATCATCAACGACTACTACGATTTCGGCGTTCGTCAGGACGAGGTCTGCCGCAAGTACGGCGACTGGTTTCCTACAGCCGCTATCTCCGTACCGATCAACGAATGGCAGCTGGCGCTCTCTTATCGCCGCGACATACAGCGTCCGTCGTACAGCTATCTGACCAGCTCGACCATCTACATCAACCGTTACACCTACCAAAGCGGCAACCCGTACCTGCTACCGACCTACACGCACAGCCTGGTACTGAACGTCGGCTGGCGTTGGATCAACTTCATGGCTAACTACGGCCGCACAACGGGTGACGTGATCATGGCAACCGAACCCTACCCGGGTGCCGAAGACCCGATGATCAGTCTCTTGCGCCCCATCAACAGTGCCGATGCATACGACCGGGGCACATTCAACCTCACGCTCCAGCCTACCATCGCTAAGATCTGGCATCCGCAATGGACTGCGACTTGCCTTATTCAGAACTACAAAACGCCCAGCAGTTCGGGCGAGACGATAACGCTTGGACGACCGATCTTCTTCCTCGGTTGGAATAATACGATTGAACTGCCTCTTGGTTTCCGCATCAACGCCAACCTCAATTACCAGTCGGCAGGCGACTACAACAACATCCGCATTCTGTCGCACAACTTTGACGCAGCATTGGGTTTGCAGTACGATCTGAACCTCAAACGTGCCGGCGAAATGACATTTGACGCACAGTGTTCGGATATCTTCAACACCAGCGGCACAAACACTCTGCTCTACGGCATACGTGACATAACATTGGTCAATCCTGCAATGCGCACTTTCACACTTTCTGTGACCTGGCGCTTCAACAACGCCGACAACAAGTACCGCGGCACAGGTGCCGGCAACAATCAGAAATCAAGAATGTAATCCGCAATCAAGTATATAGCAAGTGCACAGCAGGCTTTGCAAACTTGCTTCTTTTGGCAAAAATAATTCGCAAAATTTGGAATATTCAAAATTTTTTTGTATCTTTGCGTGCTTTTTGTGCGGACTACACAGAGTTACGACAGGAAAGCACTATTCAATAACATTTTAACGTGCGTAGCACAATTTAACGTTTTAACAAATTAACGTCATTAGTGTGAAGCACACATTTCTACCAATCATGGCAGAGAATTTATCACTCAACAATTTCGACTGGGATGCATACGAAGCTAACGTAGCCGGTGCAAAGAACGAAGCCGAGATTGCGAAGTATGACGGTAGCCTGAGCGCTATCAAGGAGAACGAGGTAGTAGAAGGTACCGTCGTTTCAGTTAACAAACGCGAAGTAGAAGTAAACGTTGGCTTCAAGAGCAACGGTTTCATCGCTGCTTCGGAATTCCGCTACAACCCCGACCTGAAGCCGGGTGACAAAGTAGAGGTTTATATCCAGACCCAAGAGGACAAGAACGGTCAGCTCGTATTGTCTCACAAGGAAGCTCGTGCCGCCCAGGCTTGGGATCGCGTGAACGAGGCTTGCGAGAAGGAAGAGATCGTTCAGGGCTACATCAAGTGCCGCACGAAGGGTGGTATGATCGTTGATGTACTCGGTATGGAAGCCTTCTTGCCGGGTAGCCAGATCGACATCCGTCCGATCCGTGACTACGACCAGTTCGTTGGCAAGACGATGGAGTTCAAGATCGTTAAGATCAATCCTGAGTTCCGCAATGTTGTTGTTTCGCACAAGGCTCTCATCGAGGCCGAGCTCGAGGCACAGAAGAAAGAGATCGTCAGCAAGCTGGAGAAGGGTCAGGTACTCGAAGGTACCGTTAAGAACATCACCAACTACGGTGTATTCATCGACCT
>DBXI01000001.1 GCA_002309255.1 Bacteroidales bacterium UBA1216 | reverse complement strand
TGGACGAGAAGATGTGGACGGTGCTCAGCTGCCCGACCACCGGCTTGGAAATCAGCGAACACACATTGCGTTTGCTGGATACGGATAACGACGGCAAGATCCGTGTGGATGAGGTCGTGGCCGCATCCAACTACCTCTGCGCTGTGCTGCGCAACCCCGACATCCTGCTCGAGGAGAAAGACCTGCTCCGTATCGCTGACCTCAACGAGGACAATGCCGACGCCAAGCAGATGGCTGACATCGCCCGCCGCATTGCAGGCAATGGCGAGACGATCGATCTGGCTGCCGTCAAAGCGGCCGTAAGTGCTATCGCCGTGGAGCAGAAACCCCTGCCCGAGGCTCCGCTGGCTGCTGACATCATAGCCGCTGTGCATGCCAATGAAGCCGAGTACAACGCTTGGTTCCGCTCATCCGAACTGGAGAAGATGGGCTTGGCTGTAGCTGATCCTGAGAAGCAGCCGAAGATCGCCGACAAGGAGTGGAAGAAACTCACGGCGCAGGTTGCAGCCTACGAAGCGGAAGTAGCCGCTATCACTGCCGCCAACCAGGCCGCGACAGATGCCGCCACGGGCGAGTATCAACCGCTGATCAAGCTCCTGCATCTCAAGCGTGACTTTTACACCCTGCTTAAGAACTACATCTCCTTCCAGGACTTCTATAACCGCGAGATCCTGGCAATCTTCCAGTGCGGACGCCTGATCATAGACCAGCGCGCCTGCGAGCTCTGCGTCAAGGTAGCCGATGCCGGCAAGATGGCCGCTGAGGCAGGTAAGTCCGGTATGTTCCTCATCTTCTGCGACTGCGAGAACAAGGCCAAAGGAAAGAAGATGTCAATTGTAGCAGCCATGACTCAGGGTGACATCAGCCACCTCGAGGTCGGCAAGAACTGTATCTTCTACGACCGCAGCGGACTGGATTACGATGCCGTTGTAACGAAGATCATCGACAACCCCATCTCCATCCGCCAGGCGTTCTGGACTCCGTACCGCAAGTTCGCTAACTGGGTATCCGACCTCGTAAATAAATCCGTTGCCGAGAAAGAGAGCAAGGGCCTCGAAGATATGAAGGCTAACGCCACCACTGCCACCGAAAAAGCCAAAGAGAACGCAGAGAACGGCACCAAAGCAGCCACGCAGCAGGCTCCGTTCGACATCGCTAAGTTCGCCGGTATATTCGCTGCCTTAGGTATGGCTTTAGGTATGATCGGTACAGCTCTGGCATCCGTCGCAGCCGGTCTGTATGGGTTACCTTGGTGGCAATATGTCGTTATCTTCTTCGGTATCATCCTGGTGATCTCAGGTCCGTCGATGCTGCTGGCATACTTCAAGCTCCGCCGCCGCAACCTCGCGCCCGTGCTCAACGCCAACGGCTGGGCAGTCAACGCAGAGGCTATCATCAATGTGCCCTTTGGCGCTGCACTCACCACAGTGGCTAAGTTCCCCGTACTCAAACTCAAAGACCCCTTCGCCAAGAAGGGCCTGCCTGTTTGGGCTAAGATCTTGATCACCTTAGGTGTTATCGTACTGATTGCTGCCGCCATCTGCTGCTACATGTACTTCACCGGCACAGGTTACTTCGCCGCATAAATCTTCAAATCTCAAATGACATATATCAAATGTCAAATAATAGATTCCTTATCCTGCTATGGGTGGCTCTGCTGCCCATAGCATCCGTTTGGGCGCGTAAGCCGCGTCAACCCAAGGTGGAAGAGCCGCCCGTAGTCGAGGTGCCTGCTACAGAGATTGATACCACCGAGCTTGAGGAGAACGACGACTTTGAGTCGCTCACCGAAGGTATGCCTGCCGGTGTGCTCTCCCGCTTGGTCGGCGACACCTTGTTCGTCAGCTGCAGTCAGGACGAGCTGCCGCGCTTCCTCGTTGTTATGTCTGCTGATGGCGAGTGCCAGTACCGGCTAATGCCTGCCATCCTCTGGGGCGACACATCCAGCACGCACCCAGCCGACAGCATCTACCACATGTGGATGAACACCCGTGTCAATCCCTACCAGATGCCAGTGGACAGCCTCAAGGACAGTATACCTGTCTCGCTCAAGGGATTCGTCTATCCGCTCAAGTACCTCACCTACGTCACCTCCAACTTCGGCTTCCGTAAGTACCGTTTCCACTATGGCACCGATCTCAAGGTGCAGGTGGGCGACTCACTCCGTTCGTCTTGGGACGGACAAGTGCGCATCGTCGGGTGGGATCCGCGCGGCTATGGCTACTATGTCCTCATCCGTCATGACAATGGCCTGGAGACCATCTATGGCCACCTGTCGCGTCCGCTCGTGGAGGAGAACGAACGGATCTACGCCGGCGAGGTGCTCGGCCTGGGCGGTAACACAGGTCGCTCCACAGGTAGCCATCTCCACTACGAGATCCGCTACCTCGGCAACGCAATCGATCCCGCTACCATCGTCGATTTCGAACGTGGCGCACTGCGCGTCCCTGAGGATTACCTGATCACCAAGAAAGGTACATTCAAGCACAACGAGCAGATCAAGGAACTCAAGCAGGCGCAGTACCACAAGGTGCGTCAGGGCGACACACTCTCCGGTATAGCCAAACGCTATCACACGAGCGTGCGCGCGTTATGCAAATTAAATAATATTAAGGAAACATCCATCCTTCGCATCGGACAACGCATCCGCGTGCGGTAAACATTGGATAGTTCTGGCATGAAACGGACTCTCGTAGTGTAGCCTATAGTAGCACGCGAGAGTCCGTTTTGTTTAATTCGTTTATTTCGTGAAAAATAAATTCCGTCCATATCCGTTCCATCCGTTCAATCCGTGGGCGCAATCTTGCTCATCGCATTTATGACTTAATTCGTGGATAATTCATGTTCTTCTTCGCCATTCTTTGCAACCTCAATGTAGCATAACCCACCAATATCGCCCCAAAACATCCTTTTCCTTTCAAAATATTGCGTAAGTCCAAAAAATGTTGTACCTTTGTACCAACTTTAACCAACCCTGCAACATGAAACGCATAACATCCATCCTTCTGTTTATCGCACTTGTAGTAAATATCGCCGCTTCCCCTGCAAAGAAAGTGTTTGTCAACAAAGATATGCACATCGTGCCATCACTGGAACAGGGAATCGGATACCTCAAACTTTCCCGTCAGCCTGACCATTTGGACGCCAAACTATACGACAAAAAGGACAGATTGCTCGCCAATCTCTGCCTGCAAACCCTCACGCCCGATACTTGTGTGTACATCGGATGGCAACAATACTTCTTCTTCAATGAACTAAAGGATGCCTACCGTTACGAGGACAATCAACCCGTTGAGCATATATCCTACCGCGCCGGTAAACCAATCTTCCACCTCCCATTGCAGGACGGCGACACTATATGGATGCTCGCAGGTGCAATCGTCTTTCCCGATGAATCTCAAGAATATGGTATTGTCCAATCAATAGACGCTAGAGGTATCAAACTCAACCGCTATCGCAAGAGCAACGACGAACTGTTCGCAGATAACTGCTACGGCAAGATCCAATACGGCGACTTGCAGTACAAAGGAATCCAAACCTTTTACAAGAATGGCAAGCGCTACAAACTTGAGAACTACAACGCCATCGGTAAAAAGATCGAAGAACTCTATGTGGATACACTCGGCAAGGTAACTGTCCGTGCAACCATTGTTGAAGGAAGGATTTCTGAGAAAAACTACTTCTACCCGGATGGGCACCTGTGCGCATCTAAGTCCATGACTGACGGCGAATGGCAAACACGCTATTTCTTACCTGACGGCACGCCGACCGATTCTGTCACCCTTGACGATGAAAGTGCAGACGATGAGATCCACAACGTGGTGGAGCAAATGCCGGCCTTCCCAGGAGGACAGCAAGCATTGTTTGCATTTCTTTCCAAGAACGTCCACTATCCGCCTAAGGCACAACAGATGGGCTTGCAAGGGCGTGTTATCTTATCTTTTACTGTCGACAAAGATGGCTCAATCGCTGACATCATCGTCCTTCGCTCGGTTCACAAACTCCTGGACGATGAAGCCATGCGTGTCGTCCGCTCAATGCCCAAGTGGCGGCCAGGAAAACAAAACGGCAAACCGGTGCGTGTCCGCTATACTATCCCTCTCTCTTTCTGTTTCGATTAACTCACCCATCGCCCAACCAGTGCCTCTGTTGAAGAAACGTAGCTCATCACAATTCGGTTAATTCGCGTAATTAGCAGACAAAAAAATCCGTCCAACCCGTCCAATCCGTGGGGTGCTTTAGCATGCGCAATATGATTCACCGAATTTTTGGCTTAATTCGTGGATGATTTGTGTTGTCTTATATAGCTTTGTAATCTCAATATAGCACAAAATGGCAAAAAATAGGCAAAAATGCATGTTTTTTTGCGAAATATTTGCATATATGAAAAATTTGCCGTACCTTTGCATCCGCTTTTGAGAAACAAGCGTGTTTCCCTTTTCTCCCGAAAGGCTGTTAAAATGTCTCCAAGACATAACTTGCAGAGGTAGGGTATTAAAATTTGAATCATTCGATGGTTCTAATTTTTTTGCGCTCTAAAAATCAAAAGCAATGTTCTTTGACGAATTGTTCAATCAAGATGTAGTACAAGAGAATGGGTCTACA
>DBXI01000026.1 GCA_002309255.1 Bacteroidales bacterium UBA1216 | reverse complement strand
CCCACATCGTGCACTTTGCGCCCGGGGTCCCCATAGGGCTTTGCCCGCATGGGGTGGCCTTCATGTTTGAGCGCAGTGTATCCCGTGCTGTCTACTCATATGTGGTATTTTATGCACTTTAGATTTATCAATCTTGCAAAATAAGACGTTTTCTGTAGTGCAAAATTGCAAAATAAGACGTTTTGAACAAGATTTTTTTGCAAATTTTGACGTTTTATTTGCAAATGTCATTTATTTTTTGGTATCTTTGCAGCCTTCAATATTATTAATTTCATACATTTATCCGCGTATTTGGTACAAAACCGCAACGAAAATTTGCATATTTGAAAAAAATGTTGTACCTTTGCACTCGCGTTCGGTACTCGGCGCTACAGATGTCGCCTGGCGACATAAAAGCGCATCGAGGCCTCCGCTCTCCCCAACGCGACTAATAGTCGTGTCGGGGACCCCGTAAAAAAGCAACAATGCTGAATACACATCTGATCATATCGACCTCCAACGACCTGCTACGCGTAGCGGCAAGTCATATATTGTACATCTCGTCTGATGGCAACTACTGCAACTTCTTCCAGACGGGTGGCGAGATGCGCTTGGTCACCTTCCAGTTAGGGCAGATAGAGCGAATGATTGCCGAGCAGTTGCCCGAGTTGAGCCGGCAGTTTGTGCGTATAGGCAAGAGCTTGATTATCAATCTCAACTACGTCTATTACATCAATGTCCCAAAGCAGCAGCTTATCCTTGTTGACTGGCAGCAGAACCGCTACACGCTCTCCGCAAGCAAGGAGGCGCTGAAGGCATTGAAAGACCTCATAGAAAAGAGCAATGTATGATGAAAGAAGAAAACATATCTGATAGTGAGATTCGCGTGATTGGCGGCAGCCCGTCACAGCCCAAGCAGCCTTTCCCGTGGCGAACGGTGGCTGTCACTATGGCCGTTCTGGTGGTGATAGGATTGGTCGTGTGGCTGCTTTGGCCTAAAGCCGAGCAAGACCCCGAGCCGGAACAAATAGGTGTCTTTGAGCACATGGCAGCCACGCAACCTCATCCGCTCAACGAGTGGCTGACAGGTTTGGATACCCTTACCGTGTGCGCCACAGCCACGCGCGACATAACCGTCAATGACATTCCCTTGCGCATTTATGTGCCCCTGAATAGCACGCCGCATCTAGAGGTCGGTTATGGCGTGGCGGACAACCGCGAACGGAGCATCCTTTTCTTCCAAGCCGCGGATGTGCGCGCGGATAATATGAAGATTGTGGGTGCGTTTGTACTTAGAGGCGAACCGCTCAGCCGTGGATTGAGCAAGCGCGGCTATTGCGCCATCATCGGCGGCAAGGTCACGGTCGGCGTGGCGGATAACTCGCCGCTGTTTGAGCAAGCCACTGAGCAGAACGGCGATTTCTTCCGGCAGTATCCGCTGGTGGATAACGGCACACTCGTTGAGAGCGAACTGAAGAACAAATCCATCCGTCGCGCCTTGTGCGATATCGACGGATATATAGCCGTCATTGAGAGCCAGTCCACCGAGTCGATGCACGACTTTGCGCAAGCGCTGGTGGATGTCGGTGTCAGCAATGCTATCTATCTGGTGGGCAGTTCGGCTATGGGCTGGTGCGTGGATACCGATGGCGTTGGCACCAAGCGCGGCCTCTGGGATGAGCGCGTGTATAAGAACGTCAGCTTTATCGTTTGGCCATCAGCTATCAGCCGTCAGTAATCAGCAGTCAGCGATGTATCAAATAGCGTGTGCGAAGTCATTTCGTACACGCTGCTTTGTACTACGTACACTTGCGCGTGAAATCTTTGCAAATCTGCGGAATATTCACTACCTTTGCATTGCAAAATCGAAAATCAACCCTTTAAAGCAATGCAAATATGAAACACTTCTCATCTTTTCTCTCCGCCCTTCGCCGTTTCTGGCAGGCTCGTTCCCGCAGCGTTCGTGTGCTGCTCATCTGTGCTCCGGTCATTCTCGCCGCACTCGTCTATTCAATTGCCCGTAGCGGCTCGTCTGCGCCCAAGGCTATCCAGAAACGCCTCTATGGCGAGGAGATAGGGCGCAATGGGCTCCGCTATAAACATGGCGCGCACATCTACAACCCCGAGACCGGCGAGATCCTCGTGGATAGTATCACTTGGCTGCATATCAATCGCGGCGACACCATCGCTATCCTTGCCAAGAACCACCGTCGCGCCTATATCAATCTGAACACCGCCGAACTGATCACACCACTGCAGTTCGACCGCGCGTGGGAGTTCGCTTGCAACAGGGGTATCATGTCGCGCAACGACTCGCTGTTCATCTTCCGCCGTGACGGCTCGCAGGTCAATACGTCCGGTCTGACTGCGGGCAACCAGTATGAGTACCTGTTCTATGAGAACCGCCTGGCACTCAATGTCGATTACGACCATGTCGGACTGCTTGACACCGCCGGCAACTGGGTGTTGGAGCCTATCTATCAGAAGATCGAGACGAGCTACGGTCATCGCCTGTACAACACCCGTCTGGGCGATGAGTGCATCGTTTATGGCTACGATCTCCAGCCTGTTCTGCGCGGCGCATACAAGTCGATTGATGTCGATTGGTCGGAAGGCTTGATTGCCACCGAGCACAACGGCATACAGCGGCTGTTCGACTACGAGGGCAAACTGCTCTATCAGGTCATTTACAAACGCATTGAGACCTTGGAATACACCCACAAGGATAAGAACGGCGATGATATTTCCGAAGAAACAGACTGCTACGTCTATGTCGATTACAACAACAAACGCGGATTGATGGATAAGCACTACCGTGTGCTCACGCCGCCTTTGTTCCACGACATTGAGGCGCAGACCAAGCATGTGTTCTTCGCTTCGTTCGGCGAGTATAGTAACCGCTTCGGCACATTGATTGACGACCATGGCAAGGCGCTTCGTTAATATTTGCGCTGTGTGCGCAGCAGTCTTTTTCGCATCGAGCATAGCGATGGTGGTGTTCTATCGCTTTGCTCCTGTGCGCCTGACCCCGCTGATGCTCCTGCGCAAGTTAGATGCGTTCGACAAGGGCGAGCGGCTCACGCTCAAGCACGACTGGGTGTCCATCGAGCACATCTCGCCCAACATGATCAGTTCCGTCATTGACAGCGAAGATGCCTGTTTCTACGAGCACGGTGGTTTCTCGTATGAGGATATGCTGGATGCGTTCTACCGCAACAAGCGTTACGGATGTATTGTGGCAGGCGGCAGCACCATCTCCCAGCAGACCGCCAAGAATGTCTTCTGCACACCGGCGCGCACCTACACGCGCAAGTTCTTTGAAGCATACTTCACCATACTTATCGAACTCTTTTGGGGCAAGCAGCGCATTCTGGAGGTCTATCTCAACGTCATCGAACTGGGCGATGGTATCTTTGGCGTGGAGTCGGCTGCGCAGGAGTATTTCTCCACCTCTGCACTCCACCTCAATTACCGCCAGTCCGAATCCCTCACCTCCATCATCCCTTGCCCTCAATGCTGGAATACTCGTTGGCTCTATGGCATTGAGTAGTCCGAAAGCCGCAATTTCTCTTCAAACATTTGCAAAAGTCAATATTTTTTCGTACCTTTGCACTCGTAAGTCGCCAGAAAAATGTCGCTAATTCCTCGAAAAGTCGCTTGGAAAATGTGTCATGTTTTGAAAAAAGTCGCTTGAAAAAGTGTAATATGTAACTATTTATACTATGTATAAGAGAAAGACACGGCTCCCCAGAGCAGCCGGATTCTTGTAGTTATCCTGCATAACATGCAGGATCTATCCCTTACGTTGTCTATTGTCTCGCATACTAGGCGAGTGTCCTTCAACTTTGTTTATTGCGCCTGCATTTGATGCAGGCACGGCTCTCAGAGCCGCCACTAGTCTCTCCACTTTTTCAAGTTTACCGCCCATATCCAGCCATAAAATCGGCGTTTCCGCGTAAAATCTCATTTTATTACCTATATTTCTTAAATTTTACATTTTTTTCTTGCATAAGTCAGATTATTTTTGTAACTTTGCAAGCGAAAAAACGACAGTCATGAGACAGTCCGAAGTCATAGGCAAAATCCAAGAGGTGGCACATCGCGTGTTGCCTAAAGGAAGTACGTTATATCTCTACGGTTCGCGTGCTCGTGGGGACTATCGTGAGGACTCGGATTGGGATCTGTTGGCACTACTGCCTGAACGTAACATGTCGAAAGATGACAAACTGAATCTGTCTTGCGACTTTTGGGAGGAGGGACAACGTATTAATCAGGATTTCAACACATTTGTTTATACGCAGAACGAGTGGTCTTCCGCTCCGGCATCACTATTTAAGTATAACGTTCGTAACGAAGGAGTAAAAATATGGGGTTAACAAATGACGAAAGACAATCAATTGTCAAGTATCGTTTAGAAAATGCCCAAAAGGCTCTTGCGGAAGCAAAGACAATCATGGGAATTGGCTTGTGGAATCTTGTTGCTAATCGCTTGTATTATAGTTTGTATTATGCTTGTACAGCATTGCTGATACATAATCAGCTCGCTGTTCACACGCATACGGGGATGATGACACTCATCAATCAGCATTTTGTTCAGACAGGCCAGTTAACCAGAGACGATAGTCGTCTGCTGAAGAAGATGTACACTCTTCGTCAAGAAGGCGATTATGAAGACTTTGTTGAGGTGACCGATGATGAGATAAGAATGTACGTTCCTCTTGTCGAAACCCTTTTGAATAAGATATTGGCCTTAATAGGCTAACTACACCTAACCTCCGCCGCAAGGTTAATAGCGACCGTCAGCTGCCCAAGACGTAAAATAGGGTGACATATAAAGGCGTTTATTGACGC
>DBXI01000007.1:917-33472 GCA_002309255.1 Bacteroidales bacterium UBA1216 | reverse complement strand
TCCCCCAGGTCTTGACCGAAGCAAGGGTAAGAGGTTGTAGCGGTGCGATGTAGATCGCTTCCCTTTTTTTGTGTTATTATTCCGGCAGTTATCCCGTAATCCCGTAATCTCGATATCCCGTTATTCCGATAAGATGCCGTAAATAGAGTAGGTTCTACCGTTGCGGTAGATGAAGATGTTGTTTCCTTGTATGTACTTCGTGGTGCGTGTAGTTGCGGGTGTGTCTGCGAGTGTGGCTGTACGTCCGAGGTAGGCTGCATAGGCGTCAGGGATGCCGTATCCGTAGTGGTTGTCGGGATCTGGGGAGCTGTAGTGGTTAGCCGATCGGATGATTCGTTCGCGTATCTGCATTGCGTTCTCGTCGGGTAGTGCGGACCAGAGTGTGGCCGCCAAGCCAGCGATCAGTGGAGTTGCAAAGCTGGTTCCGTTGGCGCGCCTGACGTTGTTGTTAGGATTGATGAGCGCGGCTTGCACGCCCACTGCGCATACTTCGGGCTTGATGCGCCCGTCAGCCGATGGTCCAAAACTGGAGAACGCCCCCATGACACTATCGACGGTCATGGCGCCAACGGTCAGGATAGAGTCGGCATCCGCCGGTACGGAGATCCGTCGCCAGTCATCATCCCCCTCGTTACCCGCAGCCACGCAGACCAACATACCTTTCCGTGCGGCGATGGTAGCTGCACGGCTGGCGCGTGTTGACCGGCCGTCCAGATCATCGTAGCCAAGCGTCCATTCATCGTTATCGAAATACGCATAGCCCAATGATACGGAGAAGATGTTCGTGCCCAGCGAATCGGCTTTTTCGAGTGCCGCCACGAGGTTGTCCATCTCCTTGGGCGACTCTGTTTCATTCTCCTCGGAGCGCATGAGGTAGTACTGCGCCCGGGTGGCTGAGCCATAGTACTCGTACTCTTTCAGTCCGGAGATCGTGCTCAGGCAGTTCGTGCCATGCGTGCCGGTGTAGCCGTAGAAGTCATCTACATCGTCGGTGAAGTCAAAGTGCCCGAGTTCGAGTTCATGCCGGAAGCAATCCAGTGTGTTGGCATTGGTGAATCCTCCGTCGCAGATGGTGATCAAGATCCCTTGCCCATGATAGCCCAGGTCGTGTAGTGGCAGCAGGTTGTACAGTGCGAGCTGTCGTTCGGTGACGAGCTCTACGTCTTGCTCTGTTGTCTGCTGCGCGTGCAGGCTACGGCGCATGTAGAACGCGCCGCGCGGCGAGTCGTCGCGCGTGATCTGCACATCCTTCACAAAGTCCCACTGCTTGACCTCGGCTGCCATCTCCTCGCTCATGGTGCAGGTAGCGCCGTTCATCCAGCGTGAGGTGTGATGAATGGTGTCCACGCGCCTGCTGAGGCTGTCGAGGTAGGCGGCACTTACGGGGTAATCGAGCTCATCGAGCGCGATGTGCCACTTGGCGCGTTGCTCTATAGCACGCGGTGAGAGAGCAGGCTGAGTGCCGGCATCAACAGGCTTGTCAGTGAAGCTGACGAAGAACACATGAAGGAGTATAAGCAGTTGTATCATAAGGCCAAAATGATTAGCTGTACACAATTATCGCACAAAGGTACAAAAAAAATCCCACATTTACAAATTTTGCGGGATTTTTTTGTTATTTAGGCGTGTGCTTTTTTTATTTTGCTCACGCGCGCTTAGCGTGTGCGTGCTGTACACGCGCGTTCCAAAGTTTATTGGAAGGTAGCGCGGTTGTCGGTGATGTCGGCGTTCTGCTCCAGGTTGTTGATGAGCTGGTAGGGCAGTGAGTAAGCCGTGCGAGCGTTGAGTGCAGCGATCTCCGACTTGTAGTCGATCTCGGCATCTGTGCGCTGCACGTCAGCGGGAACGAGCACGATCACGCCCTGGTTGCCTCGAACGGGTTTGGACAGTTCGCCTGCAGCGGTAGCAAAAGCTGTACCGATAGCGGCGGGCTCCATCCCTTCCGAACCGAAGCGGTAGCTGTCCTCGGTGAGTTCGTCGATATGCCGAACCTCTCCGCCGAAACTCTCAGCCACCTCTTGTAAGGTCTTGGCAGCAGCGATCTGCTTGTTGATGTACTCGGCTTTCTTGCGGTTGAGCGCCTCATAGCGCAGGCTGCTCTGTACGTCCTCAAAGTCGCGGTACTCGCCATCGTGGCAAGCTGTGAGCACAGCAACGATGTACTTGTCTCCGCACTCGAAGACGTCGCTAACCTGACCTTCCTTGGCGTTGAACGCCCAGCGGACGATCTGGCGGCTGGATTTGAGGTCAGCCACCTTGTTGCCCATCTTCTGCAAGTTGGTAGCAGACTCTACCTCGAGTTGTGCCTCCTGTGCAGCAGCGCGGAAAGCCTCCTCGTCCTGGTTGTTGACAACGAACTGGTTAGCCTGGTTATAGATAGCCGCATAGGTTTTGCTGGAAGGAGTAACGGTCTGCTCGATGATAGCCACTTTGGCTTTCGGAGTAGCCTTGGTGAGGCCAGTGATCTCGAAGGTTCGATCCTCCATGCCGAGGGCCACGGTGAAGCGTGATCCCACCTTACCGGCAAATGCAGGCTCGGCGATGTTCTTCTGCAGGTCAGCCTCGGTGAACCACCCGAAGTCCTGATCCTCCTCTCCCTCGCGGGTAGCAATGCCCTTGAGCTGAACAGAGTCGGGGGCACTGAATCCGCAGTCGATGAGTCGAGCCATGCGGAAGGTGCGTGTAGCCTCGTCATATGTGAGAGCCATGAAGTCGTTCTTTTTGGCTCCCTTGGCGAAAGCAAACTCCTTGTACGCCTCAGGGATGTTGTTCTCGGAGTAGTTACGTCCGTCGTACATGATGTCGGAGTTGCTGTTAACAACCAGTGCCACCTCGTCAGTGGTGCGGAACTCTTCCTCGATATCCTGCATAGCTTTCTCGGTGAGCTGGTAATCAGCCTCGCTGGGAACGATGGGGAAGGCTATGTATGCGATGTCTCGGTTAGGCGTCTGCTTGTAGAGCTGCTTGCGCTCGTCGTAGATCTTGCGGATATCGTTGGTGGTGATCTTAACCAGCGAGTCGGCTACAGTGTAGTAGGGCTTGATAGCATAGTCCACGCTAACCTTGGTTTGCTTGGCCTGTGCGGCGTACTTGGCATCGATGTTGTTGGCTGTGATCAGGTTCTTGATCAGGTCAACGTACTTCTCCTGCATAGCAGTGAGGCGTACGGCGTTCTCCCAGTACATCCAGTAGTTCTTCGCCTGCTTGATGTTAGCCTGCTGCTCAGCGTTCTCAGCATCGATCTCGATGGATGCGAGGAAGTTGATCAGGTAGTTGCGGTCGAATTGTCCGTTCTGCCCGGCAAACATGCGGCGTGAGGTGATGAGCTGGTGAGGGTTGGCCCCTGCACAGAGCTCATAGAGCTCGTCGGATGTGATATCCATACCGATCTTCTCGCCCTGGTTCTGCAGCGTGTACTTGGCTACCAACATCTGCCAAACCTGGTTGCGGATCTGCGCATGCATATCCTCATCAAAATCCGTGCGACCGGACTCGATCTTGTAAACCTCGGTGAGTTGCTCTACAGCGTTCTCATACTCGGTGTAATGAATCTTCTGTCCTTCGATCTCGCCGATGTACTCGCGGCTCTTGTTGAAGTACGAGCTACTGGAGTTCAGGACATCTCCCAAAATGAATGCAAGCATAGCCAGACCTACTATCACCAGCAGGAACACGCCATGATTGCGAATGCGTTGTAATGTTGCCATATTGTTAATTTAGTTGTTATTTATTTCGCTTGTAAACGCCATATTAACACACGCGATTTTCAGGTCGCGCGAAAAAACGCACAAAGTTACAAAAAATATTTGAATTATGCAAATAATTCTGCAAAAAAACTTTCAATCGCTCAATGTAGTTTACTTTTTACTCTTTGTTCTTTCAGCGTAGCGGTCTTTGTTCTTTTAGCGTAGCGGTCTAAACGATCGCTGCCGGCTGTAGTTTTTCGCGTATGCGGATGTAGATTGTGTTGCCTTTGTCGGCTTGCGGTGTGATCACGTATCCCATGCCTATGCCCACCTTTCTATTTGGCAGCATGATGCCTGATGTGACGTGCCCTATCTTGTTGCCTTCAGCGTCGCATATGTCATATCCGTTACGTGGGATTGCTCTCTCCAGGCACTCGAAGTGGACGAGTTTTCGTTTCACTCCTTCGGCTTTCTGCTTCATGAGGAAGTCCTTGTCGATGAAGTCCTTGGCGTTGAGCTTGGTGATCCATCCTAATCCGGCTTCGAGCGGCGAGGTAGTGTCGTCAATATCATGTCCGTAGAGGCAGAACCATTTCTCCAGACGCAGCGAGTCTCGTGCGCCCAGTCCGATAGGTGCCAAACCGAAAGGTTTTCCCACCTCGAAGAGCGCGTCCCAGATCTGCATAGCATGCTCTTTTGGGAAGTACAGCTCAAATCCTCCTGCGCCGGTGTAACCGGTGTTGCTGAGTAGTACGCCCTGCACTCCGGCAAACGACCACTCGCGGAACGCATAGTAGGGGATAGAGCTCAGGTCGGCATCGGTGAGTAGCTGGAGCATCTCGGTGGCTTTGGGCCCCTGAACAGCCAGCTGCGCATAGCGGTCAGAAGCGTTCTCGAGTTTCACATCATCATCGGTCAGTTTGAGCGTTTCAACTTTCAACTTATTGATCCACGCCCAGTCCTTGTCGATATTGCCGGCATTGACCACCATGAGGTACTTGGTGGTGGAGTACTTGTAGATGATCAGGTCATCGACGATGCCTCCTCGGCCGTTAGGCATGCAGGTGTATTGCGCTTTGCCAGCCTCGAGCTTGCTGACATCGTTGGAGGTGACGTACTGCAGGAAATCGAGGGCTTTGTCGCCTTTCACCCAGAACTCGCCCATGTGGCTCACGTCAAACACGCCCACGCCCTCGCGAACGATCATATGTTCCTGATTGATACCTGTAGGATACTGAATAGGCATATTAAATCCGGCAAAATCTGCCATCTTGGCACCGAGAGCTATATGCACGTCGGTATACGGTGTTGTTTTCATGTGGTATAAATTGTATTTAGTTGTTTCTATTGCAGGGATTATCCGTTTAGAATGCAAAGATACAAAAAAAAAATGAATTATGCAAATAATTCACGAAAATAATTGCTCAAGTAGGGTCAGATAGTGAAAAAAATGAAATTAGTCCCGCTAAACGCAAATTTTTGCACTTTTTATGGCGTAAGATTTGCAAATATCATTTTTTTTTTGTATCTTTGCATGCGCAAAGGATACGCCCCTTTCCCTGTAGCGGTTTTCCCCGCTTAACGGGGACAACCTAATGTATCTTTGCATGCTAAATATACGAAACAATGGAATTACGCATCATCAACAAGAGCACTAATCCGCTTCCTCGCTACGAGAGTGCGCAGGCGGCAGGTATGGATATCCGTTGCAATATAACAGGGTCTGTTACGTTGCAGCCTCTGGAGCGGAGGCTGATTCCAACGGGCTTGTTCATTGAGTTGCCAGCAGGCTATGAGGCGCAGATCCGTCCGCGTAGCGGTTTGGCTCTCAAGCGCGGACTGACCGTGCTGAACACGCCGGGTACGATAGATGCCGATTATCGCGGCGAGGTGGGCGTTATACTGATTAACCTGAGCAGCGAGCCTCAGACGATAGAGCCGGGCGAGCGCATCTGCCAGATGGTGATAGCCAAGCACGAACAGCCGGAGGTGGTGGAGGTGACTGAACTGAGCGAGACAGAACGTGGTGCCGGAGGATTCGGGCACTCGGGAGTGAAGTAAATTGATAATTGATAATTGACAATTGATATTTGACAATTGATATTTGATATTTTACATAGTAGATGGTTGAGACTGATGGCTATGACATTTGTCATTTGTCATTTGTCATTTGCGATGGCACAGGTGCGTGAGCATGTGTTGCTGTATAAGTCGGTTGATCAGCATGGCGACAGTGTGGTGCTATCTGGTAAGATCAGTGTGCCCAATGATCCGAAGGACATCATCTTGCTTCCGCACTATACGATAGCGTCGAACGATGAGCCGCCATCGACCTCCAGGTCAGATGAGGCTAAGTATCTTATGAATGATTTTGTTCTGATTATGCCGGATTATATAGGTTACGGGGTGACTCGTGATCGCGTTCATCCGTACCTACGCGGTGATCTGACGGCGCGCAACTGCGCAGATATGTACTTTGCTTCGCTGCCTATCCTGGACAGTATGGGCGTTCGCTTGCCGAAAGATAGCATCAATATAGTTGGGTACTCGCAAGGCGGTGCGTCGGCGCTTTGGACGCTCAAGCTGCTGGAGGAAGAATACAGCGACAAGGTGCATGTCAAGCAATGCATTACGGGCTCTGGTCCCTACGATGTAGCAGCCACCTATGATGAAACAGTGAGTACGAACAAGGTAGGGTTGCCGATGGTGATACCCATGCTCGTGGTTGGGACAAGCGAGGCTTACGACCTCCATCTAAAGAGAGAGATGTTTCTGACAGAGTATATGAACGACCGCTACGATGCGTATGTGGCTCGGAAAGAGATGACAGTGATGCAGTTATACTTCAAGATGCTCAACCACCGTGTAGATAAATGGCTGACCGCCTATGGTGCGGATAAGACGCAGTCCGAGACGCGTCGGCTGTATGAGGGGCTCTTGCGGTCGAGCCTAGTGCACTACCCGTTGGATGCATGCGCGGTTGGGCAGGAGGTGATTTGCCTCGATTGGCGGCCGAAGGCAGAGGTGTATGTGTTCCACTCGTACAAGGACAAGATCGTTACTTTCCGCTGCGCGGAGCATTTGCACCGCTGTTGGGGCGATCTGCCGAACGTAACGTACGACTTCGGCAACTATGGCAATCACATGCGATCGTTCAAGATATTCTATCCGAAAGTGAAGGAGAGGTTAAAGGCCGCTTCGCTAAAAGAACAAAGACCACTTCGCTAAAAGAGCAAAGATGATAAATAACAAAATAAATCTAACAACTATGCGTAAACTATTCTTATCTATTGTATGTGTGCTGCTGACGATGCAGATGATGGCAGCGTACTATGTAGCCGGCAATGGTTCAGCCGGTAATCCCTGGTGCGACGGCAAGAGTTGGGATCCAGCAGGCAGCGTGATGACGGAGCAGAGTGGTGTGTGGACAAAGACCTTCAAGTCTGTACCTCTGGGCAGCTATCAGTTCAAAGTGACCAATGGCTCATGGAGCACGAATTTCGGCTACGACAGCTTCTCGCAGGACGGTTCGAATTTCTACCCCGACACCAACAGCGACGGCAACATCGTGTTCAGCGTGGATGAGCAGCAGGATATAACCGTGAGCTTCAACGGCACGAAGATCTTCCTGAACGGCTCGATAGGCGGCAAGCAGGTTGATCCGAGTGAGCAAGGCATTGTAGGCGTTCCTTCGGAGTATGAGGGCGTGATGCTACAGGCGTTCTACTGGGAGGCACAGAAGCTGGATACCTACTCTCGCTTGAAGTACATCGACCTGCTGAACAGCGGACTGGCCGACGAGATGGGTAAGACTTTCGACCTGGTTTGGATGCCGCCTGCCGGACAGGGTGGTGGCGTAGGCTACTACTGCAACTGCTACTCCAAGCTGGATAGCGACTGGGGCACGAAAGCCAAATTGCAGGAGGTCATCGGCAAGTTGCACGAAAATGGCTGCATGGTGTTGGCTGATATTGTGATCAATCACTTCAACAGCTCCCGCGGCTGGGCTCAAGCATTCAACACGAACAACTTCGGTTCGTTCGGCTCGTTCACGATCTCGTCGAAGCACATCTGCTCGGGCGACGAGGCGTTTACGGACAGCAGTTCGGATAGCAAGAACCTGGAGAAGGGCGCAGCTGACACCGGCACGAACGATGGCGGCTGCCGCGACCTGGATCACACCAACAGCTACGTGCAAGACATGTGCAAAGCTTACACCAAATGGATGCGCAGTGAAATGCAGTACGACGGCTTCCGCTACGATATGACACTGGGCTATCACGGCAAGTACCTGTCGATGTACAACGTGGAGTCCAATCCGTTCTTCTCCGTATCGGAGTGCTGGAGCGATCTGGCTACCATCCAGTCGCACCTGAAAGCAGCGAACTACAACACGCTGGCGTTCGACTTCCCGATGAAGTACAAGTTCAATGACTGGAAGGGTGGTGCCAACTACACCAACCTGAAGAACAAAGGTCTGCGCTCGGTAGGTCTGACGAAGAACGCCGTGACGTTCATAGACAACCATGACACCTTCCACCGCTCGGACAACCAGGGAGGCGAGTTCCTGGGCTACAACACCAACTTGAGCAACAAGAAGCGCCAGATCATCGAGGCGAATGCTTATCTGCTGATGATGCCAGGAGTACCTTGCGTGTTCTGGCCGCACTGGTACACGTTCCGCAAGGAGATCAACGATCTGATAGCTATCCGTAAGGCGGTAGGAATTCACTCCGAGTCGGTGGTGACGGACGAGACAGCCGGAACGAACACCTACTCCGCAACGATCGAAGGACACCACGGAAGTGTCATCCTGCGCATGGGTTCGGCACGCGACACATCCATACCTAAGGGCTACGGAGTAGAGTACAGAGGCGATAACTTCGATATCTATTCCACCCTGAAGACGCCTGTCGATGACGTGACGGTGGAAGGCAGTGCAAAGCCCAGCAAGATGATGGAGAACGGCCAGGTTTATATCTTGAAGGAGGGTGAGCGCTACAGCGTGGACGGACGAATGGTAGAACGTTAAGCACCCATAAAACAAAAACCCCGAATTGCTCGGGGTTTTGTTTTTATGCGTTGTAGGCTTCGAGTGCTTTGCGCAGGACGATCATGGCTTTTCCCAGGTCGTCTTTGTTCAGTACGTACGCCATGCGCACCTGTTTGCGGCCTTCGTCGGGATTGGTGTAGAAGCCCGTACCGGGTGCCATCATGATCGTAGCGCCCTCGTAGGAGAAGTCGGTGAGGCACCACTTGCAGAACTTCTCAACATCATCCACCGGCAGTTGCACCATGACGTAGAACGCGCCAGTGGGTGCTGGAGCGAACACTCCGGGGATCTGGTTGAGCTGGTCGATCAGGTAGTTACGGCGTGTCAGGTACTCGTCGTACACCTCCTGCATATACTCCTCAGGTGTTGAGAGCGATGCTTCGGCTACTATCTGCCCAAACAGCGGTGGCGACAAGCGCGCCTGGCAGAACTTCATCACAGCCTCTCTGACTTCTTTGTTCTTCGTTATCAGCGCACCGATACGGATGCCGCACTCGCTGTAGCGCTTCGACACACTATCCACCAGGATCACGTTCTGCTCGATGCCTTCCAGGTGGCAGGCCGAGATGTACGGCGATTTGGTGTAGATGAACTCGCGATACACCTCGTCGGAGATGAGGTAGAGGTTATACTTCTTCACCAGGTCGCGTATCTGTCGCATCTCTTGCTTGGTATAGAGATAGCCCGTAGGGTTATTGGGGTTGCAGATCAGGATAGCACGCGTCTTGGGCGTGATCTGCTTCTCAAACTCCTCCACGGGTGGCAGCTTGAAGCCATCCTCGATGTGCGTCTTTACGGATTTGACCACCGCGCCGCAGGAGATAGCGAATGCCATATAGTTGGCGTAACTGGGGTCGGTGACGATGATCTCATCGCCCGGGTTGAGGCAGGACATGTAGGCGAACATGATCGCCTCCGAACCGCCTGCGGTGACGATGATCTCGTCGGGCGAGAGGTCGATGCCATAATCGGCGTAGTAACTCACCAGCTTGGTGCGCAGCGATTTGAGTCCCTGCGAGGGAGAGTAGGAGAGTATATCCTGCTTGAAGTTCTTGACCGCCTCCAGCGCCTGTGGAGGGGTGGCAATATCCGGTTGACCGATATTCAGATGGTACACGTGCACGCCCGCGCGTTTAGCATCATCGGCGTACTTGGCTAACTTCCGGATAGGCGACTCCGGCATCGATTGAGCTCGTAAACTGATTTCCATATGATAGTTGTTTTCTGTGTCAATATATAGGTACGATCGTTCTGGGTACGCGGTTGCGTATTTGGTCGTGTTTGAGTGGTTTGACGTTGCGCGTCTGTAGGGTAGTGACGCGTTGCGTGGCGCGTATGTTGAAGGGGATTGTGTCAGCCGTGGTGATCATCCCTCGACCTGTTGGCTTGCGGTCTTTTCGTTTGCCCACGATGGTGGCATCCGCCTGCAAGTTCTTCTCCAGGGGATAGAGATGTCCGTCGCGCTGCTGGTAGATGGTGTTCAGACTGATGTCGGCATGCACCTTGCGGATACGATACTGCTCGATCTGCTTCTCGCCCATGTTCAGCAGGTTGAGCATCTGCATCTCGTGGGGCTTGACCTTGTAGCCGAAGGGGATATTGAGTTCTACGTGTGCCTGCTCGGAGAAGCGGCGGACACTCAGATCATCGGAGTTGAGGATATAGTGGCGCTTCATCCGGTAAATGAAGATCCCGAGGATGTTCTGCTTCTCGGTGTAGGTGAGTACGGTCTCCCCCTCGCTCTCGTTGCTGACCTCCCAGTGGGCGATGTCGTTCATCGTGTTGATGAAGTCATACACGATGTTCCCCATGCTCCACAGCGCGCGGTGCACTACTACGCCCGAGTCCACGGCGTTAGCAGCCTTGCGCATCTGCGGGTGGATGGTCTCCAGATCATTACCCGCCAGGATAGTGTCCGCCAGGCTGCGGATTGATGCGTCGAAGAAGCGCTTGCAATGCTCGCCGCTGAACTGCACCGAGTCGGTGGGGACGATACCCTTCTTTCCGGTGCGCATGTCTTTGGCTATATGTCCCTGCCTGGGCAGGACGACCACGTTGGCAATCATCTGTTCCATCCCCCATGGCTCGTCTTCGGCGTCCATGCGCACATCGCTTACGATGTGATAGCCCGTGGCGTCGAGCGGGAAGTCGGCCTGCATCTGCCGGTGGACGGTGGCAAGCAGATCTTGCATGCGCCGGCGTTTGTTCTTCTGCTTCTGTGGCTTGGCGGCTATCACCACCTCCTCCAGATGGATGGGTTGCTCTTTGAGCACGATAACAGTTGTGTCTTCATGCTGCAGCTCACTGAGTAGTAGCACTTGTTTCTCGTAGCCGATGAAGGATATGATCAGTTCGGAGAAGATGGGCAGATCGGTATTGATGCGAAACAGGCCGTTGCTGCCCGTGGCAGTACCTATGACCGGATCGTCCGCCATATAGACCGTAGCGTAGCCGACAGGTTTTCCCTGCGTATCCACCACGCGGCCGATATATTCCGCGGCAGCGGAAAGATGAAAGACCGCTTCGCTCAAAGACAAAAGACAAAAGACTAATATGTGACGCAAACGGGGCATATTAACGGAAATAATGGTTAAAACCTATAGATAATAACTCCTTGAACTGTAAGTGTTGCGGCTCGGTGGATTTGACGGTTGAGTCGAATCGCGGATGGAGCGTGAGGTGGGTTGACAGGAAGCGGTTGATGATAAAATCGACATCGATCTGCCAGTCGAACTCCACCTGACGGTAGTTGGTGTAGAAGTAGAATAGGGTGTAGATCTCAATCTCTCGCAATGGTTTGTACTTTGCCTCCACGCGCACCGAGCTACCGAACTCCGACAGGGTCTTCTTGCCCTTGTCTATGCCGAACGATGTGACATCCACGCGCGTTGAGTCGCTGACGGCAGCATGCACCAGCTTGTAGGCGGCGGGCGAGAAGTTGATGGTCAGCCAGTCCAGAGGCTTGTAATCCAAACCGATTCCCATGTTGTAGCGTATAGGCGTCATTATCGTTGACTTAAGCTCCTGGCTGTTCGCCTTCCATGAGGGCAGGAAGGTGGTCTGAAACTCCAGTGATGCTGAGATATAGAGCTTGCTATAGACCTGATATCCGGCTTTGGAGTAGAGCCTGAACTGGTCGTCGGTGACGTTGATAAAGTGCACCGTATCCGTCTTGCCGGTGGTGGACAGACCCATGCGCCATTCGCCGGTGTTCTCCCATACGAAGTTGTCCTTCTTGTAGTTGATCTGCCCCTTGACCAGCGCCAGTAGTGCCAGGCTGGAGTTACCGCCCTTGTACCAGTTGGGCGAAATGTAGTTCTGCGTGAACTGCACGAGCGTGCGTGCCTCCTTGTACCAAGGCGAGTATTGCTGGCGGATATAGCGGCGTATATCCTCGCGATCCTGTTGTTCGTCGGGGAAGATATGCTTCTCCACGCGTATGTCATGCACCTCTGCCTGCACGCCCGTCTCGCGGATGAGGCGCTGTGTCTCCATGCGGATAGAGTCGATGCGCAGTGAGTCGCGGATGATCGAATCCTGCCTGAGCTTCTCCTGCATGGCAAGCAACCATTGCTCAGCTTCCTCGCTGCTGATCTGCGTGCTATCGGCGGCAGCCAGGGAGTCTGCTAACTGACGACTCTGCGCAGCCACCAGATCGAGCAGCAACGCATCGTTGTTGAACTGCACCGTTTGCTCCGCATCCTGCAGCTTGAGCGTATCTGCATACTGATGCATGACAACAATCGTATCCCCTTCTGCCCAAACCATAGTCGTCGAGCAGCATAAGAGAATTATATGAGCACAGCGCCGGAACATTTTATGCTTTCGACTTTCGACTTTCTTCTTTCGACTCAATAGCCGTATCGGGGTTCATCGGTCGCTTATATGCACGCACTACGAGCCAGGCGGCCAGGATGATGAACGGGATGCTGAGCAGTTGTCCCATGTTCAGCAGGTGTCCGGCCTCGAAGAGCTCCTGGTCGTTCTTGATGAACTCAAGCAAGAAGCGTGTGACGAACACGATGGTAAGGAAGGTGCCAAGCAGTAGCCCCTCGCGGCGGTAAGCCTTGCCGTACTTGTACATGAGCGAGGTGGTGATCAGCGCCACGATGCAGTAGATCATCTCATAGATCTGCGTGGGGTGACAGGGGACTGTCTGTCCGTCGCGCACGAAGATGAATCCCCATGGCAGATCGGTCGGGCTGCCGTAGATCTCAGAGTTCATCAAATTACCCAGACGGATGAGGGTAGCCGTTACGCCCACGCCGATACACAAGCGGTCGAGGATCCAGATCATCGAGGTGTGGAACTTAGGTTGCTTGCTGAAGTGCTTCTTGTTCAGCAGCCACGCAGCGATGAACAGACCGATAGCGCCACCGTGCGACGACAAGCCGCCTTCCCAGATCTTCAGCAGATAGAACGGATGCTCGATGTACGGATTACGGTAGCGGATCGTCCAACCGAAGATCTGCACCGGATCATGACTGATGTTCATCGCCTTGCAGTACGCCGCCATCCATGGCTGCGTCACATCGTGCCACTCGTAGAACCAGCAGTGACCGATGCGCGCGCCGATGATCACGCCCAGTGCCATCCACAGGAAGATCTTCTCCGCCCAATCCTCCGGACAACGCTCGTGCTTATAGAGTTGCACCTGTATAAGGTAGCATACGTATAGACCGATAGCCCACAGCAGTCCGTACCAACGGATACCCCCGTCACCGAAATGGATCAGGATAGGGTCAACGTCCCAGGTGATGTATAATAAGTTGTGCATAATCTTTGTTCTTTTAGCAGCTAAGATTGGCTGCGGTCTTTGTTCTTTCAGCGCAGCGGTCTACTCTCTCCGGTCGGGCGGTGGTCCCATAGGTGGTCTGCCGCCGCCTGGCTGTCCGGGCTGACCGGGCTGCTGACCGCTCTCCATCATCTCCTGCATGTGTCCGGCAAAGCCTTTGGCCTTTAGACTCCCCATCTTGTTGAGTTTGTAAGTGAAGGTGAGCATGGCGTAGGTGGGCAGGGTGTTGTACTCCTTGTACTGGATGTAGTTCTCGCCCACCACCTGTACGATGCTCTTCTTCTGGTTGAGCAGGTCGTAGGCTTTCAGGGTGAGCGTGGCGTTCTTCCAGCTCTTGGAGACAGATGCGTTGAGCAGGATCTCGTCAACATCATCAAAGCCGTAGCCGTATCGCGCTGTGTATCCGCAGTCGGCACCTATCGTCCATGACTTGGGCAGGTTGAAACGTATATCACCCGTCACCGACCATTTGAAGATGTTACTCAGCGAGTTGGCATTCAGGTTGTTGTGCGTGCGGCTGTAGTTGAAGGTGCCCACCACGCCTACATCCACCAGGTCGTGGGTGAACCGTAGCGTCAGATCCTCGCTCAGCTGTAGGTTGCCTGTTATCGAGCGGTCACCCAGCGCGATGTTGTTAGCAGCGATCATCGCAGCTATCTCCGCCGCGGTGTGCTCGCGCGAGATGTATCCCACGCGCTGGTTATAGCCGATGCTCGTGCGTGTGTTGAACTGCATCATCTTGTTTGCAAACGGCGTGTTGAACATCAGATCGGCGCTCACGTCGAACGGCAGATCCTGCGCGTTCACCGTCTGCTGATAGCGCTTGCCCACCTCGTCGTAGATCGTGTTGCTCACCAGCGCGTCCTTCGTCAAATTGCCGTGCAGACCGGTCATCAAGCTCCAGAACTTATCCTGGTTAAAGGTCGAGTACATCATGTGGAAACGGTGGCGGAACGCGGGGTTGAGGTTGAGATTGCCTACCGTCTCGTTCATGGCGTCGGAGTTATTGCGCACGGGCTCCATCTGCGTTATGGTCGGCTGCTCGGTCGATCCGTTGTAGCGGATGCGCGCGAACTTCTTCTTGCCGAACTTATAGCGGAAGTTGACGTTAGGCGATATGTTGAACACCTGCAGCAGTGTGTCGCGCTGCAGCACGCCGCCGTAGTACGTGCGCGAGTGCGTCTGCGAGAGCAGCCCTTTGATGCCGGCGGTGAGGTTGAACTTCTCGTGCTTCCACTGGTAGTTAGCCTCTAGCTGCTCGGTGTAGAAGTCGTTATTGAGGTTATTGCTGTAGTCGGTGTTGAAGGTGGTGTCCGTGGGCGTTATATCGTACTGATCCTTGTGCGAACGGCGGTTGTTACCACTGCCCAGTACGGCAATCTCCAGCATGTGCTCCTTCTTATACAGCGGCTCGATGTACGATGCACGCAGGCTATATCCCACCGCCGTGTTGCCACTGTTGGTGAACTGGTTAACCAGCAGGCTATCGCCCATGTTGTCACGGGCTTCGGTGTCAGTGTGCCCTTTGGTGTTGCTAATGTTCGCGTTGGCGGTGAGCGTCAGCTTGCGCCCGGGCTTAAGGAACGAGTGGGTGTAGATCACCTGCAGCTTGCCTGCAATGTTGCTGCTGTTCGTGCTCTTCGTCTGCCGGCCGTTGCTGATGATCGTCGTGTCGCTTCCCTCGGTGTACTGGCCGTTGGTGTAGGCGTTCGTGGCGTCCTCCCAGTTATTGGTGTAACTCAGCTGCGGCTGAATCAGCACCTTGTTCGCACTGTCCACCTCATACTCCATCTCCAGGCGCACATTAGCGTCCCAGGTGTTCGATAGCGTGCTTGACTGCTCGTTCTGCAGGTAGTTCGTGCCGCTGGAGTAACTGTCCTTCTTCGAGTTAGCCTGCGTGTTGTTCGCTGCGTGCGCAAACTGACCGTCGCCACCCAGCAACATCCCCGGCACATTGGCGCTGACGTCGATGTTCGTGTTCACGCCTATGTTCTCCGCCCAGGTGATGCCTTGGTTTTGCGTACCCCAGCCGCCGCGACCGCGACCCATACGTATCTCATTCGTGTTGTTCGCATTGCCTATCAAGGTGGTCTGACTGTTGCCGGATAGGATGTTCATGAACAGCCCTGCGCCGTAGCGGAAATCGTTCTCGAAGAAGTGCTTCGTCCTGTCGGCGGCCGTGGCGCCAAACGCCGGATTACCGTAGTTGAACCACTTGCCGTCGTCGGTCACCAGGTCTGCGCCCAAGCCGCCGTTGAAGTTGCCGAACATCCCCTGCTTCCTGTCTTTCTTCAGCGTCAGGTTGATCACGCGCGAGGTCTCATCGTCCTCAAAGCCCGTCATCTTCGATGTCTCGCTCTTCTCGTCCAGCACCTGGATCTTGTCGATCATCTCGGCGGGGATATTCTTCGTGGCGGTCTGTACATCATCGCCGAAGAACTTCTTCCCGTCCACGCGCACTGCTTTGATCGTCTCGCCGTTCACTGTAACATTTCCTTCCTTATCCACTTGCACGCCCGACATCTTCTTCAGCAGATCCTCCACAACGGCGGTCTCCTCCATTTTGTAGGCAGATGTGTTGTACTCTATCGTGTCGCCTTTGACGGTCATCTCTGCAGCATGCCCTTTCACGTCGATCTCCGCCAACGCCTGCACATCCTCCGTCAGACTGATTTTGCCCAACTCGCATATCATCTTCTCACGCGTCAGTTCAACGGGGATGATGCGCGTTTTGTATCCAAGCGATGACAGCACGAGCTTGTACTGTCCGGGTTTGAGCTTCACGAAGTAGAAGAACCCCTGCATGTCGGTCTGCGCGCCGCTGACCATCGTTGAGTCGCCGTCAGCGTAGGTGAACAGTTGCACGGCCACCATCTCGATGATCTGCTCTGTCTGGCTGTCGACGGTGATGCCTTGTATGGTGCCCGTACGCTGCGCGAACAGCAGGTTGCTGCTCAGTAGGGCGATGATGAGTAGTGTGCGGCGCATAGTGGTGTGTTATGTTATGTTATGTCAGCAAAGCTTAGCTGACCTGTTATAGGTTGATCCGCCAATCTTTGGGGTACTTGACGGTATATGATAACTCAAGTGTGCGCGACTTGCCCGGCTGCAGGGTGAACTGATAGGTAATTATACCTGTCTGCTTGTCGTCGGTACTGACGGATGCGTTCTTGTCGTTCACGCTCACCTGTATCTCCTTGGCTGTGCTCACGGGGTACTGGTCGTACACGGTGATGGTGACGGGGGTCGTCTTGTCGTTGCGCACGGTGGTGGTATACGTATAGCTCACCTGCTTGTTGCTGCCGCTCTGCTTGCTGTTCTGTGCGGTCAGTTCGCGCTTGATCTTCACCTGCGGGTCGTCACCTAAGGTCAGACGGATGCGTGCCTCGTCGTTGCTGGCCGTCAGGCGGCTCTCGCCGTAGTACGTGCCGTTGTAGGTGATGTTAGCACTGCCATCCGGCAGGCTGAGTGCGCTCCAGTTGTTGATATATGCTACAAGGTACGCACGCTCGTCAGCGCGCGGGGCTGCGTAGTACGCATACGATACATCATCTATCTGCTTGTCCAGCAGGGCGATCATCTGCTCCTTGCCGTTGCCCGCGATGGTGTAGGGTAGGCTGATCGCATACTCCACGCTGATGGCTTGCTCGGTGGTCTGAACAAAACTGCCCATGCTGGCTGTCACCATCTCCTCCTCTGCGGCGGCTTCGTCCATAACGGCATACGCCATCACAGCGTTCTTTGCCGCATACGCGGTGCGCGGACGCATCACTTGCTGTTGCAGCCACCATGTGCTCAGCTCCGGCGCTTCGTGTGTGCTCGACGGATGACCTGTGGACAGCGTCAGACGAGCGTTCTGCCAGTCAAGCCCCGTCGTCTGACTCACATGCGCCTTCATGATCACGCTGATGGGCGACTGCAGCGATGCGATGTTCAGGTCGTACGTCGTGTACCACGAAGCTTGCGGGGTGAAGTACTTCAGCTGGGCGGCGATCGTCTGCTTCTTCGGCGAGTTGACCTGCAGCGTAACGACCCCCGCCTTGCTTACTTTCAGTCCGCCGTTCTCGCGAATCTGCTGCTGCAGGGCTTTGATGCGTTTGTCCAGTGCGCTCTTCTCCGCCTTGGTGGCATCCAGCTGCTTGCCCAGCTCCAGCGCATTGGTGCGGAAGTACTGCAGGTTCTTGTCGATCGTGGCTGTCGTCACGCCAGTGGTGACTGTTAGGGTGCTATTCACGCCTGCCTGCAGCAGTTTCTGCATCTCAGTGAGCGTACTGATGCGCCGCTCAGCGTCCTGCAGTGCATCCTGCGCCATGCGCAGGCTGTCCTCCAATGAGGCTGCACTCATGCGCAGTTTGTCGGCGCTCAGGTAATCGGTGCTGAAAGCGTACTGCTGAACGATCACACCGCCGCCTAAGGCTATCTGCAGACTCTGCTCGTTGATGTACGGTGAGAGACCTTCGATCACTACTGTGTTGTCACCTGCCTGCAAGGGTAGAGACACTTTTTGCTCCAGCTCAGCGCCTTGCGTAAAGACCGTGACATGCTCAATACTTGCCGTATAGGGTTCGGCTAAACTATTCAGGCTGCACAAGGCAGCAACGCAAATCGAAACGATAAATAGACGTGTGTTCATAATTCGCAAATTTGAGTGTTCACCCTAACTGATGCAATTATCGTGCCAATTTCAGAAATCAGCAATCAGAAGTCAGAAATCAGCGGTTGGCTCTCATGTACTCGGCGTAGGTGAGCGGGTAGGGGTTCTTGTCGTCGGCTTCGCGGTACTCGGCAGCCGTCTGTTGCCAGACAGTAGGCTCAATCACTGGGAAGAACGTGTCCGCATCGTCCCAGGTGTGATGGATGTGCGTGATGTAGAGTTTGTCGGCTATCGTCATGAACTGCCGGTAGATCATCCCGCCGCCAATGACGAATGCCTCCTCATCGGCAGCTACGTGCTGCAATGCTTCGGGTATAGAGCGCGCGACGATGGCGAGCGGGGCATTGAAAGCAGGGTTGTCGCTGATGACGATGTTCGTGCGGTTGGGAAGCGGGTGCTTAGGCAGCGACAGGTAGGTGCGCTCACCCATGATCACCGTGTGAGAGGAGGTTATCTGCTTGAAGTGCTGCAGGTCAGCCGGCAGGTGGCAGAGCAGCCCGCCTTGCTTGCCGATCGCGTAATTCTCTGCTATGGCTACTATGATACTTATCATTTTTGTCTTTGTTCTTTTAACTGCCAATATTGGCAGCGGTCTTTATTCTTTCAGCGCAGCGGTCTATACCGCGACCACTCCGGCGATGTGGGGGTGTGGATCGTAGCCGACGAGCTCAAAGTCCTCGTACTTAAAGTCAAAGATCGACTTCACGTCGGGGTTGATGAGCATCTTGGGCAGTGGTCGGGGCTCACGCGTGAGTTGTAGGTTGACCTGGTCGAGGTGGTTGAGGTATATATGCGCATCGCCGAAGGTGTGTACAAAGTCGCCGCACTCGAGTCCAGTCACCTGCGCCATCATCTGCAGCAGCAGCGCGTACGACGCGATGTTGAACGGAACGCCGAGGAAGATATCCGCACTCCGTTGGTAGAGCTGCAGCGAGAGCTTGCCATCCGCCACGTAGAACTGGAACAGGGTGTGACACGGCGGCAGAGCCATCGTATCGACCTCCGCTACGTTCCACGCGCTCACCAGAAGTCGGCGCGAGTCGGGCGTCTTCTTGATCATCTCCACAACCTGACTGATCTGGTCGATCGTTCCGCCTTTGTAGTCCGGCCACGAACGCCACTGATGCCCATATACGGGCCCCAAATCGCCGTTCTCGTCCGCCCACTCGTTCCAGATGCGCACGCCGTGATCCTGCAAGTACTTAACGTTCGTGTCGCCCTGCAAAAACCACAGCAGCTCGTAGATGATTGACTTCAAGTGCAACTTCTTCGTCGTCAGCAGCGGAAAGCCCTCTGCCATCGGAAAACGCATCTGATGTCCGAAAACGCTGATAGTGCCTGTCCCCGTCCTGTCGGTCTTCTGCACGCCCTCAGCGAGCACTCGTTTACATAGGTCTAAATACTGTTTCATGTTGTTTAGTCGAAAGACCGTGCTTCGCACTCAAAGATAAAAGACAAAAGCCTATAATGTCTCGTTTCTAAAGGTGATCAATCTTTTTTCTTTGAGCGTAGCGGTCTTTTTTCTTTGAGCACCAGAGGTGCGGTCTAATACAGTTTATACGTTGTGCGCAGCACCTTGAACTCTGTGCGGCGGTTGATCTGGTTGCATGTCTCCTGCTGGTCAGTGGGCAGCGAGGTGATGAACTCCTCGGTCAGCGCCTGCTCCAAAGGAATAAACTTGTACTTCTGATGCATCGCTGCGTCCGCCACTACAGGTTTCTCCTCGCCGTAGCCCACAGGTGTCAGCCGCTCGCGGTCGATGCCGTGCTTCACCAGGTAGTTCACCACGCTCTCGGCACGCTTGGCGGACAGCTCTTTGTTCGATGCGTCGTTGCCCACATAGTCGGTGTGTGCGGAGAGCTCGATGGTGATGTTCGGGTTGTCGCTCAGCAGCTTTACAAGCGCAGCTAAACCCTCCTCCGATGCGGGGGTCAGATCCCACTTGCCGAACTCGTAGAAGATGTTATCCATCGTCACAGGCTTGCTGATTGGCGAGAGGGTGAAGTCCTGCGTGTAGGTCTTGCTGTCGCTCAGGCCGAAGGTGTTCAGCTCCTGCTTCTGGTTCAAGTAGCCTCGCGCAGCGCCGAGCATCACGTACTTCGTGTCGCGCTGCAGCTTAATCTTGTACGTGCCGTCGCGGCGCACTTGGAGCTTGGTGTTCGTGCCGTTGTTACCCACCAGACGGATCGCTGCATCGGCTATAGGCTCGCCGTTGTTGTCCACCACTGATCCCTCCACGATGAACTCCATCTCCGGCAGGATAAAGCTGTAGAGCTGGTCGTAGCCTTTCTTCTGCCCGCGGTTGGAGGAGAAGAAGCCCTGCTCCCCCTCGCTGGCGAAGGTGATGCCGAAATCGTCACCGTTGGTGTTGAACGGTGCCCCCATGTTATAGACAGCCCAGCCTAAGCCCGAAGCGCTGTCTAGCGCCGTCGTGTCGCGCTCCGCCTTGAAGATATCCAATCCTCCGTAGCCCGGATGGCCGGTGGAGCTAAAGTACAGTGTGCCGTTGGCGCGGATAGTGGGGTAGAGCTCCTCGCCCGAGGTGTTGATCTGCGCACCGAGGTTCACGGGCACCGACCACTGCGAGCCGTCGTATTCGGCCATCCATATATCCTTGCCGCCGAAGCCGCCGGGTGCATCGGAAACGAAGTAGAGCGTGTCACCCGTGGCGTTCAGTGCAGGGTGACCGCAGGTGATGCTGCTGTCCTTGAACAGTGTGAGCTCCTGCGGCTCGCTCCACTCACCCGACGCACGGGTCGAGGTGTAGATCTTAGCACCCAGATCCTGCCCGTTCACGGGACGCGAGTAGGTGAAGTACATCGTCTTGCCGTCGCGACTGAAACAGCACACGCCCATCTCGGCAGGCAGGGCTTTGCCGCCCGACGTGCTGTCGTTCTCGGCTTTCTCCGCCTCTGCGCCCTCGTTGTACAAGCCGTCAGCCACCTCTATGTCCTCCCACTTTCCTGCGGCGTTCTTGCGCGCGGAGTAGATCTTGAACAGTTGCTGACCGGTCACCGGACTCGGACGCTGCGTCTTCTTCTCCTTGCCTTTGGTGCGTTCCTGGCGGTTGGAGGTGAACATCAGTGCATCGTCGTTGTCGCCCACGAACATCGGGGCGAAGGTTGACGAACGCTTGGCGGTGAACTCTTTGGCCAGCTGTACCTTGTAGCGGCTGGGAGTCTTCTTCCACTCGCCAACCTGCTGACAAGCATATATGCCTGCCTGTGCCTGATAACTGTCGGGGTGTGCTTCAAGGTAGGTGTTGAACGCCTTCTCTGCCTCCTTGTACTTACCCTGGTACATCAGCACCTCGCCGTAGTGCAGATAGACAATGCTGTCCTGGTACTTGCACTTGATAGCCGAGGCGTACGAGCTTACCGCTTTGCCGTCGTTCAGGATGCGGAAGCACTCGCCCTGACGAAAACTGACATGCGCTTTCATGTCGCGATCTTTCTTCGGGTGCAGACGTTGGTTGCACTGCTTGTAGATCTGCGCCGCATCATAGTACTCGCCGATGGCGAACTTCTTGTCCGCCTTCTTGATCCGATGCTGAATGCTGCAGCCTGTAAGCAGCATCAGCGCAGCGAAGATATATACTAGTCGTCTAGTCATCTAGTTGTCTAGTCATCTAGTTGTTTTGGTTATACTAGTTCATGAATAATCAGCCCTGAGCGCAACTTCGGCTCAAACCAAGTCGTCTTCGGCGGCATAATGTTCCCGCTGTCAGCTATGTCGATGATCTGTTGCATCGTTACGGGGTAGAGTGCGAGTGCGAGTTGCATCTCGCCGCTGTCCACGCGATCTTGCAGGGCTTTCAGTCCGCGAATGCCGCCTACGAAGTCGATGCGCTTGTCCGAACGCAGATCTTTGATTCCGAGCAGCTGGTCGAGGATCAGATTGCTGGATACAGTTACATCCAACACACCTATCGGATCATCTGTGTAGGTGCCGGGTTTGGCGGTGAGCTTGTACCAGTGTTTGCCCAAGTACAGACCGAAGGTATGCAAGGCTTCGGGGTGGTAGATGTCCGTGCCTTTGTCCTCGACGATGAAGTTAGCCTCGAGCTTGTGCAGGAACTCGTCGGGTGTCAAGCCGTTCAGGTCGCGCACCACGCGGTTGTAATCCATCACGTGCAGCTGGTTGTCGGGGAAGCATACGGCCAGGAAGAAGTTGAACTCCTCGTCACCTGTTACAGGTTTGCCTTGTGCCAGCGCCTGTTGCTTCTTCTCGTTGCCCACAAGTGCAGCGGCAGCCGAGCGGTGATGACCGTCAGCGATGTACATGGCAGGTATATCACCTACGATGCGCGTGATGGTGGCGATGGTGGCGGCATCATCAATCACCCAGAACGTGTGACCGAAGCCGTCAAGGTCGGAGATGAAGTTGTACTCCGGCTCGCGACTTGTCACGCGAGCGATGATAGCGTCGAGGTCAGCGCGGTGAGGGTAGGCGAAGAACACCGGCTCGATGTTCGCATTGTTCACGCGCACGTGCTTCATCCTATCTTCCTCCTTGTCGCGGCGCGTGAGCTCGTGCTTCTTGATGCGTCCCTCCATGTAGTCATCCACCCATGCTGCCACTACAAGGCCGTACTGGGTACGACCGTTCATTGTCTGTGCATACACGTAGTACTTCTCCTGCTCATCCTGCACCAGCCAGCCTTTCTCGCGGAAGAGCTTGAACTGCTCCACGGCTTTCTCATACACACGAGGATCATGTTCGTCGATCATCGGCTCGAAGTTGATCTCCGGCTTGATGATATGATATAACGACATCGAGTTGCCATCCGCTTCGCGCAAGGCTTCCTCGGAGTTCAATACGTCGTACGGACGACTGCTCACCTGCTTGGCAAGCTCGCGTGGAGGACGAATCCCCCTGAATGGTTTGATACGCATAAATCGTTATTTTTTGACGTCAGCGGTCTTATTGGCACTGGGCATAGAGCACGAGCCGTTGAATTGTGCGTTGGGCTCAACAATGAGGGTCTGCGTCTGCACCTCGCCTTTGATCTTACCTGTTGCGCGAAGCGCCAGGGTCTGACTGTTGACGATCTTGCCGTCCAGCGTGCCCATGATCTCCGAGTTCTGGCAGGTCACTGTACCTTTCACCAAGCCTTTTTCACCAACTACTACTTTGCCGGCGCACTGCATCTCGCCTTCCACTGTGCCGTCGATACGGATGTCACCATCGGCGATGATCGTACCGATAATCTTACTTCCGGACGTGATCGCATTGTACATCGTACCGGATTGTTGACTTTGATTTGCCATATTTTTACTGAATAGATTAAACATGTTTTTAATTGTTGCACAATTTCGCGCCACAAATATACAAAAAAAATCCCACATTTGCAAATTTTGTGGGATTTTTTTTCTATTTTATAGAAATGTATCTATTTCTTGGCTACAATTGTTGTCAAATGTTTACATTTCTACGCCCGTAGCGTCGTAGCGTTTGCCGTCGTTGGTGATGATGATCAGGCGACCGTTCTGCAAGAGTTTGCGTGCCTTGCTGCTGTCAATTGTCTGCTCACTAACTGCGGTCGGATCACTCGGTGCTTCTGCTGTCGTGAACGACGAAGCATCTACACTCATCACCTCATCGTTTTCGTCCAAGCATTCAACGGTGATGAAGTAATCATGCTCAGGCTCCAGCTCCTCTAAATCATACTCCAGAACTATAGGTGCGTCAAGTACGGATGTCTCATGGGCAAATGATCTGCTAGGTGCATCTTCGGGAGACTCACCATGCTTGCTTCCTGGACCCCAATAGAACTTGTTGACAGTGCCGTCGTTGTTGAAGCGGATCTTGCAGAACCACTTGCTGTGTCCTTTGTCATTATAAACCCATATCCAGTAGCCGTGTTTACCCCAAGGCTTGGTTTCCATTTCTACGTGGGCGGTTGTAGATTGAACGTCTGAAATGATTTCTTCTTCGCTTTCGGGCAGGAACTGAGCTGCAAAAGCTTCATTTTTCGTTATGTTGAAAACGTATGGATTAACCGAACTGCCATTGTTCCAGTTGTAAAATTGGAAGCCCTTTTCCGCATTGGCGGTAATTGTTACCGTTGTGTTTTCTTCGTACTCGCCACTACCGGTTACTGTACCCCAACTGTCGTTGTTGCTTGTAGCTGTAACAACTAACTTGTTAGCTACTGCAATCACGTATGTAATAGAGTAGGTCTTAGTCAAGCCGTAATCGTTCGTCACGCTTATTATTACAGTTTTGCCGTACTGGTTCTTTTTAATGATTTGGTTTGCGTCTTGCTCCTGGTAAGTAACATCAGCAAGTACCGGCAATTCTTCCTCTAATGTGCCCGCTGGGAAGGTAAGGATGTAGTTCAACTTGTCAGAGTTAAAGCCTTCAATTTCTTCTCCGCGTACAGAAATCATGTCGAGTTTCGATGAGGTGCAAATCCGGCGGAAGATGGCTGATATTTCTATGTCATCCTTAAGTGTATTGATGTCAATATCTTCGTGAGGATTAGCGGTTGTTCCGTCACTCCATTCAACGAACTTGTAACCCTCATCTGGAGTAGCCACCAGCGGAAATTCGCATACCGTCTCCGGTTCATTAACTGTGCCGCCATCGGTTTGCTTGACAAATACCCAATAGTCATCGTCAAGGTACCAGTCGCTACTTTTATAGCCGATATTATCTGCCACAAGATCCCAACCTTCAGCGGCTTGATAATCCTCTTTATAGCCGCACGGAACAAAGATGCGCAGAAGATCTTCGTTTGCGCCGGTGAATACTGTTTTCCCGAGCTCCGGCGGAATAGTGCTGTTTACATACAGGCAGAAGTAGTTTTTTTGAGCCGTTGCGCCAAAGGCATCTTCACCTATCTCCCCAAGCCCTGAAGGAAGTACCATCTTCTCTAATCTTGCACATTTGTAGAAAGCGTCATCCCTAATGGCGAAAAGACCGTTGCAGCCCAATACTCTTTCCAAATAGATACAGCCTTGGAAGGCACCATCATCAATAATCAACACGTTGTCAGGTATATATACTCGCTTGAGTGAGGAAACACTGAGAAAAGCATGTTGCCCTATCCATGTTACAGGGTATTCAATACCATTATGTGTGATTACATTGGGTATTATTAGAGTCTCAATACCTGTATACGTTTTTCCCTTTGGTGGGCAAACGACCATTGCGTTATTGTTCTGGTATGTGTAATAAAGTGTTGTGCCGTAATACTCGTACGTGATCGTGTCTCGCAAACCGGCACTCATCGAGCCTGCGCCGAACAGCAGCGCTGACACGAGGGTTATTAATGTCTTTTTCATAAGTTGCAATTATTAATTATTAACTATTAACTATTAACTTTTCACCATTCACTGCACTTGTCTGCCCGTAGCGTCGTAGCGCTTGCCGTTGGGGAGTGCGATGATCAGCTTGCCGTCACGCAGCATCTTGATCGGAGCATTGATGTCGCTGCCAGATTGCTCGATACTTGTTGCCACCTCGGCCGTGTTGAACGAGCCGGCGATAACGTTCACTACCTCTTCCGCATCGTTGTAAGCGTCAATGTTGTACGAGTAGTCTTGTCCGAGCTCCAAGCCGGATATCTTCACGGCAATCTTGCCGGGCTGCTCGTCTGCCGGACTTCTGCGAGCTTTCAAGCGTGCAGGGGCAGGAGTGTTGATCTCCAGTACATTCTCCTGATCGGTCGTCTTGTACGTTGCTATCAGCTTGCCTTCCTTGTACAGGCTGATGATGTAGATCGTGGCCTCATCTATCTTGTCCCAGGTGAGCTCCATCACGTCAGACTTGTACATGAGCTGGGTGATGATCTCTTCTGCATCCTTCATCTTGAACAATGCGCGTACCGTCTCGTCCTTTGTTACGGTCAGCTCTTTCGGGTTAGCGTCCGTGCCGTCCGTCCACTCCAGGAACTCAAATCCCTCGTCAGCAATAGCTTTCAGGCTGATTTGTGCGCCTGCGACGTATGTGCCTGTTCCGGTCACTACACCGTGAGTTGCCAGAGCCTTAATGGTGAAGTAGCCATCCAGGGCTACGAAGTTATGGAAATAACTCCATCTGCTATCTGCCTGATAAGCTGCGATGCTTGCTGCGGGAACATATACGGGGATCTCAGGATTGATGCTGATATCCGAAGGATTGCCATAGTTGAATGCCAACGCATCTGCTGTAGGCGGCACAATCGCATAGCAGGTGATGGCCTCCAGCTTGTTGCAGTAGATCAGTGCGTTCTTGTCCAGGCGCTCTACGCTGGCGGGGATACTGATGAACTTCAAGTTCTTGTTGCTCATGAATGCTCCCTCACCGAATGCCGTAATGCCTTCCGGCATAACGGTTGCGTCACAGCCCTTGACCAGCGTGTTCGTCTCGGTCTCGATGATAGCGTTGCAGTTGTCACGGCTGTCGAACCTCGGATTGCCGGGAACAACGTTAATCGTCGCGAACTTGCAGCCCGTGAACGCCGAGCCGGAGATCTGCGTCAGACTGCTCGGGATAGTAAGTGCGGTGAAACCGCTGCAGTACTGGAACGCATAGTCACCAATGGATTCTACGCTCGCGGGGATATGTATGTTGCCTAACTTGCCATTGTTAGAGAACGCCATGTTTCCGATAGCCTTCACGCCGAATGGTATAACGGTTGTCTTGCAGCCTGCTACCAGCACGTCAGTGGCGGTCTTGATCACTGCGTTGCAGTCCTCGCGGCTGTCGAAGTTCTTGTTGCCCTCGGCTACCACAAGTGTCTCCAGCGACTCGCACTCATCTGTGATACCCTCGCCAATAGAGCTTACGTTTGCAGGGATCACCAGCGTCTTGACAGCTGCTGTCGAGAACGCCATCGATGCAATCGATTCCAGGCTGTTAGGCAGGCTGATCTCCTTAAGCTTGCGGCAGCCGGACAAGGCTACGTAGCCGATGCTTGTCACACCTTCGGGGATAACAACAGATTCGATGTTCGGTATTTGATAGATCGACCAGGCACCTACGTGTGTCAGGCCCTTAGGCAGGCTGACAGAGGTGATCTCGGATGCAAAGTTTGTCCAAGGTGCACGGTTGCTATAACCGAAATCAGTCATTGCGCCACTGCCGGTGATCACCAGCTTGCCGTCGCAGGTCAGTAACCAGTTCAGGTTGTCGCCGCATGTGCCTTGTCTGTCATCCGAGCATGCTTCGATGGTCGGCGTTACGGTGATCGACTTGATGTATGCACCGGCGGCGTCAGCGTCCTGGGCAGAAGTAGCGATACGTGCAGGGGCAGGCGATTCGCCGCTGGCGGTCAGATAGATTTCAACAATAGTGACGGTAGTTAGATCGTAGTCAACGATGAACTGACCCATCGCAGTCTGATTAACGCGTATTACCTCTTCGCCTTTGATCTTGATATTCAGCGTAAAGCCTTTGAACGTCTGGCATTCAACGCTCAACTTGCCCTTGCCTGCAGGCAGGTAGAGCGCGAGCGAACCGGGCAGTGCTCTCATCCATGATGCCGAGCCTGGAACAAGGTTCGCCAAAGCGTCGTTGACCTGCTCGTCGGTAACAGTGGAGGTTAGAACGAGTACATCGCTCTTCGGGTCGTACCAATCCTCTGCCGTCGAACTGAAGATAACGGCATTTGATTCTTCGTCTGTGAAGTCTATGCGGGTGGGCTCTACGTCGGATAATCTTCCGGCGGTCTTGCCCAGCTCTACTTCTCTTGCCCACTCGTTGTTGTCATCATCCGTGTAGTATGTTCCCGGCCAGTTGATGCGAGTCAGATCCTGGAAGTAGTGTACATGAGGGGTCAGTATGTCTATGTAGTCTCCAAAGTCGGGATAAAGGGTGGCTATTGCCAAGCCGCCCATCTCATCTTCGGCGTCCGGTAACTTCGTCGATTTGGCGAGCACGTGTGTACCTGTGCGTACAACCAATCTACGCATTGCGAGCAGGGCGGGTTTGCCATGACCGTAGCTCGAAGTGAGGGTGACATTCGTCTTATCCAAGATCAGATCATAGGCCTCTATCTGGTTCATCGAGCCGGATAACGTCAACTCGCCACCGGTGATAAGCATATTACAGTAACCCGGGCTGGCAATGCCGTAGCGCGTGTTCGTGATCGCGCACTTGCCGTTAATATTGATGTTAAAATACGGAACTTCTTGTTCAAATCGGATAAAGTCGTTTCCGTCTGCATCTGCTTCCAGGTTGCTGAGCGTCAGCGTTGTTGTCTTCGGATTGTACGATGCTTTGCCATCGCCGAAGATGTCATTGCAGTTCGAATCCGTCACCTTGGTGTTCAAAATCACGAGGTGCTCTTTCCCAGCCACTATAACTTTGATGGAAGCTTTGCCGGGCAGAAAGTCATCGTTGCCCGGATAGCTAACGCGGATGGTTGTTTCGCCTTCTTTCACGCCAAGTACTCTGCCATACTCGTCCACCGTGGCAACACGCTCGTCGCTGGATGTCCAAGTTAAATTGGAAAGCATTGCGCGGGCAGATAAGATAGTACTCAAATCAAACTCTTGACCTACTTCAATGTTGGTCTCTTCGGTCGTGAACCTGATCTCCAAGTCAATGCGTTCATCTGTTCCTATTGCCTTAAAATTGGTAAAGTTACTCCAGCCGCAAGCTGCCTTGTATGCATCAATTGACGATGCAGGTACATACACAGGGATGTCGGTCGCAGCACCATTGTTGAAAATATTGTCACAGTTATTTTCGTCCACTGCAGGAGGAGTTTCTGCATAGCAAGTAATTGACTTAAGCCCGGTGCAGTATGAGAATGCCCGGATACCGATACTATCGACGCTGGCGGGGATAGTTGCCGATTCCAATGCGGAGATATTATTGAATACAGCCTCAGCAATGACCTCTACCCCGTCAGGGATAACGGTTGCTTTGCAACCTGCAATCAGAGTCTTTGTCTCTTTCTCGATGATCGCGTTGCAGTTCTCACGGCTGTCATACACCTTGTTGCCGGCTTCTACTACGATCGTTTCCAATTTATTACAAGTTCCAGTAATAGCCTTACCGATGCTCGTAACGGAAGCAGGGATAGTAAGTGAGGTTAAAGGTAAATATTCAAATGCTCCATCCCCGATTGTTTGCAATGTGCTCGGCAGAGTGATAGACTGTAAGTCCCAACCGGTCGAAAAGCAATATGCTCCAATGCTCAATAATCCCTCGGGCAGGGTTACTGACTTAAGATACATACAGCCGTAGAATGCATTTTTACATAGAGTGGTTACACCGGGCTCAACCACTATTTTCTCAACTTCGTTTTTTATAACTCCGTACCATGGAATTTTGGAATCGTATTCGTACTCCGCCATGGCACCTGTACCGCTGATAATCAGCACCTTATTACTCATGTACGACCATGTTAAGTTGTCGCCATCAGCACCGCACGTGCCGGAATAACGTTCGTACGGATCAAGACCGTACATCGCGCCTGCACCAAGCAGCAGCGCGGCAAACAAACTTAGTAATTTCTGTTTCATAATGTTTCAGTTTTATGGTTAATATTTTGGTTTGTTGATGGCTGATTTTCGTTGTTCCATGTAGGCTTTGCGTAGTATTGAGCCTTATTATCGCAAAACCGCTACAAAGATACGAAAAATTTTTCATATATCCAAATTTTAATGCATAAAATCTTAAAATATTTTATTTTTTCATCGAAACCCATGCTCCCTCCCTCATCCTCATCCGATTATTGTCCGACTTCATCGAGGCATTTACCTGCCGTTTACCTGTCATTTACCTGCCGTTTACCTGACCAAACGCATATTTTCGCGTTTTTCTTCCTGCCGAATGGCATCCGAAACCCTCGATAAGCCCTCGGTAAACACTCATAAACCTCGGTTAACCCTCGATGAAGTCAGACGGAAATTAGTTTAGTTCATGGGCAAGAAGCGCTTAATCGCCTTTAATCCGAATCGCCTGATATCCTCAATGGTGCAGATCCACGCGCGTTCGTCGGCTTCAACTTTCACCGTCCACAACTCGTGTGCTGCTGCCGCTTTATCAAGTTCATAAGGTAGCAATCCGCCGTAGTTCTTGGGCTTTGGCTTGAAGTCCGTGATGGTCCATGTCAGACTGTTGCTGGCTTTACCTGCCGGCGATTGAAGCCAACTGATGAGCATCTCTTTCTTCCAATCCGCGAGTTCGTCCCATAACTTACGCGCCTCGCCTATTTCCTTCTCGCTAACTTTACTAACCCCGCTAAGATCAGAATATAATTCTACAAACTTATCAAAAAGAGAAGGGGATGAGGGAGAATTTTGTTGCGCGTTTTTTTCGCGCACAAAATAATTCTCTTTCTCTTTTTCTTTATTATTATATATAGGGGTTATAGGGGGTTCATCTGCTGAACGCTTTTGTTCATCTGCTGAACATTTTTGTTCACGAGCCTGTAGCTCTGCTGAACATTTTTGTTCACTAACAGGCTCATTTGCTGAACCCGAAACCTCACGCGTAGAGCGGTACGTGTTCTTCTGCTGCACGATGAGCCCTCGTTTCAGCAACTCACTCAGCTGGTTGTTGATTGTAGCCACCGGTAACTCCAGTTGAGCCGCCAGATCACGCTGTGAGCCCGTCCAACCGCCCTTTGCCTGCGTGTAGTTGTCGATATGAGCATATACAACACGGAGGTACAAATTCTGTGTGCCTAATATCTGCACAAGTTCTTGATGTTTAATGTTTGTTCTGTAAGAATAATTAAAGTTCTTCATTTTGTTGCGAGTTTTTGCTTGGCTTTGTGGTGAATGCATTCATGGGTACCCAAGCCCGCAAAACTTCGCGGTTATTTAAAAATTGTTTGATGCACTCTAAATAGCGCACCGCTTCTTGATTTCTCAAAAAGCAGTGCAAAGTTAATAAAAAAAAAGCAGTCATGCAAATAATGACTGCTCATTCGGAAAGTTTCCGAATGATATATTTTAGTTCCGAAAAAATTTTCTGAATTCCGAAACTTTCGTCCGAAACTCACGGAAGAAAATCCTATCTTGCCTTACAAAAATCGTCGGCTGTAAAATCCGTTTTGATGCGTGTGTTATTTACCATCTTCATCCAAGGGTTAATTAGAGAGGCTTTCGCGTCGTCTTGCAATTTTCGCAGGTCAAAGTATTTTGCTTTAGTAGAGGATTGAAGATTCTTACATGCTGCAGCTTTGCTTTTGGCGCATTGTAATGTGGTCAATAGTTCCTCCCGACACATGTCGTACGTTATCTCCTCCGTTATCCTGAAGAACGAACTATCGGGATCTTGCTGTCTGAGTTTTTCCGCCTGCAGTTTACGTTGTTGCTCCTCAGCTTTTAGTTGTGCTTGTTCTGCCTTCTTTTTATTGGCTTCCTGCACAGCTATTGCACGATTAAGCCATTTGAACAAAAACGTTTTAAAGTCCTTGACCGCATCCTCGCTTATTTTGTCTAAACCAAACAAATTCAGGTCTACTATATCTTCCCAATCGTTTTGCAGCTCTTTAACTAATTTTACAGCCAACTCATCACTGTAGTTCTGTGCGATGAATTGGATATTTCTCCCCATTGCGTCTCTGGAAAAGAACGGTGGCGTGCTTTCCGGATTGTCAGTAATCGTTGAATAATCCGTAGTTATATACCCCCAAACTATCATCTGATTGGGCGTAGGGAAATAGTAAGGAGGATTATCTGTGCCATCGTCGCCATTTGGTATCCTACTGACGAACCACTTAATGATTTCTTCCGGGAGCTCGCATTCGAGGAAACAGGTTAACGGCAATTCACGATCTATAAAATCGCTCTCCATGGCTATCTTTCCCTCCAAGACGCACTCTATTCCTTGCGCTCGAAGTTCGCTTTCGTCAAGCCATACGAGCGGATGGAAGTACGCATGTTTGATAGCAGCGATGATACTTATGTTGAAGTAGACTGTTACACGCGGCCAATCGACATCATAGCAATGCTCAGCCAACTGCTCAACTAACAGATGCGTTTTGAGCAGAGTGGGGTGAGCATCGGCATAGAAATAGTCGGTGACGTACTTGCCCGTCAGTTCATCCATTCTAAGCCCGGCAAACGCCTCATCATGCAGCAATCGCCGCATCTCTTCTGTCGTAACAAATGGCTTATTCTCTTCGTCCTTCATTCTTTCTCCTATATTCTATTTTATTGTACGCACGCGTCATATGCGCGCGCAATGCTGCTTTTCTTACCCAACAATCCCTACAAAGGTGGCATGCACCCTTGTAGGGATTGAATGGTTAGCCGTGCGTTATGACTTGTAGTTACGCGTCTTGCGCTCGGTGAACTCGTAGTCCAAAGGCTCCTTGATCAGTTCGGGCTCTTTGTCCTCTCCGGCGTACTTCCAGCAAGCCACATACGAGAACTTGTCGTCCTGACGCAGCGCCTCGCCTTCCTCGGTCTGATACTC
>DBXI01000007.1:447-851 GCA_002309255.1 Bacteroidales bacterium UBA1216 | reverse complement strand
CGGAGGGCTTTCTCCAGCTCGTTGTTCAGCGCGTCAGCCTTGCCCGGGATATAAACGTTCGTCCAGAAGTCTTTCTTGATCTCGTCAATCTTGGCGATAGCGGTCTTCAGGCTCTCGGCTGTACGACCCATGCCTACGAAGTCCCACATAACGAGTCCGAGGCGTTTGTGGATCGTGTCAACCGACTCCTTGCCTTGGATAGCCATGAGCTTGGCGATCTTGGCCTCAACAGCCTTCTCAGCCTCTTCGAACTCAGCGCGGTCGGTACTCATGCGAGGTACGCCGATCTGGTCAGCCAGGTAGTTCTGGATGGTGTAGGGCAGTACGAAGTAGCCGTCAGCCAGACCTTGCATCAATGCCGAAGCACCCAGACGGTTAGCGCCGTGGTCGGAGAAGTTAGCCTC
>DBXI01000007.1:173-343 GCA_002309255.1 Bacteroidales bacterium UBA1216 | reverse complement strand
ATCTTCTCGTACATCTGGAACAGGTTTCCGTACTTCTGTGCTACGACATCTTTGCCCAGGCGCTTGATAGCGTCGGAGAAGTCGAGGAACACAGCCAGACCAGTGTTGTTCACGCCGAAGCCTGCATCGCAGCGCTCCTTGGCGGCACGCGAAGCTACGTCACGCGGAAC
>DBXI01000007.1:0-125 GCA_002309255.1 Bacteroidales bacterium UBA1216 | reverse complement strand
GCCGGATAACGACGCTCGAGGTAGTAGTCGCGGTCTTCCTCAGGGATATCACGACCCTTGATCTCGCCGGCTTGGAGTTTCTTGGCATCTTCAAGTTTCTTCGGCACCCATATACGTCCGTCGTT
>DBXI01000018.1:23655-24505 GCA_002309255.1 Bacteroidales bacterium UBA1216 | reverse complement strand
GGCAGCAGGTTGTTGTACTGCTGGCAGAGGACTTTGACAGCGTTGAGCTCGACTAACAGTTCGGGATCACATGCATCATACAGCTCGCCTGCAAGCATCTTCTCTTTCTCGGTCATGATTGAGTAATAATTGGTTCTGCGGGTTTAAGTGCGCGGATGAGGATAGTGGCGAGGACGGTCAGGCCGAGTAGCATGGGATAGAACAAGTACGGCATGATACTGAGTGCGCTTATGCCTGCCAGTCCGCTGGCCATGAGCAGTTGTGCGCCGTAGGGCAGTAGTCCCTGCACGCAGCAGCTGGTGGTGTCCAGCAGGCTGGCGCTGCGACGCGGATCGATATCGAACTGCTCGGCAATGTGGCGAGCTATAGCGCCAACGGACAGGATAGCAACGGTGTTATTAGCCGTGCACACATTAGCGAACGCAACCAGGCCGCAGATGCTCAGCTCGGCTCCGGCGCGGGTCTTGACGCGGCGCGTGAGATGGCCGATCACGTAGTTCAGTCCGCCGTTATGGCTGATCATGGCGAATATACCTCCCGCCATCATGGAGATAAGGATCAGTTCGCTCATGTCCATCACTCCCTGCAGCGTGCTCTGCATCCAGCCCATGAGGTTGAAGCTGCCATCGATGATGCCGGTGACACAGGTGAGCAGGTTGCCCATAGCCAGCACGATGAGCACGTTCACTCCCAGCGCTGCGCATACGAGCACAGCCAGATAAGGGAGCACCTTCCACCAAGCGATAGCCGCATCGGCGGTTTCCGTAGAGGCGGCACTACCGATGATCAGATAGAGCACGCATGCTACGATGGCCACAGGCAGCACCATCTTCAGGTTGAAGCGGAACTT
>DBXI01000018.1:18759-23533 GCA_002309255.1 Bacteroidales bacterium UBA1216 | reverse complement strand
ATGAGGGCGATGATCGTACCGACGCTCGTACCCATACAGAGCGAGGTCAGGCAGGCTGCGAGGAACAGCCCCGCCAAGGCGAACCGCGCCGGCAGCAGCACCAGCGTCAGGTCAACCATCGCGCCGGCGGCACCCATCTGCTTCGCGCTGGCGGCAAAGGCTCCGGCGAATAGGAAGATCCACACCATCAGCAGCAGGTTGCGGCTGCCAGCGCCGGACGAGAAGATAGCCACACGCTCGCTGAACGGCACACCACGGACAGACGCCACAGCCACAATGGCCGTCAGCACAAAGATAAGCAGAAGAGGGGCGTTGCTCACGCCTCCCGAGTAGATAGATAATCCCACCAGCAGCACAAGCATCGCTAAGATGGGACTGAGTGCAATCAAACCACGTTTCATCAATAGGAATACGAATATGTTGTTTCACGCTCACGCGTTACATGTTTGCGTTGTAGTATCGCGGATCGCTTGTCACCTCTTCGCCGAGGAACGCGGGCTTGACAAAGGGTGTGTCCTCCGCGGGCAGTTCGATCTCCGCCAGGAGCAAGCCTGCATTCGGGACGCGGAACTCATCGATCTCCCACTTGAGCGAGGCGGGCTCAGCGGGCAGGATATAACGCGTCTTGTCGATGATCCGGCTGCCGCAGAGGGGCAACAAGGCACGAAAATCCTCAACGGTGATGGGTCTCTCCCACTCGAAGCGTGTGAAGGACTGCATCTTGGATTTGATGGTCAGGTAAGCCTGTTGCGTGCCGTCAGCCTCCGTGCGCAGACGGATACGTACCGTGCGACCGGGTTCGCGGCTGATGTAGCCCTGGATAATATCGTAGTGCGTGGTAGCCTGTGCGCGAAAGGAGTCATCACGGACAAGGTACTTGCGTTCGATCTCGGTGTTCATTGTTAGACCGTTTTACTAAAAGATTAAAGACCGTTTCACTGAAAGAACAAAGACTGTTGTTAGTCATCGACGGAGAAGACGCCTGATGGTCGGCGGATGGTGTATTGTGTCATCTCCTGATTGGACTCGAAGCCGATGCCCTTGATGATCGTTCCTTTGGCGCTGTCGCCTTTGGCCTCGATGGCGGCTTTCGATGGCGGCTGGATGATCGTTATGGCAGAGTCTGAATAGACACGCTCGGTCTTCTGCGCCCAATAGAGCTCGGGCGTCATGAACTGCTCGCCGTTGACATTGGTGGACTGCACATTTCCCTTCAGCCGCCATATCTCCGCCTGCTCGTCGTAATACGCATAATCGGCGCGCAGCGTGGACGAGGTGCGCAGCATGTTGTCGAACTGCTCGAGATAGACGCCTTGCGGAAACTCCCAGTATGGGGGATCAGCCTTGTCGTAGATCTGCCACTCGGCTGCCGTGATGCGATAGCGCGTGATGCCGGAGTCGGAGATGAGCGTGGTGACCTGCTGTGCGTCGAGCACGGGCATCGACGAGCGGTCGCTGATGGCTTCCATCTGCAACTTCACCTCCCGACGATGGCAGGAGGCAAACAAAAGCATTGCTATCGTGAGGATAGCAATGCTTGATGTAATATGTAACTTATTGTTTAGCAGCACGGCAGGTTGTAGTCTCCTGTATCCATCCGCCTACGGTGAACGAAGCACCGTCCTGCAGTTCGGGCAGGTCGAAGATCTCCTCCTTGGTGGGGAAGTACTTCGAGTACGAACTGATCAGCTTGTTAGCATCTTCAGCTACGTCAGGATCAACCATCTTGGCTTTCTGGAACTTATCCACAGCCGCCCAGAAGACGGTCTTGTTGAGGATAGCCGCCTTGGCGGGAGCAATCCCCTCGCCGTAGGGTTGCGATGCAGCATATAGCATCCCCATGAGGATGTAGCAGCGTCCCTGGTTAGCCATGAGCTCAAGTGAGCGGCGCAGATAGTTGCGCGAGAGCTGGTAGGATTTGATCTTGTCGAAGTAGATGTACGCGATGTTGAACAGGTACTCGGAACGATCCTCCTTGTCATCCTCGGGTGAGAGTTCGATGGCCTGCTCGTAGTAGGTAACAGCCTCCTTGTAGTCACCCTTCTTCATGCACATCTTGGCGCAACCGGCAGCACTCTCCTCTGTGGGTTCGAGCGTGTGCGAAGCAGCAGCAGCGGCGAAGTAGATCTCACTCTCCGTGCACTTAACGCGGCGGAACATAGCCATGATCTTGTTGAGCATGTCGAGGTTCGACAGGTTGTCGTTGACGATGGGACCAAAGATCTCGTCGAGCTTCTCGCAGTTAGCAGCGCCGGATGATGCGAACATCTGATCGACATAATCCTTGTTCTCTTGTGCGCGTGCTGCGTTCTTGTTCTGCGGGTCTGCAGCCTGTGCAGCCAGGATCATCGTAACGGTCTGATAATCGCTGATGTACGCCGTAGCATACTTCTCCGGGTCGCTCTTGTAGCGCGCGTTGCTCAGGTCAGCGAACTGCTTGAGCACCTGGATCTGAGACTTGTTGCCCATGCCTTCAATCGACTGCTTGAGCCACTCGTAAGCAGGCTCCTTGAGCGGATCTTCCTTGAAGAAGTTGCAGTAGTCAACGCCCTTCAGTCCGAGCACGTAAGCTGCGGGGTACTTCGGATCGTTGCCGAAATACTTGATGCGCTTGTCGTGCAAGGTGAGCAGCAGTTGACGGAGCTCCTCATATTCCTTCTGATCCTGGGTCTGCGAGATCTTCCACTCTACGAGCTCATCGCCGCGAGTGTAGATAGCCTTGTTGGCGTTCGGGCAAGTGGTGTAAACCTGCCACCAGGGATCCCATGCGTCGGCGTACTGCTTGTTCTTAACCGACTCGTTGAATAGCGATACGTTGATCACGCACTCCTCGGTGATCGTGGGCTCAGCCTCTTCCACTACAGGTGCAGCTGCAGCAGGTGCAGGCTCGGCAGCCTTCGTGGGTTTCTTGGCCAATGCAAACGCAGGAAGCGTTGCAAGTAATGCTAATGCAATAATTGACTTTTTCATAACTTTATGATTTATTGTTTATTATTAGTCGAAAGACCGTGCTACGCACTTAAAGACAAAAGACAAAAGCCTATTATGTCCCGTCTCTGGCATGTAATTATTCTTTATTCTTTGAGCAGCCAAACGTGGCTGCGGTCTTTTATCTTTGAGCGCAGCGGTCTGATTACAGGCGGCGCTTGAAGAACCAGTTCTCACTGATGGCGGCGTTGATGGTCAGCTTCATATAATCCTCTTTGAGCAGTGATCCTCGGTGTCCGTACTCAACGGTGGCGTTGAAGACAGTGGCTGCGTTCCTAAGGGGGAAGCCAAAGCCGATAGACACCTTGTACTCCCGTCCGCTGACGTTCTGCTGATAGGGGTCGGCCATCTTCGCGCCCACACGCCAGCACATACGATCGACATATCGTCGTCCTGCGGGGTCGTGGCGGTACTCAGCGCCGAAGGTGTAAATTGAGCGTGATCGCAACTGCTGTCCGGCAAAGGCTTGTACACTTCCCCACCCTTCGTTAGCATAGTCAAATGCCAGCGTGAGTCTCTGCTGCCAGGTGTAGGACACACCAACGCCCCATTGCATGGGGGTCTCCATGGCTTCGCCGGAGGTGTGGACGGTGTCTGCCCAGTTGGTTTCGATCACGTCGTACTGCCCGTGCAGCTTCATCCGTGGCTCCCATACTGCACCTACGGCAAACGCGTGCTGATCGCTGAAGTTATGGAAGAACTGTGCACCTACGCGTGTGCGAATGCTACTTACCTTCAGTTCGCCGAACATCGCTACATCGTGCATGTTGGCCTCAGTGAAAGTCAGCGCGCGGTAGTTGGACACATCGCCGAACATGTAATACACGTTTCCGCCCACTGCGAACCAGTTCATGATGTTAAAGCTCAATCCGCCGTACACCTGCGTAATACCTCCCTCGCCGGCGTAGGACATTGCGTAATGGTAATCGGAGTTGATGGAGTCCGAAAGCGTGAAGTTATATCCCACGGTGGAGAACGGCATCACGCCTGCCGACAGGGCTATATAGCGCTTGTACAGGGGGAGCTGAAGGGTGAGGTACTCCAGGTTACCGTTGGCTCTGTTGCGTCGTCCTGAGGCATCATTATAGGTCGTCCACATCACACTACCCGCCAGGTCGAACATGAACGTCAGGCTGTCGCAAGCAGTATAGGACGCGGGCTGCAAGGGGTTGATGGCCTTGTTGGAGCGCATGCCGATGCCTACTCCACCCATGCCGCGGTAGGTGTTGGGCGTGTTGTCGCCCAAGTCACCGTATGCGAAACGCGAGTAAGGCGAACTGGTCATGTTCTGCGCACCGGCAGCCACCGCCAGGCAGGCAAACAGATATGTAATGAATAGTTTTTTCATCAGATTATAGTATCTCAACTGTGATGTGACAATAATCGTGCCAAACAGTTATTTCGCGCTATTGAACAGTAATATTTGGTTCAGTCCCTGCAGCACCAGATGTCGCTCAAGCTGCACCTCTTTCTGCAGCCCGTGCAGTATGAACGGCGCATTGCCTCCGGTGATAATCGTCTTATAGTGTGGAATCTGCTCCTGCAGGTCGCGCATGTATCCTTTTACCTCGAAGATGATGCCTCGTATCACACCGGCGGCTATTGCATCGCGCGTGTTTCGTCCGAAGAGCGGCAGCAGCTCGTTCTCCTCTGCCTCCACGAGCGGGAGCTTCTTGGTCATCCGGTGCAGGATGGTGAATCGCATCTTGATGCCCGGCGCTATGTTACCGCCCAAGAAGCAGCCTTCCTCGGACACGAAGTCGTAGGTGATGGCCGAACCGGCATC
>DBXI01000018.1:0-18612 GCA_002309255.1 Bacteroidales bacterium UBA1216 | reverse complement strand
ACCACCGAGGAGATGATACTGTCCTCAATGGTGTAAAGCTGGAAGAGCTGCTCTACCTCAGCAGATGCGAAGTGCTTGTAGATGAAGTGCTTCGCTATGCTGCCATCCGGTCGAAAGAGTGCTACCTTCGTGCGGGAGTTTCCTTGATCAATACAGAGGTTCACGTTAATTGACGGTTGATAATTGATAATTGATAATTGACAATTTAATCATCGGCCATTGAGGTGTAGAGGAAACGTTTGATGGATTTTTTGGGCGTCTTCTCGAACTCGTGGGGGTAGATCTTGATCTTAACTATCGGCTCGTAGGATGCCAGCAGGGGGTTGAGCTGACGGCGGTTCTCCTCCATTGCCTCCACGAGTTGCTCCTCGGTGAGGTTGTTGGCATCAGCAGCCTCCATGTCGGGGAAGACGAGCGCCACGAGCTGGTCGTCCTTGTTCTGCAGCACGAGCGACTCGCTCACATACGGCATGTTATCCAGTTTGGACTCTATCTCTTCGGGGTAGATGTTCTGCCCACTGGGTCCCAAGAGCATCGTTTTGTTACGTCCCTTGATGAAGATGAAGCCGTCCTCGTCTATCAGTCCGAGGTCACCGGTCTTGAGCCAGCCGTCCTTGGAGAACGTGAGCTTGGTAGCCTCGTCGTTCTTGTAATAGCCGTACATCACATGCTCGCCGCGCACCTCAATCTCGCCTACCCCATTGGCGTCGGGTTTGGCTATACGAGCCTCCATCAGCCCGGGCAGAGCGCGGCCGCAGCTGAAGGTTTTGTACTCCTCAAACGGCGTGAACGAGATCAGCGGTGCACACTCCGTCATACCGTATCCCACGGAAACAGGGAACTTGATGCGTTTGAGGAACGCTTCGACCTCAGCGTTGAGTGGTGCACCACCTATGATGATCTGGCGGAACTCACCACCAAAGGCGTTGATGAGCGTCTCGCGGATCTTGCTCAGAACGATCTCGTCCAGGTACGGAATCTTGAGCACCCAGCTGGCGGGCGCCTTGCTGATCTGCGGAACGATCATCTTCTTGTAGATCTTCTCCAGGATGAGCGGCACACTGAGTATGAGTGTGGGTTTGACGTCGGCGAAGGCCTTGAGCAGGATCTTCGGCGCAGGCGTGCGTCCAACAAGGAACACATGTCCGCCTGCTACTATGCAGCACAGGAAGTCGAAGGCGCAGCCATAGGCGTGAGCCAAGGGCAAGAAAGCCACGTGGCGCGCACCTGGGTAGCAGATCTTTATATCGTCGATGCCGTACTTGATGTTTCCCGCTAACGCGTTACACGGAGTAACCACGCCCTTGCTGAAGCCTGTGGTGCCCGAGGTGTAGTTGATGGAGGCGATGGCGTCGTTAGGACGCTCATCATAGTGAATCATATCACGAGTGAGGCGACCACCGAACTTCTTGACGAACTGCTTCTGGATGTAGAACAGCGTGATGTGCGAGACCTCCATGTGCTGCGAGATCGGATGCCAGTCGTTGAGCGACACGACCACCTTCACATTAGGGATCTGCTCCAGGTCGATACCCTCCCAGATGTTGTCGCTGATGAACAGGAGCTTGGCATCGGAGTGATTGATGATGTGAATGGCATCCGTCGGCTTAAAGTCCTGCAGGATAGGTACGACGATAGCGCCGTAGGTGACCGTAGCCAGGAAGGTGGCTACCCAGCAGGAGTTGTTTCTGCCCATCAGGGCTACCTTGTCGTTCTTCTTCAGACCGTTCTCCTCGAACATCACATGCAAGTGGGCTATCACCGTAGCCAGTTCGCCATAGGTGAGCGTCTTGGTTGTGCCCCAATCGGAGACAGCCGGCATATCCCAGTGCTCACGGAACGAGCGCTCGAACATCTTGACCAGGTTATATCTTTCGTCGGTTAACATAACAGTACGATTTAAGGATGTATGGTTTTACTCAATAGGTGGCAGATTATGGTCGAACGGATCGTCCGGCAGCACCGAGTGACCTACGCTGTAGATCGAGTCCACTACGAACTGGCTGTTTCCGCGCCAAGGCAACGTGCCGAGGTAACGGTTCCAGTGCAGCTTGATCTGGCGCCCCGAGGCGTTATTGATCTGCTGGGCAACACGCTCATCCTCCACAGAGAACTTGAACTCGTTGGACTGAATGGCCGACGACGTGTTCTTGGAGTTGTAGCCCGACTGGATCATCTTGCCCTCGTAGGTCTTGAAGATGAATCCCTCGCGCTGGAAGTAGTTGATGTCACCTTCGTTGACACCGCTACTGTACACAAACCAAAACTTAAAGTACAAGAACAATCCGAGTGCCAAAATGATCACCAGAGTGATGATAGTTATAGTTTTTTTCATAATACAAATTTTTTGTACAAAAATTTTCGCGACCACAAAGATACAAAAAAAATCCCATATATGCAAATTTTATGGGCAAAAAGTGTTGATAAAAGAAGATTTTTTTTTGAAAAGCCGTATTTACGGTTCGTTTAGGCCTCTAAATTGCGCGCAAGTGCGTACGCGTACAGAGGTGTATGAGATGAGATGAGTTGGTAGGATTCGGTGTGTTCGAGCATCGTGGGCAGTTGCTCCATGTTCAGTCCGGTGCCGATGGCTTTGGCGAGTGCCTCCTTCCGTGTCCATAGCTCGGTGAACGCCGTGCAAGGGTCGTCGGAGGCGAAGATCAGCTGTTGCTCCTTGGTGCTCATCGTGCGGTCAAGGAAGTGCTGCTCATCCGTGCGCTTGACGGATACGATAGCCTCTACATCGATGCCCACGGGCGTGCGGGCGATAGCAACGCCAATCGCATTCTTGGTGTGGGAGAGGGAGAAATAGACCGCTGCGCTGAAAGACCGCTGCGCTAAAAGAGCAAAGACCGCTGCGTTAAAAGACGGTTTGCCGAACTCATCCTCGGTGTAGGTCAGGAGGTTGAGGGGGAAGTCGGCGGGCAGGTAGCTGTGCTCGATAAGCAGTTCGTGCAGCATCTGCCAGGCGCGCAGGCACGTGTACTGTCCGTGCAGGTGCTTGTATTGCAGCGCCTTGTCGCGACGGGCAAAAGGAACAAGCGGTAGTAGTTCGGCTACTACCGCTTGCATGGTTTGATCATCCGGAATATGTTCTATTCTGTAGTGCATACGTATTATCTGCGCGTTGAGCCGCCGCCGGAGCGTGAGCCACCGGAACTTGATCCTCCGCCGCTAGAACGACCGCCGCCGCTATAACCTCCGCCGCCTGAGCGGCTGCCACCGCTGTAACCTCCTCCGCTGAATCCGCCGGATGAGCGTGATGACGAGCTTCCGCTGGATCTACTTCCGCTGTACGTGCTGCCTGCCGAACGACTGCTGCTTGAGCCGGACGAGCGTGAAGGTGCCGAGCTATAGCTTGAAGCCGAACTGCTGCGTGAGGGTGCTGACCCCGAGCGTGCTGCGGTGCTGCTCTGTGAACTACGCGTGGTGCTGGCTGTGGTTGAGCCTGTTGAGCGGGGAGCTGAGCTGCGTGTGGTGCTGGCAGTAGTGGTGCTGCGTGTAGCCGTTGCACTGGTGCTGCGCTGGGCACCGGCTGACGAGCGGTTAACCGTGGCTGCGCTCCTATTGACCGTTGCAGCTGTGCGGGTAGCAGATGCATCCGAACGGCGTACGCCGGCGCTGCCAAAAGTGTTGTCGCGACTTACCGAGCGTGTGGCTGAGCTGCCTACCCGGGTGGCTGCTGCACCTGACTGGCGCGTCATGGCTCCTGATTGGGCTGTGCGGGTGGATACCGCTCTGTCGCGATCCAAACCGCGGGCGTTACGTGCACCGCTCTGACGCGAAGCGAACGAACGGTTGCTGTTAGCCTGGGCGAACTCACGACGGGCTACCGTGCGACGCATGTCGCTATAAGCCGGACGGGGCTCATGTGCGTAGCGGTACGAGCAGTAAGGATGGCAGTGGAGCCAGTGGTAGCAACGATCCCAGTAGGCGTGCATCGGGCAACAGTGCCAAGCGAACCAATGAACGGGGTAATAGCCCCAGTACCAAGGCGATGTCCAGCAAACCCAAAACGGATCCCAGAACCAGTCGTAGATATACGGACGGTAGATATATACAGGCTCGATCACGTAGTTCTCGCCATAGACGTATTCGTCACCTACCACCTGCGTGGTAACTTGCCCTGTAGCCTCATCCTTCTCAACGTAGATTGACGCCACATCCTGGAACACATCCTTGGCCAGTACGGCTTGGATAACCACCAGGTGTTTGTTGTTAGCCGACGTCTCTACGACGCGTAGGTAATCAACTAATCCGTCACCGTTCAGATCCAGATTGGTGAAAGCGGAATCAGGGTTGTTGAGGAGCGTCTCGAACTCCTCCACGTTCTTAACTGTTCCGAACAATGTTGCCACCGCTTTCAGGTCGAGCGCTTGGCTTATGTCCTCTGAGTTGGCAGAGACGGTTATTGTCTCGTCTGCCCAAGTACTCCAGCTAACTGTAGCCAGTAGTACGAGTAATGATAGCAAGCGTTTCATAGCAATTGTGTTTTAATGGATAATTGATAAATGATAAATGACATTTTCCGGAGAAATATCAATTGTCAATTGCCAATTGTCAATTGTTAAACTAAGTGTAACGTATGGTGCATCTTTTCCTTCTTCGTGCGCATATAGCGCTCATTGTAGGGGTTCGGTTGCACCTCTATTGCTATATTCTCTGCAATAACTATGCCAAAACTCTCAAGACCTATTCTTTTTACCGGATTATTTGTCATCAGCCGCAGTTTTTTGGCACCCATAGCACGCAGAATGTGAGCCCCTACGCCATAATCGCGTTCGTCGGCATCAAAGCCTAAATGGATGTTCGCTTCTACTGTATCTTCGCCCTGTTCTTGCAGCTTGTAGGCACGTATCTTGTTCATCAATCCGATGCCTCGTCCCTCCTGATTGAGGTAAACAAGGATGCCCTTGCCCTCCTTCTCGATGCGCCGCATGGCTTCGTGCAGTTGCTCGCCGCACTCGCAGCGTTTGCTGCCGAAGATGTCGCCCGTCATGCACGACGAGTGCACACGGCACAAGATCGGTTCGTCCTCCTCCCATGTGCCTTTGGTCAGCACCACGTGCTCCAAGCCGTTGCTCAACTCCTTGAACGGCGTGAGCATGAACTCACCGTACTCCGTCGGCAGTGACACCGTGTCGCCGCGCTCAATAAGACCGGATCCTCCTGAAAGACCGCTTTCGCTGAAAGACCGCTGCGCTGAAAGACCGCTTTCGCTGAAAGACTTCAGCCGATAGGCTATTAGATCCTTGATGGATATGATGTGCAGTCCGAACTGTGCGGCCACCTGCTCCAGTTGGGGCATCCGTGCCATCGTGCCGTCCTCGTTCATTATCTCAATGAGTGCGGCGCACGGACGCATACCAGCCAGACGCACTAAATCGACAGACGCCTCGGTGTGTCCGGCACGTTTCAGCACACCGTCAGCCTGCGCGTAGAGCGGGTTGATGTGTCCGGGACGACCGAAGGTCTGCGCTGTGGATGCCGGATCAGCCAGCGCACGGATAGTAGCCGCGCGATCCTCTGCCGACACACCCGTGGTGCAGCCCTCAAGCTTATCCACCGTGATGGTGAACGGCGTTCCAAGCATTGAAGTGTTGTTAGCCACCTGGTGCACCAGGTCAAGCTCCGCGCAACGCTCTTCCGTGAGTGGACAACACAGCACACCACGACCGTTATGCAGCATGAAGTTCACCTTGTCAGCCGTGATCGTCTCTGCTGCCGTGATGAAATCGCCCTCGTTCTCACGATCCTCGTCGTCAACAACGATCACAAACTTTCCTTCGCGGATATCTTCTATCGCTTGTTCAATTGTATCTAACATAAAACCATTTACTGTTTAGTCATTTACTATTTAGTCATTTATTGGGGCATTTTGCCATTTAGTCATTGTCCGACAGATGCAATTTTTTCTTGATTGGATCAATCAGTTTGATCCATGCTTCGGGGTTGAACAGGGCGGAGTCTGTAGCGGCCTTGTAGGTGAGGAAGATACCTATCGGCAGCAGCACGAACGAACTGAGCCACATACCTGCCCACGCAGGCCAGAGGGCTTCGCGCGCCATCTTGTACCCCGTGTTGTCAATGATGTAGTAGATGATGAACATCACCACGGATATCACCACCGGTGCGCCCAAGCCGCCCTTGCGGATGATGGCACCCAGCGGTGCACCGATGAAGAAGAAGATCAGGCACGCGAACGCCAGTGTGAACTTTCGGTGCAACTCTACCTCATGGCGACGTATATAGCGCTGGTAGTCGTCCAGCACGATGGCGTTATAATCGATCTGGTCGCGTTGCGTGCGTGCACGCTCGATGGCTATGGTCAGAGCACGCTCCTTCTCATTGTTGCTCAGCGTGGCGAACAGCGAGTCGGGGTCGTACTTGTCCAGCAGATTCTCCCCCCTTGCAGCCGCAGCAGCCAGACGCTCGCGATGCATCTGCGAGATCTTGGCAAAATCCGCTGCCGATCGTCGGTCTCTGCCTAAGAAGTGCGCCTCAACCATCTGCTTGCTCTGCTCGCCGCCGCGCTCCATGCTGAGCGCATACACCGAGTCGATGGAGTGAATGAGCTGCATGGTGTTCTTGCTCACGTGCTGGTCGGCCAGCACGCTCTCGTCCATGCGGTTCAGGTCGGAGTCGAACTCGATAAGCAGTTGCTTCTCCGCAAAGGACTCGCGCCGGTAGGGAATATTCTTGGTCGTGCCGGTGGCTTTCTGCTGCTTGCGGTTGATGTTCTCGAACGACTCGCCGGAGTACAAGTAAAGCATCAGGTACTTCTTATCCGCCGTGAAGACTATCTTCCCCGAGTCGGCCACCATGACGGTCGCGTCGCGAAACCCCTTGCTGTAATCGTAGATCATCATGTCGTACAGCATAGCGCGGCGGGGATCTTTGTGGCGGACGTAGATCTTGTAGCCGCTTATGCCATCGTAGAACTCGCCTTCGGGGATATCCAGCTCCGGCGATTTCTGCCTAAGCGAGAAGATCAACGTCCATAGCTTAACCTGCGACTCAGGCAGTATGCTATTTGAGAAATAGAACGCGCCCACGCATATAATCATCACCGCCACCACCAGCGGACGCATTATTCGGAACAGTGACACGCCTGCGGCCTTCATGGCGGTGAGCTCCACCTGTTCGCCCAGGTTGCCGAACGAGATGAGCGAAGCCAGCAACACAGCCAGAGGCAGAGCCAGCGGAACGACGGATGCCACGGCGTAGATGAAGAACTCAGCCAGCACGCCGATTCCTACGCCCTTGCCTACCAGGTCGCGTACATGCAGCCATACGAACTGCATGAGCAGGATGAAGATGCAGATCACCAACGTCAGCACGAACAGGCTGAGGAAGTTCCTCAGCATGTACATGTCAAGACGTTTGATCAGTGATCGTCGCATTATCGCTCGCGCACTCCTCCTTTCAGGTCGTCGCTGATGAAGCTGAACGGCAGCAGGCTCTCGGCGCTATCGAACTCATATACATGGTTCGCGCCGAACAGCAGCACGCGCATCGGTTGTTGGTAGCGATGCTCGGTCTCCAGCATCACTTGGCGACAGGCACCACAAGGCGAAACAGGGTCTTCGGTGAAATGGCCATCGGTGAACGCGGCGATAGCCAGAGTCTTAACAGGCACGTCGGGGTACTGGGCACCGGCGGCAAACAAAGCCGTACGCTCGGCGCACAGGCCACTCGGGTAAGCCGCGTTCTCCTGATTGCAGCCGCCTACGACCTTGCCGTCAGCCAACAAGGCCGCCGCACCTACGCAGAAATGCGAGTACGGAGAATAGGAATCCTGAGTCTTGCGCTTAGCTTCCTCCAGCAGGCGTTGATCAGCCTCTGACAACTCGCTCCATGCGTAACTCCGGATACGAGTGTCGATAGTGAATTCTTTCATGATATGTGTATTTTAGTAGTCAATTCTTCTATCTGCATGTGCCGAATTTGTCGCTTTTGACAATTCGGCCTACAAAGTTACAAAAAATATTTGATAATTCAAAATTTTTTTCGTATTTTTGTACGCGGAAATGAAAATATATGCAAAAATGCGCAAAAAATACCTCACTCTGGTCATTTTTTTATGTGTTTCGCTGCAGATTTACGCTCTGCCGATGCAATCGCTTGCGGATAGCCTGACTATATATGCCAACAGCAAGGCGGATGTAGGCAAGGTTGCTGTTAAGCGTATTCGCACCAGCGGCAACCATGCTAAGATCTACACCGACAAGACGCTCAGCACCCTGAGTCTGTCGCCATCCGAGCTGCGCGAGCTGCGTCGGAAGGTCAGTGTGCAGGTGTTCGGCAACACCGGTGGCGACATCCAGCTCTACTCCGACGGCTACGAGCTGGGCGAGCTCGTCAGTCTACGTTATCGCACTCTGCCCAAGGTGCACACACCTGCCGCCGTGCAGCCGCTGGTGAGGAACATCGACCTACCCTACCAATGTCCCGAAGGCTTGGACGGACGCCACATAGCGCTATGGGGCAGTCATGGCTGGTACTACAATAACCAGCTCGACCGCTGGCTATGGCAGCGAGCACGATTATGGACGACCGTCGAGGATCTGTTCACCAGTTCGTACACGATGCCTTACCTCGTGCCGATGCTCGAGAACGCCGGAGCCGTCGTCCTGCAGCCGCGTGAGCGCGACACGCAGAAGCAGATGGTGATCATCGACAGCACGGCTATGCATCAACAGAACGGTACGACCGTCGCCGAGACCATCGTGCCCGAGGAGGGAGAGTACGCTGTATATATATGGTACAACCGCAGCAAGCAGGCGCAGAGTCGCACGCACATCGATATTGAGCACAAGGACAGAACAACCCGTTACCAGCTGAACATGCAGATGGGTGCCGGCACGTGGGTGTATATAGGCAAGCACGCGTTCTCGCCGCAGCAGACGGCACGCATAGCTATCCATGCCCCCAAGGAACTCATATGCGCCGTGCGTCTCGGCGGTGGCATCGATACGACCGCCAACGTGCCGCGCTTTGCCGTGGGCGCATCATCCTACCTGCACTTCGCCGGAGTCCCCGACTCTATCCTCGACTACTCGAAAGGCGAGAACACCTATATCAACGATTACGCCTGCCGCGGACAGTGGGTGAACTATCTGCTGGGCGGCTCACAGTTGGCGCCGAAGGACGACGGACTGTCTATACCCATCGACCTGAGCATGGGTCTGCACTCCGATGCAGGCGTACGAGGCGGTGATTCGATCATCGGCACCCTGCTCATCTACTACGACCGCGATGACAACAAGAGCCGCAACCTGCCTCTTGGCGACTCACGACTGCACTGCCGTTACCTCGCCGATTACGTCCAAACGCAGGTCGTCGAAGATATGCGCGCTCTATATGCACCTAACTGGAACAGACGCGCGCTGAAGAACGCCGGATACGCCGAAGCGCGGCAGCCGCGAGTGCCATCGTTCCTGCTGGAGATGCTATCACACCAGAACCTCAACGACATGCGCCTGGGACTCGACCCGAAGGTGAAGTTCAGCGTCTCACGCGCGATATATAAAGGTATTCTCAAGTACCTCTCCGCCTCGCGTGGTGCAGCCTACGCCGTGCAGCCGTTGCCCATACAGGCGATGGGTGTGTCGCTCGCCGGCGATAGTATCTGTCTGCGCTGGCAGCCGCAGGATGATCCGCTCGAACCCACCGCTGCGCCACAGTACTACATCGTCTATACGCGCCAGACGCGCACGGTGAACGGTCAGACCATCGCCGGCGATTGGAGTAACGGCACGCGCGTCAACGGCACCCGCTACGCCTTCGTTGCCGAACGGGGCATAAGGTACGACTTCCGCGTGGTGGCGGGTAACAAGGGCGGCGTCAGCCTGCCATCGGAGACGCACTGCGCCTACATCGCACCCAAACCAAAAGGCAGCGTGCTGATCGTTAATAACTTCACGCGCGTGGCTGCGCCGGAGTTCTTCGTTGACAGCCTGTACGCCGGCATCCTGCCGCAGAGCTACGCCGTGCAGGACGGATACGACATCTCCTTCCTCGGCGAGCAGTACGATCATCTGCGCAGCAGCGAATGGCAGTCGGATGACAACTGCGGCTGGGGAGCGTCCTACGCTGATCACCAGTTCGCGCTCACTGCCGGCAACACGCATGATTACCCCATCCTGCACGGCCGCGTACTCAGCGATCTGGGTTACTCGTACTGCAGTTGCTCGTCCGCACTGATGGAGGACACGACCGTCCTCAGCCGCCACACGATGATCGACCTCATCTGCGGCAAGCAGCGCACTTGCATCCATCAGCCAAGTATGGCTGATACCCCCGACACCCTCTATGAAACCTTCCCCGCCCCCCTACGCGCTGCGCTCACCCACTATGCTCAGCACGGCGGCAGCTTGCTCCTGTCGGGTATGTACATCGGCAGCGAGGCGGCGGCATGCAAGGACAAGGCGTTCACCGATCATGTGCTGCGATACACCTACCGCGGCGATCATGCTACGCGTAACGGGACTGCACTCATCAGTTGCGCCGATCTGCCCGTACAGTTCGTGCGGTTCAGCACGCAACCCAATGCACAAATCATCTGCTGCGAAAACGCACAAGGCATCCTCCCCGCACGAGGCTCAGTACCCCTCGGCACCTACACCGACAGCGGCATGAACGCAGGAGTTGCTTTCCATGGCGACTGCCGACTCATCGCTCTGCCGTTCATCCTCGAGAGCGCCGATGACTTCGCCACACTTTATACCAACTGCGTGCACTACCTGATTAATTGATAATTGACAATTGATAATTGATATTTCAATAATATGAAGAAGAAAAACCTACCGCTCATTGAGGCGGTGACGATCACCGGCATCGGTGCCGAGGGCAAAGCTATCTGCCGTATTCCGATGCCAAACTCTGACGGCGGAACAAGCGACATCGTGTGCTTCGTGCCGTACTGCGTGCCGGGCGACGTTGTGGATTTGCAGGTAACAAAGAAGAAACACTCGTTCATGGAGGCACGAGTGGAGCGATTCGTCCAATATGCCGCCGAGCGCTGCGAACCCGTCTGCCCGCACTACGGCGAATGCGGAGGATGCAAGTGGCAGATACTCCCCTATCCTGCCCAACTGCGCTACAAGCAGCAGCAGGTGGTGGACAACATCACCCGTATAGGCAAAGTCCAACTGCCGGAGATCTCACCTATCCTGGGATCAAAGCACATCTACGAATACCGCAACAAACTGGAGTTCTCCGCCGCCGACCGCAAGTGGCTCTCGTGGGACGCTATTCATGCAGCCGGAGGGTTGGACAAGATCGACACAAGTTATGGCCTCGGATTTCATATACCAAATTGTTTTGACAAGGTGCTGGATATCCAGGACTGCCACCTGATGCCCGACATCAACAACCGCATACGCAACAGCGTGCGCACCTTTGCGCGCGAACATGGGCTGACGTTCTACAACGAGCACACCCACCAAGGTCTGCTACGCACACTCATCCTGCGCACCAACCACAAGGGAGAAATCATGCTTATCGTATCCTTCGGTGAACCAATTTCAAATTTCAAATCACAAATCACAAATCTCCTCACCTATCTGCACAATGAGTTCCCGGAGATCATCAGTCTGCTCTACGTGGAGAACCTCAAGTTCAACGACACTATTGCCGACCAGCAGATTCATGTCTTCTTTGGGCAGGATCACATCATCGAACAGATGGAGGGTTTGCTGTTCAAAGTTGGACCAAAATCGTTCTACCAGACGAATACCGAGCAGGCGTACGAACTGTATAAAGTAGCACGCGGTTTCGCAGCTCTCACCGGCAATGAACTCGTATATGACCTATATACGGGTACAGGGACGATAGCCAACTTCGTTGCCCGGCAGGCGCGGCAGGTCATCGGCATAGAGTACGTGCCCGAGGCCATTGAGGATGCGAAGGTCAACTCGCAGATAAACGGAATCAGCAACACGCTGTTCTATGCCGGCGACATGAAGGATGTGTTGAACGATGCTTTTCTGCAGGAACACGGGCGGCCGGATGTGATTATCACCGACCCGCCGCGCGCAGGCATGCATGAGGATGTGATTGCCACTATCCTCCGCGCCGAGCCCCGTCGCATCGTCTATGTCAGCTGCAACCCCGCAACACAGGCGCGCGACCTCGCATTGCTCGACAACCTATACGCCGTCACACGCGTGCAACCCGTGGACATGTTCCCCCACACCCAGCACGTAGAGAACGTCGTCCTCCTCGAGCACCGATAAACCGCGCCCTCCAGCGCAAACAGCAGGACGATCAACGCCCTGCTGTTGCTGCTTAATAGACTTACATCTGAAGTCTGATTTCTGAATACTGATTTCTTACTTCACTTGTGCACCCAGTGCATTGTAGCGCACGCCGTCACGCAGGATATATACCTGCCCGTCGATGATCATCTTCTGCATCGATTGACTTGCATGAATAGCCTCAACACCTGTTGCTTCGGTTCTCTCCAGGAAAGAGAGGGAGCTGATCGTAATGGTCTGAGCCGGATCCCAGCCAAAGTCGAACACGATAGTACCGTTCGTAGCTGACTCGGCAGGCTTGATCCATTCGGATGCATAATCAAACGGGGTGTTGCTGAAGGAGAGATAGTTGTCTTTGGTGTAGAAGAGCTCATTGTTGTCAAAGAACTTCAGTGTCACGCCACCGCAATCTGCATTATCGGAAACAGCAGTAAACGACAGTTTGTACTCCTTGGCGGTATCCAAGCCGGTTTCCGCCACATTACCCAGAGTGATCTTAGCCTGATTGCCCCACTGATATCCGGGCGTTCCGATGATTTGGATGCTGATGGTTTGATGGTCCTGATCCAATGTCATCACAGGAGCACCACTTCCCCCCCATGAATCCAGGGTGATCTTAGAGAAATCAACGAGTTCGGTCTGAGCGAACAACGTCACACTCGCACACAACAACGCGACAATCGAATATATTTTCTTCATACTTTCATGATTTTATGGGTTAATATAATAGGGTTACATGGATAGTATCAACCAACTTGCCATTCGTCATCGAATCCGCCACCACCTGAGTGTCGGACAATGCCTATATCCTCCATTATTCCTTCACTACGGAAATCGATCACCTCGCTCTGAGGTACTATATAATTCTTACGCATAATTGTTTTCATTTTGATATGTTTAACAATATATTACCTCATTTGCTTATTTCACGCGCGTACCTTGGATAGTATATACTGTCTCACCGCGCTGGATATACAGTTGTCCGTTCTCTATGAACTTCGAAACCTTTGTTGCTTCTGCATTTGCCGATTCAACCGATGTCGTTACGTTCTCCTTGTTTAACACCAGACGTACACGACGCGACGCCCCAGCAGGTGCACCATTGATCTTCGGCAGTTTCAGATACGCCTTGCCTGCCGGTATATACTGTCCGGAATACAGGAAGAATCCACTAAATCCATACAAATCCGACCGCCGCAAGCAGAAGATATCATTATCCTCTTGCTCCGCTGAGATGTCTGTACGTACAGCGCAGCCCACCAGACTATTGTAGGTGAAGTTAGCAGCCGCAGCGCTCGCCTCTTCCTCTGTCGCAAGTGTGAAAGCATATGTTGCTGACGAACTGCTGTTCTGTAGCAACACACCTTCGTTGGCTGGGATTACATCGCCGGCATCGGTCAGCGTTAGCACCTCTTCATTGCCGTTCTGCGTATAATCTGCGCTATATACTGTTACATCTGCCGGCACCTTCACTGCCACAGGCGAGGCAAATGTCGCCCAGTTCTCTGCACTCGCCTTCACGCCATACTGCCAGAAATATACGTTGTCTATTGCTATCTCTTCGGGATTCGGTGTACGCAGGGCGATGAACTTAATCCAGCGGACATTCGTCTTCTGCTCGTCGGTCAGCGACGACAACGGAATATCAAACGACTGCCAGCCGGAGCCGGACAAACGGAATCCGGCTACCTTCGTGTCGTTGAGATAAACTTCCGGGTAGATGGTTGCAACCGCCGACCATATATCAAAGTGGATATACGCCATTTCGCGAACATCCAGACCATTATTTGTTCCATCATTGAAACCGTCTTTGGCTATCAGTGCATTTGCACCGTCATTGTTTTCACCCCAAGCCACATCTGGCATTTGTTCCTGTACTGCCGGATCAGATGTATATACCAACAGATGATCACCGCCTATATTCTGCTCGGCATAAGTTATCCACGACCAGTTGTTCTTGACGAAGTCGTGCGCCAGTGCCGACTCGTATTTGTCCGAATATACCGAGCGAACCAGTTCTGCGTTGTGCGTAGGAACAGGAGCAGTCGGCATCGAAGGTGTCGCATAGCATACTTGCGGCTCGGATTCGTTCGTTCCGTCAGATACCGTTACTGTGAACTGATAACGCACGCCTGCCGACAGACCTTTGATATTTCTGTAAGTCGTTTCACCGGCTATTCCGGCCACTTCTATATCCGTACCTGCAGCCTCGCTACCTGCCGGCTTGTAGTTAACCGAGTAGGTCAGCAGTGCTGCCCTGTTATCCGTCGCCGACAATGTCAAGCGTACCGATGTGCCACTCAATTGCGTTGCTACCGGAGCCGCCAATACAGGAGCCTCATCATCCGCACAAGTCGCATCCCACGCAATGAGGTTGGCATCAGGAATATTATCATATATCGACAAATCGCTACCACCGGCGGCATTGTTGCGATACAAACATATATGTTTATTAGAGAACGATATATTCCGGTAATTGGCTGCTGTAAACGTAATATATGCCGAACCAAACCCTTCTGATGATACATGCCAGATGCCCTCACCATTGCTGAAGTGATACTCGGCTACATCATTCACGTTCCGCAGGCGCAACTGGGTATCCAGATATACATTGTCCGAATTGATCTTATTGTTCTCCGACCCTTCGAATAGTATCTTATACGTGTTGGCTGACGGATTAGAGATCGTCAAATACAAGGTGCCTCCTGCGTTATCTGTCACCGGCGTACCACAGTAGGCTGTGCGGTGTGCTTCAAAGTTGGCTACCAGCGATGTTGTTGCGGTGATTGTGGCAACATATGTGGCTGAGGTGGAGACTTCAACACCACCGCTTGTCCAGTTCACGAAATCGTAGCCGGCATTAGGCGTGGCGGTAAAGGTCACCTCTGTACCGTTCTCAACTTCTGTCACATCTACTCCACCGGCTTGCACGCTTACCGAGCCTCCGGCTGCAGGAGAAGCAGTAGCAGCAACTGCTTTGTTGGCAGAAGCATTCTCTGTGCCAAACACTTGAAAATCCCACATGGAGATTCCCCATGCAAGACCATCATAACCATCTCTTGCCCACACACCTACATAACGTCCGGGAACTGAACTCAGACTATTGTAATACTCGTACTCAGTATTTGAGGGATAACTGTCAAACGTACCGATGTTCGTCCACGTTGAAGCATCATCCGATACACGGATATCATAATTATTCGGACGAGCGGTCTCCCACTTGATAGCTATTTCGGATATATCATACTTCGCGCCAAGATCTACGTACCACCAATCACCGAAGTTCACCGGATCGGTTGCATAGTGCGTAGCGCCACTGGAGCCCCAGCGCTGACCAAGATTGCCGTTATTTGATTGATAAGCATTCTCATTGTTATGTCCGGCGGTGGCTGGTTGATTCAGTGCAAGGTCTGCACTAACTTCATTACGCACCACAACAGTTGCAGTTTTGCCGCCGCCGGATGCAGTGATCGTTGCACCACCTTGCTCTACAGGAGTATAAACGCCAGCTGATGTAATCGTGCCTGCTCCTACAGGCGAAACACTAAATGTCGTTTCTACAGGGAAATCATTACCCAATTGGTCTTTTGCAACTACGGATACTTGATAAGGCGTACCTATCACGCAGAACGACGATGGAATTGACGCGGTATAGGTAGTAAGAACAGGTGTCGTGGCATATAGGATACGCAACTCCCAGAGAGAATATCCATATTGTGTTCCACGCTCTGTTCCATTGATACGCACATATCGCGCTGCATATTTCCCGCCAAGGTCAATGTTTTGGGTATATGGGAACGAGCCACCTAATACCTCACTCACATGCTTGATTGTCGTAAAGTTCGTGCCGTCGTCAGATAGCTGGATGTCATAGGTTTTGATATATGCGCCCTCATGCACCAACTGAACCTTGTTGAACACCTTACGTGAACCTAAATCCACGCAAATCCACTGCGGATCAGATTGAGCGGACTCCCATCGTGTACCCTCGTTATTGTCTATCGCTGCAGAAGCTGTTCCTGAAGATGCAGTAGCCGACGCACCTGCCGATGCTAATGCTATATTCGCATTCTCCGTCTCCGTCGATGTGCAGGCACCTACTTTATAATACACCATGTTGGCATCCGAACTGTTCAAGTTCTCTGCTGTCATCTCATTGCCACCCATGTTCGTGTCGCTATACAAGAAGCGCAAGTACCACTCTGCATTGGCTGTGGGGTTATTGATCGTATGCGTATATCCACCTTTGCCGTCTGCCGTCATTGCATAATTGCCTACTCCTACAATATGGACTTCAGCAAAATCCAAGTCATAGCCTGTCAGGCTGCGCAAATTGATGATAGCCTTGCTGTCTACATAGTCAATCTGATAATATACATGCTTGGCTGACGGATTGCCAAAATGACCTTTCGCCCCAAAGCACTCACTCTCACGTTCAGGCTCCGGATCGGGATCTCCACCACCGCCTTCATCGGCTGGGACGGTGTAGGTAAAACGCTTGGTTACCGACATTCCTCCTGCATATGCGAACTTACACGCAAAATCCAATGTCGTACCGGCTGTCTGACCGGTTAATGTGATGGATGCCGTATGACCGGACACCGACATTCCTGTCTCCGCAAAACCACTTGTATAGTTCCATAGATAAGCTACCAAACCCGTGTAGTTCTCCTTTTCTGTAAATGAGATAGTTACACTCGTGCCAGATGTAGAGAATGAATAGTCGTAGCCATTAGTAAATGCACTACCGTCGATATGGTCTGTGCTTGAACCAGTTACCGGGTCTGCTCCAAACATCAGTGCACTCACGCTTACCAGCGCCAGCACTGCTACGAACCGTCGTGCCAACAAGGCACATCTTGTCTTTGTCTTCATAGTATATTGACTTTAATATTTTCTAATTTTACCCCGCTAATAATAACGGTATAGATCGTGCACGTGCCTGCACACCGATCACCCGCGCTTTGCGCATCAGACAATCCGCCACCACAAGCCGCACACCCCGAACCTCAGTCTCAGCCGCAGCCTCCGTCTGAACCGCCTCAGCCTCTTCCTCGGCCTTCTGTGCTGCTGCCAACTCCATCCTAATTGTCACATACACAAACCCGAAGAAGTTCTCATACACCTTATCATAACCTTCCGGATTGCGCTTGTGCGCCTCGTGCCGCTCGTGCCATATAGCCGCCAACTCCTCATCGCGCTCCACAGCATGAGCCATTCGCAGCGCATCAGTATTCAGTTCCATGTTCCGACGCTCCTCTGCAGTCATCGTCTGCGCATTCTTCTTAACGATCGGCAGTACATACAACTGATACATAGGCATCTTCGCATACGCGCACCGCTTGCCACGCTTACGCGCCGTGCGCAACACGATCCGCACTCCGGCCGCTTCACCCTCCTTCTTCATATCTATTGCACCGCGAAAATCCTCTATGGCCACATTCAGCTCCACAAACAAATGACCGTCAGCACTCTGCACAACAACACCTACACCGGTTGATTCTAACCGGCGCACAAGCTCCAACAGGAGCGGGTGATATGTGCAGAGTGTCGTGTCGATCATTTGTCTATTTTTGTTTTTCGCTTTTTCGTATCCCTATTGCCTCGAGCCCTTTACCTGCTTTTTACGAGGTTTTTTCGAGACCGTCCTAGGGTTTACTTGCATTTTTCCAAAAACCCATCTTGGGGTCCCCAACACAAACCAACGGAGTGTTTGTGGTGGGGAGAGCGGAGGCACAAATCGTCCCGTCGATTTAGCGGAGCGGTATCGACATCACGACTTTGTTGCCGAACGCGAAAACGCATTCCAACCTTGTGCTTTTAAAGGCAATTCCTCGCCGTTTCTACCAATCAAGTTACATCCGTATTCGGGCTTCGTAATATGACCGATGATATACAAATCCTCTACCGGAATCAGTTTCTCATAGTCATCCAGCGAACAAGTAAACAACAACTCATAATCCTCGCCACCGTTCAATGCGCAGGTCACGATATTCAGGTTCATCTCTTCGGCCAAAGCCGCAGCCTCATAGTCAATCGGTAACTTATCCTCATAGATACAACATCCCACACCCGACTGACTGCATATATGCATCAACTCGGACGATAACCCGTCGCTCACATCCATCATTGCGGTCGGTTTCACGCCTGCCTTACGCAAACTCTCCAAGATATCCCGACGTGCTTCCGGTTTCAACTGCCGCTCTAACAAATATTCCCTTCCCTCGAAGGCACTAATTAGGTCTGTGTTCTGTGTTCTGTCTGCAAAGCGGTCTGTGCTCTCATGCGCAATCCGTTCCCGTTCAAGAAGTTGAAGGCCCATATACGCCGTACCTAAGTTACCGCTCACACA
>DBXI01000023.1:41772-41929 GCA_002309255.1 Bacteroidales bacterium UBA1216 | reverse complement strand
CTTTTATCTTTCGACTTTCGACTACTAATATGAGACTTATCATCGAAAAGAACTACGACCTTATGTCGAAATGGGCAGCAAACTTTGTTGCCAAACGTATTAACGAGTTTGCGCCGAAGGAGAGTAATCCATTCGTGCTCGGTCTGCCTACCGGCTC
>DBXI01000023.1:222-41658 GCA_002309255.1 Bacteroidales bacterium UBA1216 | reverse complement strand
AGCTACCATTCATTCATGTGGAACAACTTCTTCTCGCACATTGATATCCGCAAGGAGAACGTGAATATCCTGAACGGCAACGCTCCCGACCTGGAGGCCGAGTGCGCACGCTATGAGGCTAAGATCAAGAACTACGGCGGTATTCACCTGTTCCTCGGCGGCATCGGTCCCGATGGGCACATCGCCTTCAACGAGCCGGGCTCGTCGCTCACCTCGCGCACACGCAAGAAAGAGCTGACCACCGACACGATCATCGCTAACTCGCGCTTCTTCAACAACGACATCAACCTCGTGCCGAAGACCGCGCTGACGGTAGGTGTAGGTACGGTGATGGATGCCAAGGAGGTGCTTATCCTCGTGAACGGCCACAATAAGGCTCGCGCCCTGCAGCACGCAGTGGAAGGCGGCGTATCGCATATGTGGACCATCAGCGCCCTGCAGATGCACCAGCACGGAATAATCGTCTGCGACGAACTCGCATGCGGGGAACTCAAGGTGGATACGTACAAGTACTTCCTCGATATCGAGAAGTGCAACCTCGATCCGGACACATTACTGTAGCCCGCTTGCGGTCCAGGTAACACGTGCATGAAGTACCGCATGCCCGACATACCGAAATTGATGTCAGTCCTGTTGCTTAATGCAATGGGACTGACATGTTTTGCCCAAGCACTCTTCTCCGGAACCGTACAGGATGCCGCCGGCGAGCCGCTCACGGGTGTGAACATCATGTGGGGGAAGGGGCAAGGCACCATCACGGATCCGGACGGCCGCTTCAGCATAGATGTGCCGCAAGGCACTCCGCTTACATTCACCTACATGGGCTTCCGCACTCTGTCCGCCACAGCAGCCGAGAGCATGCTTGTCACCATGGAGGAGGACGTGACCAGGCTGAACGATGTGGTGGTGATCGGCTACGGCACAACCAGCCGCAGGGATCTGACCGGCTCCGTTGCGTCCGTCAGCGGCGACGAGCTGTCAGATGTTCCTGTGTCCGATGTCACGCAGGCTCTGCAGGGGCATATAGCTGGTGTGAGTGTCATGTCGCAGGACGGCCGTCCCGGAGGCAGTCCGGCCGTACGCATACGCGGAGGCGGGTCCATCACACAGTCCAACGACCCGCTCTACGTGGTGGACGGAATAGTCGTGAGTGACATCAGCGACATCCCTGCGGACAACATAGCCGGCATCGACGTGCTCAAGGATGCAGCTTCTACTGCCATCTACGGCGCACGCGGGGCGAACGGGATCATACTGATCACCACCAAGAGTGCCGACGGACGGCAGAAGGTGAAGATCAACTACAACATGTACTACCAGCTCAAGACCAACACGCGCAAGCTCAGCACCCTCAGCGCGTACGACTATGTAAGGTACACGTGGGCGTACGCACAGGCGTACGGTGACTCGTATGGCGATAATGTGGCCAGGTACTTCGGCCTCGGCAGCGCTTACGGCAATCATCTTGATGACTACCGCAACTTCCGGGTACATGACTATGTGGACGAGATAATAGGTAACGCAGGCAGCTGGAATCATGACGTGACGCTCAGCGGCGGCACGCCATGGACCAAGTACTACGCCACATTCAGCTATGCCGATGACGGAGGCATATTGCGCAATACCGGTTTCAGGCGGTGGAACGCTAACGTCAAGGTAAGCCAGAAGATCCTGGAGAGCCTGCATGCGGATGCCGACATCCGTTACACGGAGCGGAACTACCGTGGGGTAAGTGAGATGTACGAGCTGGCGGCCTCCGCCTACAGGTTCCGCCCGATCGACACCCCCTTAGGCGAGGACAAGACCGCCTATTTCGGCAACGGCGATACCTACATGGAGCTGTCCAACAGTCCTACATCCACGCTCAACAACTACCAGAACACCACCAGACGTATCCGCCTGACGGGTAGTGTCGGCCTGACCTGGACTCCCCTGACAGGTCTGACTGCCAAGAGCGAACTCGCGTTAGGACGCTACTGGGACGAGACCAACTACTGGGACGGAGGCCACCTCACCGGATACACGGCAGCACGGCTCACACAGGGCAAGGGCTCCAATCTGCGCTGGGCGACAACCCTGAGTTATCAGGTGCAGGGTCTGGGGGCTGCCCACCGCCTGTCCTTGCTGGCAGGCAACGAGCTGCTATCCGGCAACTCATCCGTCAGCCATATCTATGGCGCGGGCTACCCGGATTCCTATAATCTGGACCTGGCTATGGCTCGTCTGTCTCTCACCGACTCCTCGCTCGGCAAGGACGAGTTCGGTAACGCCGTCGGCGTACCCACACGCACGCTCTCATGGTTCGGGCGTATCAACTACGACCTGCTCGACAGGTACCTCTTTACCGCCACCTTCCGCGCAGACGGCAGCTCGAAGTTTGCACCCAGGCACCATTGGGGGTATTTTCCCGCCTTTGCAGCAGCATGGCGCATATCCGAAGAGCCGTTCATGGAGAGCGCGTCCAACTGGCTGGACAACCTCAAGCTCCGCCTGTCGTGGGGCATGTCAGGCTCCGACAATATCGACGCCTCGCTTTGGCAGAGCGGACTGTGGACAACAGCCACCGTCACCATTGACGGCTCGCCTGCCAACATCTACCAGCCTGCCGAACTGATGGGCAACAACGACCTCAAATGGGAGAAAACAGTCAGCCGCAACCTGGCGCTGGATTTCGGATTCCTGAACGGACGGCTCCGCGGATCGGTTGAGGGTTATTGCAATACGACGAAAGATATCCTGATGCGCGTGCCCGTGGACGCTACTACCGGCTACAGCTATCAGTATCAGAACATCGGTCAGACCTCCAACAGGGGTGTCGAGTTGTCCCTGCACGCAGACCTTTACCGCTCGAAAGATCTGACGGTAGGCGTCAACATCACCTATAACTACAACAGGAACAATATCGACCGGCTGGCGCCGGACGTGATAGCCGACACGCATACCAACTGGGGTGAGTACATGCGCAGGCCCTACTATGACTACGTCATCCGCTGCGGACACCCCGTAGGCGCCATTGCCGGGTTCGTCAGCGACGGCTTCTACACCGTCGATGACTTCGACATGGACGTCTATGCCGCCACGGGCATATGGCAGCTGCGCCCTGGCATCCCCGATCTGGCGGACATAGCGAACTATGCTACCGGCGGCCAGTTCAAGAACAAGGCTCAGAACGCTTTCCCGGGTATGGTCAAGTTCAGGGACGTCAACGGCGATGGCGTGGTCAACAATGATGATGTCACTATTCTCGGACACGCTATGCCCGAACACACCGGCGGCTTCAACATCTACCTGAACTGGCAGGGGCTGGATCTCGCGGCCGGTTTCGTCTATCAGATTGGCGGCTGCGTGTATAACGCCAATGCCATGTACTCTATGATGGGCAACAAGGATTATTCGCTCGGCTCCAACCGCCTGGCCTTTCTGGCTGATGCGTGGAGGATGTACGACGTGAACGACGCAGGCGACCTCGTACCGGTCACCGACCCCGACGGACTGCGCGCCCTCAACGCCGGTGCACGGTACGGCTTGCCCTATTATGAATACGGCATCGTGTCGTCGGATTTCATCGAGGATGCATCCTACTTGCGCCTGAACACGCTCACGGTAGGCTACACCTTCCCCGACAAATGGATGCAGAAGGCACGTATCAGCAAGCTCCGCGTCTATTTCACGGGCGGCAACCTGTTCTGCATAACCGGCTATAGCGGACTCGATCCCGACGTGAACACCACACCGCAGACCGGGGGCTTCCCCACTCCGGCGTATGACTATCTGGCATACCCCAAAGCACGCACATTCACTTTCGGGCTTAATCTTGCATTCTTCTAACGGACATGAACAAAGGTATATATACGGCACTCATCATCCTGCTGGTCGGACTGCTGCCGGCATGTCATGATTTTCTGGAGACCCACTCCGCCTCTACCATGGACGGCGATTTTGTTACATCTTCAGAGGCCAATATCCGTATGGCCATGACCGGCCTGTACGAGACCTGGCGTGTGTGCGCACAGGGCAAGGTATTCGGCGACGGACTGTGGTACGCAGCCGATGTGCCCGGGTCGGATATAACCCGCCACCCCGAGTCGTTTGCCAACCAACCCGGCAGACATTGGCCGGAATGCCTGTATCAGAACGGCAACTACGCAGGACAGTACGGCCTGCTCTCCTACCTGAAGGAGGATGATATCTACGCCGGGCTGTATAAGATCATAGCCGTCTCCAACGCTATAACCGAGTCTTTCGAAGCCCGGGAGGACTACGAGTCGATGTTCACAGGCGAACGCACCGGGATAGGGCAGCTGTACGGCGAAGCGGTAGCTATGCGCGCCACCGCGTATCGCGAACTGATCAAGAACTTCGGCGACGTGCCATACAACACCCGTATCGGCGAGGCTGCGGTCGGATTGGTCGGACGCGACTGGATCTACGAGAAGTGCCTAGAGGAGCTCCAGCGGGTGGAACCGCTCATGTCACCCGTTACAGCCAAGAACCGCTTCTCGCAGACCTACGTCGACGGACTGATCGGACGCATGGCCCTTGAGGCGGGAGGGTATCAGACACGCCGTGGTGATCTGGCGCGCGTGAACCTGAAGGGCGAACCTGTCACCTATGAGCAGTTAGGTACAGCCAATAATGATGCCACCTATGCCCGACGGACCGACTGGCAGCGCTTCTATGCCCTGGCCAGGACCTACTTCCGCAAGGCCTTTGACGAGCACAGCGGAACAGCCGTCTTCCACGATACCGACCCTCGCACCGACGATGCGGGACGCATCTACGACAACCCCTACCAGTACTTCTTCCAGCAGATGATGAACGGCGATGACATCTATGCCGACGAATCGATCTACGAGTACCCCATGCAGCAGGGCATCGGTTACGATGCACGCCCCTACTCCTTCGGTCGCCCCTCCGACGGCGGCTCCAAGAATGCCTACCCGTGCAAGGCGTACGGCCAGGGGCGTATCAATCCCGCCTTCTATTACGGCGTCTTCGATCCGCAGGACAAGCGGCGCGACGTAGCGGTTACCGTGACCGGCTCGGATGGCGAGGGCAGAGAGAAGCTCATACCCTTCGTGCCTAACTCCAAGGCCAGCGGAGGCGGTCTGGCGTTCAACAAGTGGGACGAGAACCGTCAGGCCAATCCCTGGGTGGCAACACAGCGCAACTCAGGTATCAACGGCCCCTATATGCGCCTGTCAGAGATGTACCTCGGCTATGCCGAGGCATGTGCGGCACTCGGCGACTACCGCGAGGCCCGCATCTATCTCGACCGCATACGCAACCGCGCTTTCGGTAGTGCGGCCAAGGCCCGAACAGACGCCTTCATTGCGCGTGAGGGCTCGCTTCTGAACGCCATCATACAGGAGCGGGGATTTGAGTTCGCCGGCGAGGGTGACAGACGCTTCACCCTCGTTAGAACAGGACTGCTGCCGGTCAAGGTCAGGTACATCAAGGAGCTCACACGGGCGATGATTGACGGCCTCAAGACGAACGGTTACTATACCTTCCCCAACGGCAACACCATATCCGACTATATCTACACCAAGCACGTTGACGCCATGCAGACCGTGGGCTACAGGCTTACCGCACAATGCCCCGAGGGTATGGAGGATGATCCGCTGCTCTACCCCGGATGGCGCGGACAGAACGACAGCTGGGAGAAGTACGGCTGCACCTATGCGGATGGAACTGAGACCAATCTGGCTATCCGCGGACTGTTCAAGGCGCTCAGTACCGAGGAGATCACTACACTCCTATCCGAGGGCTATGTGCCTCAGGCATGGGGCGCCGACATCGTGGCATACGAGGACGAGTACTACACCTACCTCTTCTACGACTACGACTATGTCAAAGCACCCATCTACCTCTGGCCGTTCACACCGCAGATCCTTTCGGTCGGAGGGTTCACCAACGGGTACGGATTCAAGAACGAATAACTAACCAGCGACTAAATATATCAGATCATGTTAGAAATCTACAACTCACTCACGCGAACCAAAGAGTTCTTCAAGCCTCTTCACGAGGGTCATGCAGGCATGTACGTATGCGGACCGACGGTCTATGGTGATGCCCATCTGGGGCACGCACGGCCGGCGATCACCTTCGATATACTCTTCCGTTACCTCACCAGCCTAGGCTACAAGGTGCGCTACGTGCGTAACATTACCGATGTCGGACACCTGGAGCACGATGCAGACGAAGGGGAGGACAAGATAGCCAAGAAAGCCCGTCTCGAGCAGGTCGAGCCCATGGAGGTGGTGCAGTTCTTCACCAACCGCTACCACCACGACATGGAGGCGCTCAACGTACTTCCGCCCTCCATCGAGCCCCATGCGTCCGGACACATCATCGAGCAGATTGCCTTCGTGCAGAAGATCCTGGACAAGGGCTACGCGTATGTCTCCAACGGCAGCATATACATGGATGTGGAGCGCTATGCGCAGGACTTCCCCTACGGCAAGCTCAGCGGCCGCAACCTCGAGGATATAGTCACGAACACGCGCGAACTCGACGGGCAGGACGAGAAACGGCACTCCTTCGACTTCGCCCTCTGGAAGAAAGCGGCACCAGAGCATATCATGCACTGGCCGGCTGACTTCCGCTATACCGAGGACGGCGAGCGTAAAGTGCTGCATAGCGAGGGATTCCCCGGATGGCACATGGAGTGCTCGGCGATGGGAACCAAGTATCTGGGCGAGGAGTTCGACATCCACGGAGGCGGCATGGATCTCATGTTCCCCCACCACGAGGCGGAGATAGCGCAGTCATGCGCGGCACTGGGCCACGACACCGTGCACTACTGGATGCACAACAACATGATCACCATCGCCGGCAAGAAGATGGGCAAGTCCTACAACAACTTTATCACCCTCCGCCAGTTCTTCTCCGGCCAGCACGATCTGCTCTCCAAGCCTTTCAGCCCGATGACCATCCGTTTCTTCATCCTCATGGCGCACTACCGCTCCACGGTGGACTTTTCATCCGAGGCACTCGAGGCTGCGGAGAAAGGCTTCCAACGCCTGCAAGAGGCCTACCAACGCCTGATGAAGATTGAGCCGTCGGACAGCGCCGGCGTTCCGACAGGTGAAGCCGGTCTGTCATCCAACAGCGTCAGCGGTCTGCGCGCAGCGTGCGCCGCGGCCATGGATGACGACCTGAACACCCCCATCGTCATCTCACACCTCTTCGACTCTGCCAAGCTCATCAACTCCGTTGCTGACGGCAAGGCTGCGATCAGCGAGGGCGAGCTCCGCGAACTGCGCGACGTATGGCAGCTCTATGCCATCGATGTCCTCGGACTCCAACTCGATGCCTCAAACGGACAGCAGCCCGTGGCCAATGGCCAACAGGCTGCTTACAACGGTGCTATCGATCTGCTGCTGAACATCAGACTCGATGCCAAGCGCAACAAGGACTGGACTACATCCGACCGGATCCGAAACTCTCTGACCGAACTTGGGTTCAAGGTCAAGGACACCAAGGACGGCTTCGAGTGGTCGTTATAGCACCACCAGCATCAAAAGAGGAGCGCCCCATTGGGAGGGCACTCCTCTTGCTTTTATAGGGTTCATACAAGCTCACACGATTTGCGATATAAGCATCAATCTTGTTAGTTCCTGAATCGCAATTCGCCGTCGCGTAGCTCGACGATCACGGGGTGTGTACGATCGACGCGTCCGGCGATGATCGACTTGCTCAGTTCGTTCAGCACGAGCCGCTGCAGTGCGCGCTTGACGGGACGTGCGCCGAACTGCGGGTCGTAACCCTCGCGGGCGATGTAGTCGATCGCATCATCGGTCACGCGCAGATCTATACCGCTGTCCATGAGCATCTTGTGCACACTCTTGATCTGCAATCCGACAATGTCGCGGATCTGCTTCTCGTTGAGTGGCTGGAACATGATCGTCTCGTCGATACGGTTAAGGAACTCCGGCCGGATGGTCTGCCTCAGCAGCTCGAGCACCTGGTTGCGCGTGGTTTCTGTGTCCACACCTTTCTCCGCATTCTCACGTATGAGCTGCGAACCGAGGTTGGATGTGAGGATGATCAGGGTGTTCTTGAAGTTGACTACGCGGCCTTTGTTGTCCGTCAGTCGACCATCATCGAGCACCTGCAGCAGCACGTTGAANNGTTGAACACGTCGGGGTGCGCTTTCTCGATCTCATCGAACAGCACGACGCTGTATGGCTTGCGGCGGATGGCCTCAGTGAGCTGACCGCCCTCATCGTAACCGACGTACCCCGGAGGCGCACCGATGAGTCGAGTGGCCGAGAACTTCTCCTGATACTCCGACATATCGATACGGGTCATCATGTTCTCGTCGTCGAACAGATAATCGGCGAGTGCTTTGGCGAGTTCGGTCTTTCCGACGCCCGTTGTACCAAGGAAGATGAACGAGCCTATCGGTCGCTTCGGATCCTGCAAGCCTGCGCGGCTGCGGCGTATAGCGTCGCTCACCGCCTCAATGGCCTCGTCCTGACCAACTACGCGCTTGTGCAGCTCTTCCTCCAGATGCAGCAGCTTGTCGCGCTCGGATTGCATCATCTTCGTTACGGGGATTCCCGTCCAGCGGGCTACTACCTCGGCGATGTCATCTTCGTCAACCTCTTCCTTGATCAGGCTATCGCCGTTGTCCATGGTATGCAGGGATTCCTGCGCCGCCTTGATGTTCGCCTCGGCCTGCTTGATCTTGCCGTAGCGGATCTCCGCCACCTTGCCGTAGTTGCCTTCGCGCTCCGCTACGTCCGCCTCATGCTTCATCTGCTCGATGCTGGCTTTCTCGTTCTGGATGGTGGCTATGTAGCCTTTCTCCTTCGCCCAGCGAGCGTTGAGTTCGTCGGATTTCTTCTTCAGTTCAGCCAGTTGTGCTTTGATCTCGCCCAGCTTGGCTTCGTCGTTCTCGCGCTTGATAGCCTCGCGCTCTATCTCCAGCTGCTTGATCTGGCGATCGAGTGCATCGAGTTCCTCAGGCTTGCTATCTACTTCGAGCCGCAGCTTAGCTGCCGCCTCATCGACGAGGTCGATGGCCTTGTCGGGCAGGAAGCGGTCGGTGATGTACCGTGCGCTGAGTGTGACGGCTGCGATGAGCGCATCGTCCTTGATACGCACCTTGTGGTGGGTCTCGTAGCGCTCCTTCAGTCCACGCAGGATACTGATGGTCGCACTCTCATCCGGCTCGTCAATCATCACAATCTGAAACCGTCGCTCCAGCGCCTTATCAGTCTCGAAGTACTTCTGGTACTCGTTGAGCGTGGTGGCACCTATGGCGCGCAGGTCACCTCGTGCCAGCGCAGGCTTTAGGATGTTCGCCGCATCCATCGCGCCGGAGGTCTTGCCTGCCCCCACGAGCGTATGTATCTCGTCGATGAACAGGATGATCTCGCCTGCAGCGGCGGTCACCTCGTTGATCACACCTTTCAGTCGCTCCTCAAACTCGCCCTGGTACTTCGCGCCGGCGATGAGGGCACCCATGTCAAGGCTGTAGATCTTCTTACGCTTGAGGTTCTCCGGCACATCACCGCGTACTATACGGTGCGCCAACCCCTCGGCGATAGCGGTCTTACCCACACCGGGTTCGCCGATGAGGATAGGGTTGTTCTTCGTTCTGCGGCTAAGTATCTGTAATACCCGCCGGATCTCGTCATCTCGTCCGATGACGGGGTCGAGTTTGCCTTGTGAAGCCCGCTCGCACAAGTCGATGGCGTACTTCTTCAGGTTCTCGTTGTTGGAATTGTTGTTCTGATAGTTCATAGTATTTGGCTTTTAATTGTTATTCTTTTTCGTGATCTCGAAATCCCGTAATCTCGTGATTCCGACCGGTCACTTCACTATGAACTATTCAAAGAACGTACCAAACCCCTTTAGACTGACAAAATGGCAGTCCGAGGTGTTAGAAGGGTGCAGCCATGCATGGTTGCTGTAGGAACAAGGACTCAGGGTTTGCGGAAAGCGAGCATGCGCCATTCTCCATTGGCGCGTGTGCGGATGTGTAGCAGACCGTTGTCAGCGGCAGCAGCGATGAGGACAGGGATATCCGTCTCGTAGAAGCCTGACAGCCATAGTTCGCCGTCTGCGGTCAGAGCATGTGCAAAGTCGGGCATCTGCGCGAGCAGGATGTTGCGGTGGATATTGGCCAGGATGAAGTTGAACTGTGAGTATTGAAGGGAGGAAGCCATGCGGACATCTATTTCCACATTGTTGAAAGCGGCATTCTCGCGGGCGTTACGGACGCTATTCTCGTCAATGTCGTCCGCAAGGACATAGTCGGCACCCAATTTGGCAGCAAAGATAGCGAGCACGCCTGTGCCTGTACCGTGGTCCATGACGCGTTTGCATGTGAGGTCGGCGTTTATGAGTTCATCGATCATCATGGCGGTGGTCTCATGATGTCCCGCACCGAAGGCGCAATGAGGGACGATGCGCACGCCGAGCGGCAGTTGTTCGATCTCGTGAGAGGCTTCCCATGTTGCGTTCCAGTTCTCGTCAGGGCAGGACTCGATAGACAGCAGAATGGCTTCACCGAGTACGGATGCGACAGATTCTTCGGAAAGAAGATTAGTGGGGATATAGGCGCGGAGAGTTGAGTCGTTCTGCTCAAACGAGTCAAAGCCGAGTTCAGCCAGTTGCTGCATCAGCACATCCGTCTGCCACTCAGCCAGATGCGAGCAATCGATATTTGCAACGGAGTATTTCATACCAAATGGTTCTGTCTCAAGTAACGATGCACCAGATGCGTAGGAAAGCCCATGACGGTGTAGAACGAACCGCTGATATGTCCGGCAGCGATGTAACCTATCCACTCTTGTATGCCGTAGGCACCTGCTTTGTCCAAGGGGTGATAGTGTGTGACGTAGTAGTGGATGTCCCGCTCGGTAAGCGGGTCGAAGGTGACATCGGTGCAATCCACCTCGGTGGTCATCTGATCATGACGCGCGAAGGTGACGGCAGTGAAGACCTGATGCGTCTTGCCGCTAAGCAGTCGCAGCATTTCGCAGGCTTCGGCCTCGTCGCGTGGCTTGCCGAGTACACGACCGTCGAGCCAGACAATGGTGTCGGAGGTGATAAGCAGATCGTCGGGCGCGAGCGTGTGCGTGCGCATGTACGCCAGCGCTTTTGCGCGCGAAATATATATAGGTATTTCGCCACCCTGCAGGTCAGCAGGATAGGTCTCGTCGGCATCAATGCTGACATCGGTATGAGGAATATCCAAACCGCTCAATAGTTCGCGGCGACGAGGCGACTGAGATCCGAGAATGATGTTCATAGCATCTGATTGATCACGAAACTATAGAGCACACCCATCAGCAGCACGAACTTCATCACCGTCTGGGCTGTGCGATAGTCGGAGGATATGCGTGCCGCCCATAGCTGCCAGATGACGCAGACGATAGGTATAAGCAGTCCAAGCACGACGTAACGCGAGTGCAGCGACTGCCAGCCTTGCGGGAAAGGGATCACCCACCATGCGAGCCACACGATAGCGCCTGCCATAAGCAGGAGCAGGGCAGTGACGATGATCTTGGTGGGCTGATCACCCAGCACGACAGGCAACGAGTGGCACTCCAGCTCGCGGTCGCCCATCTGATCTTGCATATCCTTGATGATCTCACGGATGAGCGTGCCGATGAACGCAAACGTTGCAAAGCCACCTATCCATAGGTAGATATCGTGCGGCAAGGAGGTGTAACTGAGCACATCGATGCCGTTGACATCAGCGTAGTGCAACTTGAGGTACGCCACATTACTGATTGCTATCACCAGCGGACTGAGTGCTGCGATCAGCGCGATGATCAGATTACCGATAAGCAGCTGGCGCTTGTACGATGCCGAGTAGAACCACAGTAAGCCTGGCACGAATACGAAGATCACTCCCAGCGTCCAGCTCCTGACGCACCAGGCAGCTATCAGTCCGCATAGGATACCTGCCGCCGTCAGCACCTGGAACAGACGCATGGCTTGCTGCTTGCTCACGCTACGCGTCACGATGAGTTTGTCGGGACGGTTGATGGCATCGATCTTGACATCGAAGTAGTCGTTGATCACGTACCCGCCGGCAGCAATCAGCACTGTAGCGATGATCAGCAGGGTGAGCAGCCACCATGGCAACTGCTCGCCGAAGTACGCAGCACGGAGGATGGGTGTTGCCACCCATCGCTCCATAACGAACAATACGATAGCCGTCATCAGCAGGTTCTGACAACGGACAAGCGTCATGTAGTCGCGAAAATGTTCCACTTTGTTGCACGTAGTTTTTGTAGTTTTCGTAATTTTCGTATTTTTTATAGTTTCGTTGTAACGTAAAATACACAAATCACGTAAACAACATTACATTTAATGTAATTTAAGAATGGCTCCTGTCCAGGCGGGCAGGGTGATGTGCAGCGGAGTGCCTGCCATGAGCGGACCTTCGTGCACGATGCCGGAGAGCAGGTCTTCGGCATGCACGCTGATCTTCTCCTCCATCTGCAGGTAGATGAACGCATCGGTAGGTATAGTGACGGGCACGTTGACCTCATGATCATCGAAGTTCACGACGATGAGCAGGGTTTCCTTCTGGTGCTTCCTGAGGAAGGCGAACTGCTGGTGGCGGTTGAAGCCTTCACCTTGCGCGTACTCCAAGTCGTACATCTTGCCTTCGCCGATGGCGGGACTCTTTTTGGCTATCTGCAGCAGACGGCTGTAGAACGCGCGCAGTTCACGCTGCTCAGGATCAAGCCCTGCTCCGTCGAACTTACCCTCGTTAGCCCAAGCCTGGATGCTCTTCACGCCCCAGTAGTCAAAGATTGTCGTGCGCCCGTCGATGCCGGAGAAACCTTCCACATCCATCGCCTTCTCGCCCAGCTCTTGTCCGGAGTAGATCATCACGGGGTTAGTGCCCAGAGTGGCGGCTACGATCATCGCAGGCTCAGCAGCCAAGCCGCTACCGCAGAAGAAGCCCGAAGCAATGCGCTGCTCGTCGTGGTTCTCCAGGAAATATAGCATATGATTCAGTATATCGCCATTGGCCTGCCACTGCTGCGAGATGCCCTCGGCACTATAGTCATGGCTAGTCACACCGCGCAGGTAGTCGTACATACCCACCTTGTCGTACAGGTAGTCGAACCCCGCATGGATGTACGGACGGTACAGATTAGGATCGTAGATCTCTGCGATGAACTGCACCGCGGGGAACACAGCCTTCACGCGGTGGATCGCCCAATCGAAGAACTCCACGGGCACCATGTGCGCCATATCCACGCGGAACGCATCGATGCCCTTTCCCGCCCAGAACAGCAGGATGTCGCACATCTTGCGCCAGGTGTCGGGAATCGGGTCGAACTGCTTCTCGCAGCCGCCCATGTAGTGCACACCGTAGTTGAGTTTGACTGTCTCGTACCAGTCGTTCACCGACGGATGAGCCGTGAAACAGTCGTTGCCCGTCACTTTGGCGGGGCACTCATGGTAGCCCTGGATATCGAACTGCGGACTGAACTCCTCGCCGGGCAGATAGTAGAAATTGTTCAGCGGCGAGAACGCCCACTCAGGGTGGTCGTGCTCTCCAAGATCCTCCACACCTTTCGGTCGGCACTCGGATTTGTACTCACGCGACACATGGTTAGGCACAAAGTCGATGATCACCTTCAGCCCTGCCTTGTGCGTGCGTGCCACGAGTGCCTCAAACTCCGCCATGCGCTTGTCAGCATGCACGGCCAGGTCGGGGTCAACGTCGTAGTAGTCGGTTATAGCGTACGGACTGCCTGCCTTACCTTTGGTGATCGACGGTGTGTTCAGTTCGGCCGTAGCGTGGCGCAGCACGCCTGTGTACCAGACGTGCGTGGCACCAAGCTCGGATATGCCTTTCAGCGCCTTAGTCGTGATGCCCGCATACGTGCCGCAGCCGTTGATGGCTTTGGCACCACCCGGCACACAGGCGGTCACATAGTTTGTGAGCCAACGCGGAAAGCATTGATAAATGATTACTTTGCTCATGCAGTTAAGTTTCACGTAGTTTGCGTAGTGTTCGTTGTTACATGTAACTTTCGTAGTTTACGTATGATACGAAAAATACGAAAGAAACGCGTAGCTTATCCTACCAATGCAGCGGTGTCACTTGCGATCATCAGTTCTTCGTCGGTGGGAATAACCACTACCTTCACCTTCGAGTCAGGCGTAGAGATCACAGCCTCCTTGCCACGGATTGTAGCGTTCAGTGCCTCATCGACCTTCACGCCCATGAACTCCATGTCGCGGCATACAGCGGCGCGCATCGATGCCTGGTTCTCACCTACACCTGCTGTGAACACGATGATATCCACACCACCCATAGCAGCAGCAAAGGCACCTACATACTTCTTGATCTTGTAGTTATACATGTCGGTAGCCAGTTGTGCGCGTTCGTTGCCCGCCGCGCAAGCCGCCTCAAGGTCACGCATATCTGAGCCAACGCCTGACACACCTGCAACGCCGGACTTCTTATTCAGGAAGTCGGACATCTCGTCAGGACTCAGCCCGAGCTTCTTCTCGAGGAACGTAACAGCACCGCCGTCCACGTCACCACTGCGGGTACCCATCATGATGCCTTCCAGCGGAGTGAGACCCATAGTGGTATCCATGCACTTGCCGTTCTTGACTGCAGCCAGCGAGCCGCCGTTGCCGATGTGGCAAGTGATGATGCGTTGTTTGGTGTAATCGACACCGAGGAACTCGCATACGCGTGCGCTGACATAACGGTGCGAGGTGCCGTGGAAACCATAGCGGCGCACGCCGTACTTCTCGTAGACTTCGTATGGGAGGGCGTACATATAACTATAGGCGGGCATCGTCTGGTGGAAAGCGGTGTCGAACACGCCTACCTGCGGCAGACCCGGCATCAGCTCCTCAACGGCGCGTATACCTTTCAGGTTAGCGGGGTTGTGTAGCGGAGCAAGATCGCTGACCTCCTCAAACGCTTTGATCACCTCCGGCGTAATAACTACAGACTTGGCGAACTTCTCGCCGCCATGCACCATGCGGTGACCTACTGCATTGATCTCCTGTAGGCTCTTGATAACGCCTATCTCAGGATCAGTCAGCAAGCTGAAGATGAACTTAACGCCCTCGGTGTGCTCGGGCATGTCGTGCATGATTTGCTTCTTCTCACCGTTAGCGAGCTTCACCTTTACGAACGCACCATCCAGGCCTACGCGCTCTGCGCCGCCCGATGTCATAACACTCTGGTCATCCATGTTGTACAAGGCATACTTGATGGACGAACTACCGCAATTCAAAACTAAGATTTTCATGGTTTATTGTTATTTGGGGGTTAATTGATTCATTGTTATCTTTTTGCCGCGCTTCGTAATAACGTCATCACGTGATCACGTAATAACGACAAATCTTGGCGCGGCGAGGATTATTTAATTGCTTGATTGGCTGTGATCACTACCATCTGCACGATGTCCTGCACCTTGCATCCGCGACTCAGGTCGTTGACCGGTGCAGCAATGCCTTGCAGAATAGGTCCAACGGCATCGGCGCCGGAGAAGCGCTCTACCAACTTGTATCCGATATTACCGGCCTGCAGGTCGGGGAACACCAGCACATTGGCATGACCAGCCACCTTACTGCCCGGTGCTTTCTTCTCGCCTACGCTCGGTATGAGGGCGGCGTCTGCTTGTAGCTCACCATCGATCTCCAGGTCGGGCGCCAGCTCTTTAGCGATAGCCAGAGCAGCAGTCACCTTGTCAACATTCTCGTGCTTAGCCGAGCCCTTGGTGGAGAACGAAAGCATAGCTACTCTCGGTTCGATGCCGGCGATGGTGCGTGCCGTCTCGGCAGTCGAAACGGCTATCTGTGCCAGCTCTTCGGCATTGGGATTAGGGTTAACGGCGCAGTCGGCAAACAACAGGAAGCCGTCCTCGCCCAGGTGTTTGGCAGGCGTGAACATCAAGAACGCGCCCGATACGATCTTGCAGCCCGGCTTGGTTTTCAGAATCTGGAACGCCGGACGGATCGTATCCGCTGTCGTGCCACGAGCACCTGCCAACTCACCGTCAGCATCGCCTGCCTTGATCATCAGGCAACCCAGATAAAGCGGATCTTGGGCTTTCTTCTTCGCCTCCTCCTCCGTCAAACCTTTCGCTTTACGCAGTTCAAACAGCAGGTTTGCATACTCCGCCATCTTCGGATCACGCTGCGGATCAAAGATTGTTGCCTTGTCGACGTGCTGATAGCCTTTCTCAGCTGCCATCTTCCGAATGGTGTCGGGATCACCGATCAGAGTCAACTTAGCAAGACCTTGCTCCAGAATGATGTTGGCTGCCTCCAGCGTACGAGGTTCGTCGCCCTCAGGCAACACAATGCGCTGCGGGTTATTCTTCGCACGCGCGTACATTGCTTTTAATATGTCCATAATTTGAATGATTTAATTATCGTGGAATGATATTTTTCCGTTAATCGAGTACAAAGTTACAAATAAATATGCAAAAATGCAAACATTTTGCACTTTTTTTTGCTTTTTTGTATTTTTTTTTCATTTTTTCTTGCATATTTAAAAAAAAAGTTGTACCTTTGTAGCCGATTTGTGAGAAAATGTTCGCAGCTTTGATGCTACGATTACGATAAATTGCGACTAAGATTGTTATTATGCATGTAAAATCTTTATTTCTTACCATTGCTTTGTGCGGTGCTGTGGGTGTAGCCATGGCACAGGATAAGGCTGTGAAAGACACAACCGAGATGGGGGTGCATCCGTTCAAGGAAACACATAACCTGACGTGGAACACGACAGGATTCTCGATAACAGTTCATGGTGGTATGAATATCTTCCATGGTGACTATCCGTCTGATCGATTCTCGAATATAGGTTATCCGACAGCCGGTATCACTTTCGAGTACAACTTCAGTCCTATCTGGGGATTAGGTTTGGGGTATAATTTCTCTATGCCGCAAGTAAGGACGAAGAATGACGAGGCTTTTCGGGATATAGATGGAAAAACTGGTCTCACCGTCGCCAAAGGTGACTTCGTGCATAAGGGAATGATGCATAGCGGTCAAGTGTTTGTTACATTCAACATGGTTAACACTTGGTTTCCGCGTGCGGTGCAGGATATTTTCGGCTTGAGTCTGTTCGCCGGTTTTGGCGGCACGATGTTCAAGAACAGTGTTTCGTTCCACGACACGGGTGAGATCAATGAGAAAACGGGAAAGGAGAGTGATAGTGGCAAATACGTCAAGGATGGCGATGATGCCTATGCACATGACCAGTTTGAGTCAATATTCTATGTTCCGTTCGGTGCTATAGCGGAGTTCAACGTATCGCGTCAGATAGCATTGGGTGCTCGTTTCCAGTATAGCATGTACGTAAAGGACTACTTGGATAACCGCTATCTTAGCAAGTCGAACAAAAACAACGACGGCATGTATGACATTGAGCTCATGCTCCGCTGGAAGATCAATGCAAATAAGAAGAACCACGTGAAGAACGTATCTTCGATTGAGGTGCTGGAGGAGAAGTATTACGAGTCGCACCCGCATCGCCGCAAACGTCCGCATGTTGTTGACACATTGGTTGTTTACCACCGCGATACCATCGTTGTTATCCATCGTGATACCATCGTTACCGTTGGCGCTCCGGCGACCGAGATCATCGAGATGCCCGCACCGGTAACAGAGAAGGTGGAAGGCCGCTGCGATCTGGAGCTCTATCCGGGTTGGGAGACAAAGGCAGATGCCGTAGTAGTAGAAGGTCAATCGCTCAGCCAGTTGGCTCGCAAGTACTACAACAACACGTTCTGCTGGGTTTACCTCTGGATTGCCAACCGTAGCATCGCACAGGATCCGAACCTGATCATGCCGAAGTGCGTGCTGAAGATCCCGAAACTCAACGACTGCCAGAAGTCCATCACTAAGCAGGAAGCCAAGGATATGTGCGCACGCAAACGTGCACAAGAATAAAGTTCATTGAAATACTCGCAAAAGAACCTGCCAAGGTTTTTGCGTGGGGAGGTCTCATAGCTCAGTTGGTTAGTAGCACCTGACTCATAATCAGGGGGTCCTAGGTTCAAGCCCTAGTGGGACCACGGAAAAGCGGAAGTTTCGACTTCCGCTTTTCGTGTATTATGACATGTCGGTTGACAAAATAGACGAATATTCAACAATTATGTTGAAAAATTTGCATATTCGATTTTTTTTTTGTATCTTTGTGCGCTTTTTGTGTTTAAGCAAACGAATAGTCAAATACATGGCACAAATTCAAGATAAGAACAAGCTATACGCTTTCCTTCGCCCGTATGTTGACTGGATGTTCCGGCGCTCCTACCGCCATATCCGCTATGTAGGGCGTGAGAACGTTCCCACTGACGGTGCGGTGATTTTTGCTCCGAACCACACGAACGCCCTGTGCGATGCAATGGCTATATTGGGCATCGATGGTTCGCGTAAGGTGTTTGTAGCACGTGCGGATATCTTCCGCAAGCCTCGCCTGGCCAGGCTGCTGACTTGGCTGAAGATCATGCCCATCCGACGCATGCGCGACGGCGTGGATGAAGTGCGCCACAACGACGAGACTATGGACAAGGCAGTCGAGACCCTTCACGACGGCGTACCGTTCTGCATCTTGCCGGAAGGCAGGCATCGGCCGATGCACTCGCTACTGCCGCTCAGCAAAGGGATCTTCCGCATCGCACTACGCGCCAACGATGAGTTTGGCAAAGAGAGACCGATCTACATACTGCCCGTAGGCTTGGAGTACGGCGACTACTACCACCTCTGGAACGACCTGACAGTGAACATCGGCAAGCCGATCAACGTGACGCAGTTCGTGGCTGAGCACAGCGATCTGGAGCGCCCGCAACTGATCCTGGCGCTACGCGAGGAGCTCACGCAACGCATGCGCGAGCAGATCCTTTGGGTGCCCGATGATGAGCACTACGAGGAGAACTTCGCCAAGCTGCGCGCTAACCCGCCTGCACCCTTCCGCTTCAAGGAGCACAGGCTACCACACTGGCTGCTATTCATCATACTCATCCTGCTCTCGCCGTTGTTCCTGGTGAGCCTAGCACTGACAATCCCGCTGTGGGCAGTGTGGCTGATCATCCGCTGGAGCGTGAAGGATCCCGCATTCCACAACTCCGTGCAGTACGTCTGGCAGCTGCTATTCATTCCGGCGACGCTGTTCATCACTTTACCCTTCTGGATCTTCCTGCAGGAATATGTGTACCAGGTAAGGATATTGAGAAGTGAAAGGGGAAAATTAAAAGGGGATAACTGAAAGGGAATTGGTTAATTGTAAAAAGTAAAATATGATACGAGTTTATGTAATCATTGCACTGTATGTGCTGGTGCCGGTGCTGATCATCGAGTGCTTCAAGCGCTGGACGTGGATGCAGAAGATTGGCACCGTGGTAGCCGCCTACGCTGTAGGTATCATCTTTGCACTGACTGGCTTTGTACATTTCGAAGCCGGCACGCAAGCAGCCCTCACCTTCGGCAAACTGCAGTCAACAATCATGTCGGTAGCAGTCCCGCTGGCCATCCCGCTGATGCTCTTCAACTGCGATTTCCGCCTCTGGACCAAAGCCCTACCCAAAACCATCTGGTCGCTCGTGGGCGGTCTGCTGGCCGTACTGACGGCTGTGGTGAGCGGATACTTCATCTTCCGCACATCCGACATACCGGAGTTCAACAAGGTAGCGGCGATGATGGCCGGCATCTACACCGGCGGCACGATGAACTTCAACGCACTGGGCGCCTCGCTGGGCGTGGATAAAACGCTGATGGCTATCGTTTTGGCATTTGAGATGGTGTTGACCACCCCGTACATCTTCTTCATCATCGGCGGCGGATACAAGGTGTTTCGCAAGATTCTCCCCTACGAGGATGTGACGCGCAAGGGACGCACCGATGAGGCTGTTGAGACCAAGGATGTGGAGAACTACCGCGGGATGTTCGCCCGCCGGAACGTAGGTGGCATGTTCACCGGCTTGGGGCTGAGCGTGTTATTCTTAGCCATAGGCGCAGGTTTGGCGCTACTGCTGACCGGCACGCTCAACGAACTGGTCGTTATCCTGACGATTACCACCCTATCGATCATCGCGTCGTTCTTCAAGAAAGTGCGCGAGCTGCCCAAGACATTTGAGCTCGGTATGTTCTTTATCTTAATCTTCTCCGTCATCGTAGCTTCGCTGTTCGATATCCACAGCGTGAACGGCGGCTCGCTGATGATCGGTCTGTTCGTAGCATGGGTGATGATCGTGGCAGCCGGACTGCACCTGATCTTCTGCCGTATTGCCAAAGTAAGCGGCGATCTGTTCTGCGTGAGTCAAATAGCTCTGCTGTGCTCGCCGCCTTTCGTGCCTCCCGTAGTGGGAGCTATGAAGAACAAGAAAGTACTAATCTCAGGTATAGTGATTGGCCTAGTAGGCTATGCGTTAGGTACATATCTTGGCGTGGCGATAGCGTTCATACTGAAATAGTTAATAATTTATAGTTTTTTGAATTAATTGATGAAACGTATATTTTGTCTTATAGCAGCAGTATTGCTGCTGGCGGCGAATGCATCCGCCAAGCGTCAGCCCAAGCCCCAGGAGGTGGACAGCCTGGGACGTAAGATCAAGACCGGTTGGAACTTCGGTATCCTGCCATCGGTTGCCTATGATGCCGACTACGGTTTTCAGGGCGGCGTGCTCACCAACGTTTACTATTATGGTGACGGAAGCCAGTACCCTGAGTACATCCACTCCCTCTACCTCGAGGCGGCCTACACCACCAAGCACCATGGTATCTTCCGCTTCAACTACGACTCGAAATATCTCATCCCCGGTTACCGGTTGACTCTCGATGCCACCTACCTGCCCGACGCTATGTGCGACTTCTACGGTTTCAACGGTTTTCAGTCGCGCTACAACTACAGCTGGCATCAGTGGAACAAGAACCCCGGCAAGATGGCCGACACCACCGCCTACCTCTCGCGCGTATTCTATAAGTACAAGCGCGATCTTATACGCGTGGCGGGCGATATAGAGGGCACTATCTACAAAGGCTTGAAGTGGAACGCCGGTTTAGGTGTGCTAGGTTATCTGATCAACGATTGCGACATCAACATGCTCAATGGTAAGAGCACCTACGATCCATCGCTTCCGCACTATGCACAGAAGCCCCTTGATCCCAGTGTGGATGGGCTGTACGAGAAGTACAAGCAGTGGGGACTGATTGGTGCGGATGAAGCCAACGGCGGCTGGCATCCCTACCTACGTGGCGGTATAACATACGACACCCGCGACAAACGCCAGGGCCCCAACAGCGGTATCTATGCCGACGCGTTCTTCACCTACTCTGCCGCCTTCAATGCCGCCTATGGTCAGCAGGCTGCTGCCGGATACAACCACCTGCAGTTCAATGCCACCTTCCGCCACTACATTCCATGCTTCACCGACAAGAACGGCATCAACCGTATCACCTTCGCCTATCGTGTGGGTGTCCAGAACAATATTGCCGGTCGCTCGCCGTTCTACATGAACAACTACATGAACACCCTGTTCATCCAGCGCGTTTATTACGAAGGATTAGGCGGCGGCAACAGTGTCCGCGGTATGATGGCCAACCGCATCCTCGCCAACGGCTTCCTCTACGCTAACGTCGAATTCCGCTTCCGCGTGGTGAACTTCGACATCGGACGCCAGCACTTTTTCATCGGTCTCAACCCGTTCTTCGACCTCGGTATGATCACGCAGCCCTACGACCTGGACGACCTGGTTACCATGCACACCGGTGGCACATACACCACCCTGCAGCAGAGCGTAACAGCCGCCGGCGATGACTATAGCCAGTTCTTCTCCACCAACCCAAAGGACATCTACATGCCGCACATGACGGCCGGCTTGGGACTGAAGATCGGTATGAACGAGAACTTCGTGCTCAGCGCTGACTGGGGCATGCCCCTTAATAAGCAGGACAACCAGAAGTGGGCGAACTTCTACGTAAAAATGGGGTACCTATTCTAAGTACCCCATCTCTATCCGACCTTTTGCAGGTCAATGCGCAAGCCCTATTTACCCTACTCCGAGTTCGGTAAGTAGGGCTTCCAGTTGGTTTGGATCCTGTATCAGCACGTCACGTCCTTTAGGCCCTTTGTTTGGGCCAACGATACCGGCTGCCTCCAGCTGGTCGCTAAGCTTGCCGGCGCGGTTGTAACCGATCTCAAACGCACGTTGCAGACGCGAGGTCGATCCCTCCTGTTTGTTCACCACATAGCGAGCCACATCGCCGAACATCGGATCCAGACGCTTCATATCTACGCTACCCGGTGCCAGCGCTTCGCCCTCAGCACCCTCTGGTATATACTCCGGCAACTGATATGGCTCAAAGTAGTGCTGCTGCGCCTTGATATGATCAACGATAGCATCCACCTCCGGCGTATCCACAAACGCGCACTGGATACGCGTCAGGTCGCCATTGCCGGCATATAGCATATCACCGCGACCAATCAGCTGCTCTGCACCCTTGGCATCCAGCACCGTGCGCGAGTCGATCACCGATTGCGTACGCAGCGCGATACGCGTCGGGATATTTGCCTTGATCACACCGGTCACAATGTTCACCGACGGACGTTGGGTAGCCAGGATCATGTGCATTCCTACGGCGCGCGCCTTCTGCGTGATACGCGCAATAGGTGTCTCCACCTGCTTGCCCGCCTGCATGATAAAATCGCCGTACTCGTCGATCACGATCACTATATACGGCAGGAACTGGTGGTGCAGCGCGCCATCCACCACCTTGTCCGGATTCAGACGACGATGGATGAACTTGTCGTTATAATCCTCCAGGTTACGCACACCGGCATCCATCAGCAGTTTATAGCGGTTCTCCATCTCGATCACCAGCGAGTTCAGCGTATTGATCACCTTGTCGCAATCCGTTATCACCACTTGGTTCTCATCCACATCAGGCATCGCTGCCAGGTAGTGCCGCAGCAACGGCTTATACGGCGCAAACTCAACCATCTTCGGGTCAACCAGCACCATCTTCAGTTCTGCAGGATGCTTCTTATACAGCAGCGAGGTGATGATGGCGTTGATGGCTACGGATTTACCTTGACCTGTCGCACCGGCTACCAGCAGGTGAGGGGTCTTGGCCAGGTCGAACATAAAGATATCATTCGTGATCGTTCGTCCCATGGCTATCGGAAGACGCATCTTCTTCTCCTCCTGGAAGTTCTTCGACGCTATCACCGAGTGCATACTTACCGTCTGAGGTTTCTCGTTCGGCACCTCTATACCCACTGTTCCCTTGCCCGGCATCGGCGCAATGATTCGTATTCCCTTGGCGGCAAGCGATAGCATGATATCACTCTCCAGCGACTGTATGCGCGCAATCTTCACGCCGGCCTTCGGCTTAACCTCATACAAGGTGACCGTTGGGCCAACGGTAGCTTTTATGCTATCGATCTCCACGCCGAAGTTACGTAGCGCGGTCACAATGCGGTCTGCGTTGTTCTGCTGCTCTTGCTGGTCGATCACGGGAGAGGTCTCATTCGGATAGACCTTCAGCAGATCCAACGCCGGAAACTGGAAAAACTCCAGCTCTTTCCGTGGATCATACTCGCCGTACTTCTTCAGCAGCGCTTCGGGCGAATCCTCGGCAAGCTCCACTTCGTTCACATCGGCTATCTCCAAGTCCGGATCAGCAGGCGCATCCAGTTTCTCCGATTTCTCCGGTTTTTCTATATCATCTTGATTTTCAGGATTATCCAGATCCTCTGTATTCTCCGGAGTTTCCTGTTCGCTATTATCCACTATCTCCAGCGTAAGCGATGCTCCTTCCTCTTGTTTTGGCTCCTCCTCATCCTTACCGGTGATCGTCAGCTCGATGGAGTTCTCAGTGCCCACGGTCTCCTCCGGCTTATCCATGTCACCCCGCTCGTCCGTCACCTCCACACTGTCCTGCTCACTCTCTTTCTTCTTGAACAGCCCTTGCGCCCAGCGCGCGATGCGTTTCAAGAACGGGATAGTGTTCTTGTCCACGCATATGAAGAAGATCACTCCCACTGCCAGCAGGGTGAACAGCCAGCCGATGACCCTCACGTACGACACTGCCCACAGCGTCACCACCTCACCGAGCGCACCGCCCAGCAGGAAGAACAGCGGCTTGCCGATCAGGTAATCGATATAACCTAACACAATAGCACCATACAACAGCCAGAACACCGCGCAGTAGGTGAACTTCATCAACTTGAATTGACCGATGTGGAACAACCTGAGCGAGCATGCCCCCATCAGCGCCAACAGCGCTACACTAGCCAAACCAAATGAACGGTGCACCAGCAGGAAGATCAGCGCAGCACCCGGCAGACCCATCCAGTTCTGGATCTCCAGCCTGTTAGCGGCACGCTCCGCTCTGCTCATCTCCAGAATAGAGAAATCAGCCACACCCGTAAAGAAGAAACTCACAAACGCTATCGTTAGATACAACGTGAACAGCGACAGCAGGATAGCGCATATCACGCGGAACTGCTCGCTCTGTACCCCTGTCTTAACTTGACCGACATACTCGCCAAAGGATTTTTGCGTTGTTCCCAACGATTCTATGAACTTGTCGCCCGACTCATTGCGGGCTTTTGAAGGTCGTTTTGCCATAAATATAGTTATACGTATAATAATCCGTCACAAAGATACAAAAAAAAAGCCATATTTGCAAATTTTTTCAAAAAAACATACATTTTTTGCGCAAATATTTGCATTTATGCAAATTATTTTGTATCTTTGCATCGTTAATTAACATAAATAAAAAATCATAGATCTATGAAGAAAATTCTTTTTGTAGCTATCGCAGCTATGACGCTGATGTTCTCAGCTTGCAGCAAGAATGCTAAGGACGTTGACATTAACACATTGGACAACACCATTAACAGGTGCTGGTCTTGGACTTGGACTTATGCCGGTGTAACAGCTACCAACTACTTATGGGGTACTGAGAGAGAGGTTGCACAGGTTCTTCAAGAGGCACAGAAGCTGACTCCGGTTGGAACATATTCCTACAAGCCGGCATCTGCAGCTGACGAGGAGGCTTGCTACAAGCTCGGCGAGCAAGAGTAAGCAACTGCAAACGTCAACCGACAACAAGGGAGTGCAAACGCACTCCCTTATTTTATGTTTTACAACATGTTTTGGCGTAAAATTTTGTCCGACTTTGTCGAGACATTCTCGAGACTGCATCGAGACTGCATCGAGACTTTATCGAGGTTTTATCGAGGTTCTATCGAGGTTATTTGAGGAACGCATCCTTGAAGCCTAAGAAGTACAATATTCCATCCAAACCGACGGTAGAGATTGCCTGCTGGGCACTTGCTTGCACCTTAGGTTTAGCATGAAAAGCGATACCTAATCCCGCCTTGCCTAACATATTCAGGTCGTTGGCGCCATCGCCCACAGCTATCACCTGCGCCAGGTCGATATGCTCCACCTGAGCTATCAGCTCCAGCAGCTCCGCCTTGCGCTTGGCATCCACCACCTCGCCTATATAGCGACCGGTGAACTTGCCATCCTGCTCCTCCAGCTCGTTGGCATAGACAAAGTCCACACCGAACCGCTGCTGCAGGTACTTGCCCACAAAGGTAAACCCGCCACTCAGTATGGCTATCTTGAACCCGCATCGTTTCAGTACGCTGAACAGTCTATCAGCACCTTCCGTGATAGGCAGGTGATCAATGATATCCTGCTTGGCGCTCACGTCCAACCCCTTCAGTAGCGCTACTCTGCGCGTGAAGCTCTCCTTGAAATCGATCTCCCCGCGCATGGCTGACAACGTGATCGCCCGCACCTCGTCGCCTACGCCGGCACGCTCCGCCAGCTCGTCGATCACCTCCGTCTGGATGAACGTCGAATCCATATCTACGCAGATTAGGCGCCTGTTGCGGCGGTACATATCATCGCGCTGGAACGATATATCTATCCCCTCCTCACGCGACACAGCCATCAACTCACGCTGCAGCGCCTCGCGGTCGGGCAGACTGCCGCGCAACGAGAACTCGATGCACGAGTGCCGTTTCTCTATCGGCACATCCAGACCCGGACGGTCACTCAAGCGCAGTATATTGTCAATGTTCAGTTGCCTGCCTGCCAACAGCGCCGTCACGCGCGCTATATGCCGCGCATTGATCTCACGCGCCAGCAGCGTCACTACGTAGCGCTCCTGACCTTGACGTCCAACCCAAGCAGCATACTCCTCCTCGCTCAGCGGAGTGAAACGAACGATCATCTCCAATCGCGAGCAGCAGAACAGCACCTCCTTGATCATCTCGCCGCTCGTAGAAGGGTCATCCACACGGATCAGGATGCTCAGGTTCAGCTGATGATGCAGGTTCGACTGACCCATGTCTTGTATATACGCGCCGTACTTGCCCAGCACTTCCGTCACAGCCGACGTCACGCCCGGCTTATCAAAACCGATGATGTTGATCAGGATAAATTCACGCTTCATATCAATCGTTGTTTATGTTGGGTTGAATATATTGGTTCTGCCATGAGGTGAAGTGCAGCCGCACGGGCAACACCCAACGCCGTATGCGCTGACTAAGCGGCAACTCCGGATCAGGCACAATCTCGCAGGCTACACGTTCAAAGCTCTCCGCATCAACGGCGTAGTAACGCGAATCGGTAGCCGTATAGAGCGTGAGCGTCCAGTGGAACAAATCTCCCACAATGGTGATCTGCATCGTCTCAGGATCATATTCGTCTATATCCACATGAGCCAACGTACCATTCGCGCGTACGGCATACAGTTGATGATCATCCGTCACTACCAATCCCACCAGCTTCCTGTTCGCCGGCTCGATGGTAAAGAGTTGGATAAACCTTTCAATTTTCATTTCTCCCCTTTCAATTTCCCTCACCCACGGTGCGCCCTTCACCATCTTCAGTTGGAAGAGGCGGCTGTTCGCATCAGTCAGCAGAAAGCCATTGTCATAATCCTTGCGCGTGGATGCGTTGCCCCATATCAATCCCACAGGAAAAGTAAACCCATGCTTGCTCAGCTCGCGCGAGAAGCTCAGCGACTTGGCTTTATTCACCTTGTTCGTCTCGCAGTCGATGAACTCCAGTCCCTCGTCCGTCAGGCGGAACACATCGGGCGGCAGTTGCAGATCGACGCGACCGGAAGCAGACTCGAGCATCGTATAAAGACCTACAGCCGGTTTGTTAAGCTGCTTGGGCGAGGTCTTGAAGTGGAAAGCGTTCTGCTGGATCTTTTTCGGCGTGAGTTCAACCCCGAAGAGGCTGTCCGGCAATCGTCCTTCGGCCACAAGCTGGCGGAACGCAAACAGCGGCAACAGGCTGTCCGCCTCAGTTTTCGTGAACTCCTGACCACGAAAATCCACATAACGCACCTGCTTGCCGGTGGTCTCAAAGCGGATAAACGTGCTATCCAGACATGAATAAACCACGAACGGCAACCGATCAGTGCGCGGCGATACAAGGTCATACAACGCCGGCAACAGCCACGCGGCTACGATGAGACCTAGTACAAGTATTAGGTATTTGAGATTTGATATTTGAGATTTGAAATTTTTCATTGTTTTCCCAATTTGAATCGATAAACGGAATAGAAAGGCAGGCAGACTGTAACAACCAGCAAGAGCAGAAGCCACGGGAACATCCGTATATAGCAAGCCGGCTGCGCGGTCAGGAAGCACAGCGCTACAAGCGGCGCACCAATCAGCATATCTGCGCAGCGGATCTTCCATTGCGGCTCAAGCATGCACCACGAGGTCACGTTATATCCCAACAGTCCGCCAATATACCACGGCAGACAGGTCAGGAACGTGCGCCACACCAACTCGCGCGGCAACCAGAGTTGCTCAACGCCGGCAAGCAAGGCAGCATCCAGCGAAAAGATCAGGCACAAGCCTACCAAACTGCACAAAAGCATCGCACCTATACTGGCGGTGTAATCAACCGGCAGATGCAGCGTGAGGCGGATGCGTTTGACCTGCATCTCCGGCAACCATTGGCAGAGAGCAATACCCACGCCTGTAACGACAGGAAGATACATGAGCTGGTTGACCATCAGCACGTCGCGACCGATCATCGTTGCCCAAGTCTCAACTACGCCCGAGGCGAGCAGCGTGGAGCGCAGCGAGAGCAACAGATAGACTACCAAGCCCATATGCACCACAAGAAACAGACACCAGCAGAGGCGGAGCTTGAGCCATTCTTTATAAAAAATTGATTTAATCATTGTTTTCTAATTATTCTTTTTTCTTTTAGCGTAGCGGTCTTTGTTCTTTCAGCGCAGCGGTCTAATATTTGCCGGTCAGGTCGATGAAGGTGTCCTCCAGCGTCTTCTCCGGCGTGATCAGCTCGCCTACAGGACATTGCTTCAAGATCTTGCCATAATCCATGATGATGCAGTCGTCCACCAGTCGCTCCAGATCCTGGATGATGTGCGAGGTGAGGAACACCGTCTTGTTGCCGCGCTTGCAAAAGTCCCGCAGGTACTCCACGAACAGCCGTCTGTAGCCCGGATCCAAGCCCAGCGAGAAGTCATCCAGTATCAGCAGCTCTGGATCCTGCGCCATCAGCAGGCCCAACGCCACCTGGCTGCGCTGACCGTTGGACATCTGGCTAAGCAACTGGTAGTCACGCACCTTCAGCAGACGCATCAATTCGTAATAAGCATCCTTGTTCCACTTGGGGAAGAACGGCGCGTAGAACCGCTCGATCTGCGCAATGGTCATGAACGGATACTGCACGTGACCTTCTAATAACAAACCTATTCGTGCGCGCTCACGGGCGGGCATCGTTCGCGTATCATATCCTAATAGGCGGCACGTGCCTGCATGCGGCTGGATGAAGCCTGAGAGAATATTGATAGTAGTGGTCTTGCCTGTGCCGTTCTTGCCGAGCAAGCCCAAGATACGACCACGCGGAACGGTGAAGGACATATCTTCGTAGATAAGCCGCTTGCCGTAGTAGTGCGTCACGTGATCGTACTCGATCATCACTTCATTTACCATTTGTGAATGTACCATTTAGTCATTTGTTTGATGGTGATTTTTGCGATTTTTGCAAATCGAACACAAAATTACAAAAAAAAATCCACATTTGCAAGCAAAAAATGCAAAATACCTACAAATAGTTATTGCAAAATTCAAAAAAAAATAGTAACTTTGCAACGTGAAACGTTTGTGGGTCATACTATGGGCTATTTTAGTGCCGGCGGCTCTGCTTGCTGATCGGCCGGATTCGTTGGTGCTGGATAGTGCCCAGCAAGCCTTACTTGACAGCCTCGATCGTTTGTTCACCATCCAGGAGGTAGTGGTCACCGCCGAGGAGTCCACCGGCCGCAGCAGCGCCAGCGTGATCAACAAAGAGGCGATGGAGCACCTGCAGCCGTCGTCGTTCACCGATCTGACCAACCTGCTGCCGGGGGCTACCATCAAAGATCCCAAACTGACCAACAGCAACACCATCCACCTGCGCGAGGCGGGCGACGGTAGCAGCGATGACAACTACGCCACCGGTTCGTTGGGCACGGGCTTCGTGATAGACGGCGCGCCGGTATCAACCGATGCAAACATGCAGTACATACAAGGCGGCAGCAGTTCGCAGGACGCTGCACGGCAGACGGTGAACAAAGGTGTGGATATGCGCACTATCTCCACCGATGACATAGAGAAAGTGGAGATCATCCGCGGCATAGCGAACGCCGAGTACGGCGATATAACCTCCGGCGTGGTGAAGATCGAGCGCAGCATCAAACCCACGCCGTGGAAAGCACGCTTCAAGGCGGACGGATTCAGTAAGTTAGCTTACGCGGGTAAGGGATTTGAGATTAGTCGAAAGTCGAAAGTCGAAAGTCAAAAACCAACAGTGATCTATATGGGGGTGGATTACCTGAGTGCGAAGAACGACCCGACCAACACCTTGGAGAACTACCGCCGCATCAACGCCTCGCTGCGACTGCAGCAACGCTGGAGCGTGGGCGATTACAACATCCGTCTGCAATCGAATGCCGATTACTCCGGCAATATTGATACGGACAAGAACGACCCCGATATCCATCTCAACAAGGAAGACTCCTACCGCAGCGAGCTGCACAAGTTAGGCCTTTCGAACACGCTGAACTGGAGCGACAAGTCGAGCGACTGGTGGGCGGCGTCGCTACTGGCAAACATCTCCGGCGAGATAAGCAACATAACGCAGACAAAGTTCGTGCAACTGACCACTCCCGTGCAGCCTGTGCTCGACAATATGACCGAGGGCAACAAGGACGCCGCGCTCCTGCCACCACAATACGTAGCGACGCACCGCGTGGAAGGTCGTCCGCTGAACGTATATATCCGTCCGAAAGCCTCGTTCACGTTTGACACATGGATGATCAGCCACAAGGTGGATGCCGGCATTGAGTGGAAGTACGACAAGAACTTCGGTCGCGGGCAGGTCTATGACCTTACACGTCCGCTGAACTATACGACTAACCTGCGTCCACGCGCCTACTACGACATCCCGGCCACCAACCAGCTGGCGTGGTACATTCAGGATGACATACATATCCCTTTAAGCAGTCAGCAATCAGCAGTCAGCAGTCAGTCTGTGCCGGCGTTTGACTTAGGCATCGGTCTGCGCGGGACATCGCTGTTAGGACTGGACAAGACCTACACGATGCACGGCAAGTGCTACCTTGACCCGCGTATCAACCTCAGCTACAAGCAGCCCGTCAAAGGCGGCGAACTGAGCATAACAGGTGCGTTCGGTATTCATACAAAGATGCCCACCCTGCTACAGCTCTACCCGAATATGCTGTACGAAGATCTGAAAGCACCCGATCAGGCACTGGTAGTAGGCGCACAAAGCATCAACATCCACACGCATCTCATCAACCCCACGAACACCGATCTGCGTCCGGCGAGGAACATGAAGTGGGAGGTACGCTTCGGCGGCGACATCAGCAAGCATAAGTTCAGCGTGACGTACTTCCAAGAGCGAATGAGCGACGGTTTTCGCACATGGCGCGATTGCGCGGCTTATACCTACCCCATCTACAGCGCCGACGGCACGATGAGCGAATATACGAAGCTGCTGCTCTATCCGATGACCACCAACGGTAGTAGCATCCGCAAGCAGGGCATCGAATGGCAGTACCAGAGCCCGCGTATTCCGGCTATCTGCACGCGTTTCACCGTGAACGGTGCGTGGCTCAGGACAGAGTATCAGAACAGTCAGGCGATGTTCTCCACCGACAAGCTCACGCAAACCATCGGCAACACCGCCGTCAAAGACCGGTATATCGGTCTGTATGACTGGAACGACGGATCGATACGCGAGAACGTGAACACGAACATCATCGCCGACGTGCATATCAAGCGCATCGGGCTGACCGTCAGCGCAACCTTCGAACTCAACTGGTTCACCGCCACGCAGACGATGTGGAAGAACGGTGTGCCGACGCACTATATGGACGCCACGGACGGACAGCTGCACCCCTACACCGAGGCATCGATGAGCGACCCGTACCTGCAATGGCTGACGTTCAAGTACAACGAGGATGTCTTCCGGCGCAAGACCGTACCGTTTGCCGGATACCTGAACCTGCGTGTGCAGAAGACGGTCACCAAATTCGCCACCGTTGCACTGTATGTCAATAAACTGCTCGACTACCTGCCCGACTACTATGTAGATGGCATTCTTATACACCGCAGTGCAAGCCCCTACTTCGGGATGGAAATAAATGTCTCTATATAAATTGAAAAGTGAAATAATCGTTCGAGTATAACGAGATAAGAAAATCGAAAAGAAGAAAATGAAAAATTGTATGAAAAATAGTTACAAAGCCCTCTTGATGGGCATCATCTTGTTTGGATTAGCGGCCTGTAAGACAGAGCCGGAGGTTAGGCAGGAGTGCGTTCTGCATGTGCAGGTGGCTCTGCCAGATTCATGCACACTCACCTACGCCACGATCACTTTTGAGGACAGGAATATGGGCAACCAGTACCGCATTGCCGGCGGCCAGAGTGTCGGCGACACATGCATGGCGTTCTATACGGCTCTGCCCGCCGGATTCTACTCCTGCGTGTTTAACGGCATAGTGCGGGTCAGCGACGACTACAGTTACCCCATCCGCGCCTATGAACAGAGCCTGACGCTCGCCGAGGAGCAAACACTGCAGATGCAGGCCTACCCTGTGCACGAGAGCAACGACTTTGTGCTGGCGGAGATCTTCTTTGCAGGCACACAGACTCCCGAAGGCAAGAACTACATCGGCGACAAGTACTTCGTGCTCGTAAATAACTCCGACAGCCTGCTTTACGCTGATGGCATCGTGCTCGTGGAGAGCAAGTTCAAGAACACGAAGAAGTTCACCGTCACACCGGATATCATGTCCTCAGCCATGGCTGCAGATGCTATCTACCGTGTGCCCGGCGACGGCAAGCAGTTCCCCGTCCTCCCGGGCAGAGCGTTCCTGATTGCCGACAACGCGATGGATCACCGCGAGGTCAACTCGCAGTCCTTCGACATGAGCGATGCCGATGTTGAGTGGTACGACGTCAGCACAAATGCCAACGTCACAGATGTGGATAACCCCGACGTGCCGAACATGAACAAGATCTACTGCTACACGCTCACCATCTGGGTACCCAACAACCAAGGCAACACAACCTTCGCCATCGGGCGCATGCCTGCCGATCTGACCGACGAGCAGTACCTGCAGGACTATCGCTACGACTACGATTATATCAACGTCACCCAAGCCGGTACGTTTGAGATGAGCGGTAGTGCATACCGCTTCCCCAACGCGTGGATCATTGACGCGGTGAACATGTGCCCGCACAGCGACTTCCAATGGACGAGCGTGCACGAGAGCCTCGATGCCGGATTTGCCTTCGTGGGCGAGACCGGCTCGGACAAGACCCGCTTCGGCAAGTGTGTGCGCCGCAAGGTAGGTGACGACGGCAAACTCATAGACACCAACAACTCATCCGAAGACTTCCTTATGGCACAAAACGCCGACCCGCATTTCTGGCGCAAATGAACGCTCTGCTATCCATATTGCTTCTGGTCACTAACCTCGTCACCGACACCTCATCCACGCAGGTCGGCGTGTCGGGGCACTACGGTCAATCCACCTACGCTATTGAGGGTGACCGAGCCGGCGGATTCAGCGTTCAGGCGCAGTCGATGCACGACATCGACTCCGTCCACCGCGTGTTCGGCGAGGCGTCGTACAGCTGGAACCAGAATCATGGCAACCGCTTCGTGGAAAATGCCGACTACGATATGCTCCGTCCCTACCTGACCGTGGACACCGTAGGCGGTGGTATGCGCACCGAGACGTACTTCTTCCGCGGAGGATACAGGATGGTCAGAAAGCACATCGTCTGGCACGCCGCCTTGCAGTTCCGCGCTCTGCAGAGCTACCGCGACATCGATCCGCGACCTAAGAACAAGGTTGCCGACCTGCGCGTGGATGCCGGCATCGGTTACACGAACAGCACCTACGCATGGATGATCATCGCCGGAGCAGGACGCTACAAGCAGAACAACGAACTGAAGTTCTACAGCGAACTGGGCGAGAGCCAGATCTACCACATGGTTGCTCCCGGTGCCGCTTATACGCGTTTCTCGGGTAGTAAGAAAGAGAGTTACTACCACGGTCTCTCCGCCGGCGCCTCGCTCGCCATGATGCCCCGACGCAGCGGATGGCTCGCCGAGATCGATTATCAGTACCTGCGTGTGGAAAAGGAGCTCCACGACAACACCTTCATCCCCATCGGACGCCTGCACACGCATGCCGTGGATGCCACCTTAGGCTACATGATGCCTGCATGGCGGCTGACCGTTCACGGAGGGTTCGACATGCGCCGCGGACAGCAGTTCATCTACGGTGAGGCGGCCAACAACACCTACCCTCTCCTCACCCTGCAATCCAACTATGCCTGCTCTATCTGGCACATCGGTGCCGATGGTAGCTACAACTGCCCACTCCCATTCGGAGCTATGCTCTTCGGCGCCGGCATCGATTACAGCGGCATGCGCACCACTGCTCTCCACGTCGAACCACGATGGAGAGAACTCAATGACCTGCTCACCGACAATCAGCTCAACGCACACGCATCCATCCGCTACGCCTTCCCCATCAAGGCGCGATACGCTTGGTTCATCTGCCCCGACGCACACTTCTGCCAATACACCCGCACCACACGACACACCTGGCACATCGCACTACACACCGGCATCACCTTCTGAGCCTTATGTCAAATATTTTCGTATCTTTGCGGTCGGAAATGAGAATTAACTGATCTATGTTTATAGTGGCTACGCCACGTTTATAACATAAAAAGTGCAGATTTTTGCACTTTTTTTGTATTAATAATTGGAAATGTCGATTTTTTTTCGTATCTTTGCAGTCGCATTAATCAGGAAACGGATTATCATGACCAACAAAGAGCAATATGCAGTGTTTTGCCAACGTCAGCCAGAAATGCCGCTGACGATGCAGCCATGGTGGTTGGATGCCGTGTGCGCCGGCAAGCAGTGGGATGTGATGCTGTTCACACGCGCCGATCTGGACGGAGCAAAGAAAAAGGAACAAGGAGCAAAGACGGATGAGGTGATTGCGGCTATGCCTTACTTGCTACGCAAGCGATTGGGATACACATTCATCGTGATGCCTCAGATGACCATGTTCGGCGGCATATGGCTCAGTAGTGAGCTGCATGCATCGCCGGCGCTGCAGGAGCAGTTGGCCAAGCTGGTGACCCTCCGATTACGCGAGATGAAGATAGCCTACTACTACCAGCACTACCCCATTGGCAACCCCATGCCCTACTGGCTCGAGCAGCAGAAGATGAAGGTGGAGGAACGCGTAACGTACCGCATAGACCACCTGACAGATAACACCGATGTAGAGGATGGTTTCTCCAAGAACAAGCAACGCCAACTCAAGCGAGCGGGCGATCTGGAGGTGGATTATGAGATGACCGCCGAAGAGTTCTACGCCTTCCATAAGCAATGCATGGCTGAACGTAGTCGCAAGCTGACTTACTCGCGCGAGTTCCTGCTGGTGCTGGAGCGCAAGGCAAGCAGAGCAGGCCAATCGGCGTTCATACGAATAGTCGAAAGCGGTGAAGACGCTGGAGCCCGGACGGTAGCCGCAGCGTTTGTGCTGTGGGATAAGCGGTACATGTACTACCTGATCCCCGCCTACCTACCCTCAGCTGCCGAGACAGGCGCGTCAGCACGGCTGGCAGACGAAGCCATCCGTCTTGCTAAGCAAAAAGGGCTGCTATTTGATTTTGAGGGCGGAAACGATGATCCCGGCATAGCCAACCACTACCGCCAGTTCGGTTCGCAGCCGGCTACCTACCGCAGCGTGAGCAAGCTATACCGACCATCGTTTGCCATACTACTATGGCTGAATAAGTTACAGGAGCGGATGCGTTATACCTGACCTTCCGTCACACGCATCAGGTACCACTGCAGCAGCAGCTCGTTGCTGTTGGTGCATGTGTGTTCATAGCCGAGCCATCGGCTCAGTTCATCGCCCAGAGGTCGGCTGAGCATCTCTTCCCCGATAGGATCATACGTCTTCCTTAGACGCCGGAGTAGCGGTTTAGGTAATAGGTGCTTAAGCTGTTTGCGGCACGCTATCTTGAACCACGACAGCCCATGATGCACGGGGCTGACCGGCAGTTGGTAGGGCGCGAAGAGTTGCTGCAGATAGCCGGTGTACAGTCGGCAGCCACTGAGCACCGCATACGACAGGCGGGCAAATAGGTCATACAGCGCGTTGTCCCACAAGGGTAGCCGCACATCATAGCCGCAGTAGTCATACACGCGTATGGCATTCAGTATATTATGCGCCTGGCGGTGCTGCACCATCCAGTTCTGGTACGCTGAATAGACCGGATAGCCCGCCTGCATCGTGGCGGAGAAATACTCACGCAATACCTCTCTTACCTCGGGCAACACCTCATACTCGTTACCTATATATACCATCCTGCGCACGGCATCACGCACCGTGGCATCCGCACGCAGGTCAGCCTTGACCAGATGGCCTCCGCTGAACGTGTCGCCCGAGTGCCCGGGCACAAACACGGCATCATCCGCCAGCAGGTGCAACGCTTGCATGCGGCGAATGGCCACATAGTCGTACAGCCAGCAGAAGTTAGTTAGTGCTCCCACGTAGCGGTAATAGCGATCAAAGTCCTCAGGGACGGCATAACACAAGGCGCGCACCTCGTCCTGACGCATATCTATCTTGTAATGCGGATAACCCAGCTGCTCCGCAGCCTGATGTGCTCCGTCATACTCATTACCATCAGCGCCGGCGACCGTATAGCAGATCACATTGCTGTAGTTCATCCTGCGCAGCATGCACAGGATCAGACGTGAGTCGTTGCCGGAAGTGAGCGGCACCACGACCTGCCGTCCGTCCAGACTTTCCACCATCCGGCGGAAGACGGACAGCATCACTTCATCAAGTTGCTGAGGCGTGCAGGCACGCTGCTCGCTTGTAGTGCAGAGGAAAGATGCATATGGACTAATCGCCCATCCGCCCGACGTATAGGTCGCCACGCTTGCCGGCGGTAGTTGGCGTATATCGTTAAGCAATGTATGTCCGGGCAGCACGGCACCCGATGCGCGGTAGAACGCCAAGCCTATCTCGTCCCATTCGCCGTACGAGTGTAATGCTTGCGGCATATCGCTTAACTCTCCCCTATCGTTATAGAAGAGCGGATAACGGCGCAGCCGGTCGGTAGCCGCCATCAGACCGTCCGACACCTCAATAACCACGCCAAACAATCCGTTCGCCTCACGCGCACGCCGCACTAATGACGCGGCATCCGTGCACTCGGCGAAGAACGCGCACAGCTGATTGCCGCGGAGCATGTTGCCCGCAGCATCAAAGCAAAAACCGCACACATGCACGTTAGCACGGCTATGCCACCTGTATGTTTTACTATTCAACTTGATCATGGTTGAGAGACTGATCGTATGTACGTGCGAGCAGGATGAACCACAGCAGTTCGGCCGACAGGATGATCACGCCAGCATACGAGAACAAACGCACCGCCCACACGATGGAGCAGAGCCGTACACCGATGAGCAGCGCCGATGCGCGCAGGATAAGGTAAGCCACCTCGATCCACAGCATCATGCGCTGACGGCTGAAGATATCCGGCACGAAGTTAATCGTTGTAGCCAGCACAACCACGGCTATCCACGGCAGTAGCAGACGGATATACTCACCCGTGATACGCCACTCCTCACCCAGCAGCAGGGCAGTGAGCCATGGCAGAATGAAGTACAGTCCGGCGAACAACGGCGCAATGACCACAGCTGCCCCTGCCACAAAACGGACAAGGAAACGGGTGATGGGCTTCCCATCGTTCACCATCTGCGCCGTGCGCTGGAACAACACCTGGAAGATCGATTGCACAATGATCTGCACTGGCCGAAAAGCCAGCGTGATCGCCATCCCCACATACCCAAGCTCCGTGAGGCCGAACACCGGCGTGAGCATCAAGGTAGGCAGGTTGCCGCTCAGGTTATTGAGCAGCGACCGCGGCGCGGAGTACTTGGGGAAGTTGCTGTAGGTGCGTGCCGCCTGCCGACATGCGCTCCAATCCCATGTGAGCAGGGAGCTTAGGTGCTTCTTCGCCGACAAGGATACGGAGATAACAAGTGAACATAGCGGCGCCAGGATAGTGGCGTAGATCAGTCCTCCGCCGAGCCTTCCGTGCGCGCCAAAGCCCGTCTTGCAGCCCGCGGTGAACAGCGACTGCGACATCTGATAGCCGGATATGCGGCCGTACGCCTTGCGGCGAATATACCAGTAGTTGAGCACGCTCCATAGGCTCATCAGGCACACATAAACAGGCAGAAGCCAATAGTATGTTGCCAACTCAGGCGAGTTGAAGATGCCGGCTATGTACGGCGCGAACGGCACCGACACGAGCAGCACCGCCGTAAGAGCTGCAATGGACAGCAGGCTGATATGCACAACAGGGCGCGCCTGATCATCGGTCTTGGGCAAAACGATGGCATTGAACCAATCCAGCGAGGCCACGATAGCCAGCACTCCGCCAAGGCTCGCAAACAAGTTAAGCAAACCAAAATCCTCCGGCGCATACATACGCGTCAGCACAGGATAGACCAGCAGGCCTATCGCTTGCGCAACAACATTGGCCGACAGCAGTTTGCCGGCATTGCGCGTGATGGATGAGCGGAAGAGGTGTGGCATTGCGCGGAACGTCCCCTGTATAGATCCCAATGCGCTTGATAGGTTAAAATGCAGGCCTCAGAGACCTGCATTTTAACCATCTGAGCGGTTGTCAGATTAATAGTCGCGCATCATCGATGACGGTGTCGACTCGTATTCCTGCGCCAGACGAGCAGCCTGCATAGCTGCATACTCGGCGGAGTTATGAACTACGAGCTTGCTGAACTCTCGCAGACCGGTACCGGCAGGGATCAAATTACCGCATATAACGTTCTCCTTCATACCCTCCAGGTTATCGATCTTACCTTGGATAGCACTCTCGTTGAGCACCTTCGTGGTCTCCTGGAACGATGCAGCCGAGATGAACGACTTCGTCCCTAGGGCGGCACGCGTTATACCGAGCAGGATCTGCTTGGCGGTAGCGCTCTTGGCGTCACGAACCTTCACGAGTTTCTTATCCTTACGACGGAGCGTCGAGTTCTCGTCGTGCAGACGGCGGGCGGTGATGATCTGTCCTTCGCGGAGCTGATCACTGTCGCCGGCATCCTCTACAACCTTCTTGCCCCAGATGCGGTCGTTCTCCTCGATGAAGTCACGCTTGTCAACTACTTGGTTATCCAGGAAGCGCGTGTCACCTGCGTCAAGAATCTCCACCTTACGCATCATCTGGCGTACGATGATCTCGAAGTGCTTGTCGTTGATCTCCACACCCTGCATACGATAAACGTTCTGTGCCTCGTTAACGATGTAATCCTGCACAGCCGTTGGACCTTTGATGGCCAGGATATCATCCGGCGTGATGGCACCATCGGACAGAGGAACACCGGCGCGAACATAGTCGCCTTCCTGTACCAGGATCTGCTTGGACAGGGGGATGAGGTAAGACTTGGTCTCGCCGAGCTTGGATGTGATCGTCAGTTCGCGCTGACCACGTTTAATCTTACCGAAGCTGATTTCACCGTCGATCTCGGCAACGATAGCGGGGTTGGACGGGTTACGTGCCTCAAAGAGCTCGGTAACACGTGGCAGACCACCGGTGATATCGCCCGCCGAACCGAACGAACGGGTGTTGGTGAACAGCAGGTCACCCACCTTAACCTCCTCACCATCCAGATGCACAAGCGTAGCCTTAACAGGCAGGTTGTACGAGCGAAGGATATTACCCTCCTTGTCGATGATGTTAGCCGTAGGCATCTTCGTCTTATCCTTGGTATCGGTGATCGATACTTCGCGCTTACCGGTCTGCTCGTCGGTCTCACTCTTGCAAGTAACACCTTCGATCACATCCACGTAGCGGAGCGTACCGGCCTGCTCGATAACCAGCGAAGCCTTGTACGGATCCCATTCGCAGACCTTTGTCCCCTTGTCGTACTTCTGTCCCGGAGTGATGAAAAGCTTGGCAGCATACGGGATATTGAACGTATTGAGTACCACACCGGTCTTCTCGTCCTTGAGTTGGAGCTCGTTCAAACGGCTGACAACAATCGTGTCACCTGCTTCGGTGGTGATGGTACGCAGATCTTCGATCTCCACGATACCGGCATGCGGCAGAGCGTAGGTGTTCTCAGCCGTAGCGCCACCAGCCAAACCACCGGAGTGGAAGGTACGCAGGGTAAGCTGAGTACCCGGCTCACCGATAGCCTGCGCAGCGATAACGCCTACAGCCTCGCCCTTCTGTACCATCAGACGGGTAGCCAGGTTGCGGCCGTAGCACTTAGCGCACAAGCCATGTTTAGCCTCGCAGGTGAGGACAGAACGGATCTCAACCTCCTCTATTCCTGCACGCTCGATAGCATCGCAAGCGCCCTCGCGGATCTCCTCGCCGGCTGCTACGATCAGCGTGCCGTCTTCGTCAACGATGTCATGCACGCTCACGCGGCCAAGGATACGCTGCGACAAGGTTGCCACAACAGTATCGTTCTGCTTGATAGCGCGAGCCACCAATCCGCGCAGCGTACCGCAGTCCTCCTCGGTGATGATCATATCGTGCGATACGTCCACCAAGCGACGAGTCAAGTAACCGGCGTCGGCAGTCTTCAAAGCGGTATCCGCCAAACCTTTACGAGCACCGTGCGTAGAGATGAAGTACTCCTGCACCGACATGCCTTCCTTGAAGTTCGCGAGCACAGGGTTCTCGATGGAGGTACGTGTGTCAGTCGACCCGGCTTTCTGCGGTTTACCCATCAGGCCACGAATACCTGCCAGCTGCTTGATCTGCTGCTTGTTACCACGTGCACCCGAATCCATCATCATATATACGGAGTTGAAGCCTTGGTCAGCCTCCTGCATGTGTTTCATCAGGATGTCGGTCACCTCGTTGTCAATACGCCCCCAGGTGTCAACAACCTTGTTGTAACGCTCGTCGTCGGACATCTCACCGAAGTTATAGCTCTCGGTGATGGCCTCTACCTCGGCATTACCCTTGGCAATCAGATCAGCGCGCTCCTCAGGGATAAGGATATCGTTGAGGTTGAAGCTCAAGCCGCCCTTAAAGGCCATGTAGTACCCCAGATCCTTGATGTCGTCAAGAAACTTAGCCGTACGAGCCACTCCGCAGGTCTTGATCACCTTAGAGATGATGTTCTTAACAGCGCTCTTCTTGAGAACAGCGTTCTGGAAACCAATCTCCTTAGGCATGTATTGGTTAACCATCACGCGACCGGGAGTGGTATCGATGATATGTTGCGTGAGTTGTCCGTCGATCATCTCCTTGATACGTACGCGCACCTTGGCGTGGATATCCACTCTACCCTCGTTCAGGGCGATCGTGCACTCCTCTTCGCTATAGAACGTCAGGCCTTGGCCTTTCACTCCTTCACGCTCCTTGGTGATGTAGTACAGACCCAGGATCATGTCCTGCGAAGGTACCGTGATAGGATTGCCGTTAGCCGGGTCAAGGATGTTGTGCGATCCGAGCATGAGCAGTTGTGCCTCCAGGATAGCCTCGTTGCTGAGCGGGAGGTGCACAGCCATCTGGTCACCGTCGAAGTCGGCGTTGAAACCGGCGCAGCTGAGCGGATGGAGCTGGATAGCCTTACCCTCGATCATCTTAGGCTGGAATGCCAGAATACCGTGACGGTGCAGTGTCGGTGCACGGTTCAGCAGTACGGGGTGACCCTCCATGACGTGCTCCAGGATCTCGAAGATAACGGGATCACGGCGGTCGATGATCTTCTTGGCCGACTTAACCGTCTTTACGATGCCGCGCTCGATGAGTTTGCGGATGATGAACGGCTTGTACAGCTCGGCAGCCAT
>DBXI01000023.1:0-134 GCA_002309255.1 Bacteroidales bacterium UBA1216 | reverse complement strand
AAACGTCCCTGCTTACCCTTCAAGCTGTCGCTCAGGGATTTGAGCGGACGGTTAGCCTCACTCTTGATCGCAGTCGTCTTACGGCTGTTGTCGAACAGGCTGTCCACAGCCTCCTGAAGCATGCGCTTCTCGTT
>DBXI01000017.1:8607-16619 GCA_002309255.1 Bacteroidales bacterium UBA1216 | reverse complement strand
AACTGGGACGAGATACGACGCATCTGTGCGCTATACCGTGGATTTATGTTTAAATATACTGTATGAAGTACATCTACCGCATCTATCAGTACCTGATCGCACTACCTATCTTTGCGCTGATCACCATCTTTACCGCCATCACCACAATCATCTTCCAGCACTGGCGCAATAGTTGGTGGTTGCATGGCATACAGGCCTTCTGGTCGCGCTCGTTCTTCCGCCTGCTCTTCCTGCCCGTGAGCGTGACAGGGTTGGAGAACATCGACAGCCACACATCCTACGTGTTCGTAGCCAACCATCAGTCAATGTCCGATGTGTTCCTTATCTACGGTTGGCTGCCTGTGATCTTCAAGTGGCTGATGAAAGCCGAGCTGCGCAAGGTGCCGTTCGTAGGCACAGCCTGCAAAGCAGCAGGACATATCTATGTCAAGCGCGGCAATACGGCGGCTGCCATGCAGTCACTCAAGGCAGCTGAACAGGTGCTGCACGATGGAGTATGCACCGTGATCTTCCCAGAAGGTACCCGCACCAACGACGGACAAGTAGGCCGTTTCAAGCGCGGAGCACTGCAGATCGCTCTGGATTTGAAACTACCTATCGTACCTATATCGCTCACCGGCTGCTACGAGGTGATGAACCGACACGAGTTCTTCGCCAACTACCACCCTGTACATATGCACGTAGGCAAGCCTATTGACATCAGCACTCTGGCTGACGAGGATGTGCCAACGGCTATCGAACAACTCAGAGAGGCTGTTATAAATGGAATGAACTAAATAGGCAGAGCAGATCAGTTGCTCTTCTTCGGACCGCGAAACTTAGGCTGAACAGTGCCGGTCTCTGCGCACTCCACAAGGTTTTCCAATATGGTTTCAAAACGCCACTCGATGGCGTTTTGCCATGTTTTGTCAGATATGAATGCCGACAATACGCGTCCAAAGGTAAGGCTGAACTCGTAGTGGATGCGTGTCTGATTGTAGCTGATGGGAGCCATGCAGACTACCATGTTCCCCGACTCTAAGATCGTTCCCGAATACTTGGCCTCCAATCTGGAAACCAATATGTTATGCGGTTGAGAGGCGGTGAATAAGTGCTGGGTTACCAGGTGCTGGTCTTTCCACCAACGCACACCAAGCACGTAGATATCCAATCCTACATCACCGATCTCGTTTATCGGGTCATATACGCGTTCGTTGTAGCGAAGCTGAATAGCCTCACGGCTCTCTTTGGTTTTTTGTGCCTCAGGATTAGGATCATCCAAACCCAGATACGCCCAGTAAAAGAGACTATCAGGACAGGCCTGAAACTGGTAATAGAAACTATCCACCACATGCAACATGCGCATGATCGGGGCTTGACAAACGGTGTCAATCACCACACTGCGCGTCTGCGGACGGGCTGATGCTATCAGTGACAGCAGAGTAAGAGAGATAAGTATCAGTTGTCGTTTCATAAAACGAATCATTTAGCAATACGGAACTTACGCACCTGAGTGAAGATCATTGCAGCAGCTACAAGTGCGGACAATGTGTCGCTCATCGGTATACTCCACCAAACGCCCTGTATAGGATCGCTGACCAACATGGGCAGCACCAGCGCCAGTGGGATAAGGAACAACACCTGACGCGTCAGACTCAGGAAGATCGACTTACCCGCCATGCCTATTGAGGTGAAGAAGTTACCCGCCACCATCTGGAAACCGACCAGTAGCATCGAGCTCACTACGATGCGCATCGGACTGATCGTCTGCGTCAGCAGATCCTGGTCGTGCGTGAACAGCAGCACCATCCATCGCGGCACGAACTCACCAAGCAGGAACACGCAGCCCATAACTATTGTCGCACAGATGGCTGTCAGCTCAAACGCACGCAGCATGCGGTCGTACTGCCGCGCACCGTAGTTATAGCCCACGATAGGTTGCATGCCTTGGTTCAGCCCCATCACGATCATCGCAAACACGAACACGAATCGATTGATCACGCCGTACGACGCCAGCGCCATGTCGCCGCCAAACGCCTTGAACTGGTTGTTGAGGATGATGATGACAAAGCAGTGCGCTATATTCATCAGGAACGGCGACAGACCGATAGACAGCGAGCGCTTGGTGATAGCCGTATCCAGCCGCCAGATTCCCTTGTGGAAGTGGATGATCTCCTTGGGGTTGAGGAAGATCGTCATCTGCCATACTACAGCCAAAGCCTGCGAGATAAGCGTGGCGATAGCCGCACCACGCACACCCATATCCAATCCGAAGATAAAGATCGGATCGAGTACTATATTGATGAACACGGCTACGATCGTCGCTACCATCGACACCCGCGGATGTCCCATCGAGCGCAGCATACTATTCAGACCGAAGTAGATATGCGTCAGGATGTTACCTATCAGGATGATCTCCATGTAATCGCGTGCGTAACTGATTGTTGCCTCGCTTGCACCGAACGCATACAAGATGGGATCCATCCATATCAAACCCACCGCCATCACCAGCGCGCCTAATATTCCATTCAGCAGGATAACGTTACCGAGGATCCGCCCGGCGGTGTTGTAGTCCTTTTCGCCTAACTTGATAGCCACCAGCGTGCTTGCGCCCACGCCCACCAGTGTGCCGAACGCCACGCAGATATCCATGAACGGCTTGGCCACCGTCAAGCCCGACAGTGCCAACGCACCGCAGCCGTGACCGATGAAGATCGAGTCCACCATGTTGTATAGCGAACTGGCGGTCATAGCTATGATACCGGGCAAAGCATACTTGATCAGCAGGCTACGGATAGATTCCGTACCCAGCTCATCAGCTTTAAGGGGTGCGCGGCGTTTGGACATTGAAGGGTATCTACTGGTAAAACAATTAATCGTTCCTGTTCAAAGCTTTCGGGCGATGGATTCAAAGATCTGCGCCGCAGGATGACCTGCTTGCAGCACAATAGGTGTACCTTCGTCCCCGCCCTCACGGATAGATTGTACCAACGGCACTTCGCCCAGCAGTGCGATCCCCAGCTCATCAGCCAGACGCTTGCCACCGCCGTGGCCGAAGATGTAATACTTGTTCTCCGGCAGCTCGGCCGGGGTGAAGTACGACATATTCTCTATCAATCCTATTACAGGCACATTCACCTTTTCGTTGGTGAACAGATCGATGCCCTTGCGTGCATCCACCAGAGCCACATCCTGCGGAGTGGTGACAACTATAGCGCCGGTTAACTGTAGGGTCTGGATCAGTGTAAGGTGGATGTCCGAGGTGCCCGGCGGTAGGTCGATCAGGAAATAATCAAGCTCGCCCCACTCCGCATCGTTGATCAGTTGCTTGATGGCATTCGAAGCCATCCCTCCGCGCCAAACTACGGCGGAGTTCACATCCACGAAGAACCCTATTGACAGCATCTTAACGCCGTACTGCTCGATGGGCACGATCAGGTCGCGGCCGTTGACGGTGTCGGCTACAGGATGCGCGTCCTCAACATGGAACATCTTCGGGATACTCGGACCATGTATATCCGCATCCAGCAGCCCGACACGCTTACCTTGTTGCGCCAAGGCTACTGCAAGGTTAACGGCTACGGTAGACTTGCCTACTCCGCCCTTACCGGAGTGGATGGCTATCACATGCTTGGCCTGCAATGAGCGTTCCCCTGCTCCGGCTTCGGGCTGAACCTGCTTGCGGTACTTGGTGTGGATGTGCACCACGGCATTCGGCTCAGCGTAGGTCTGCACAGCCACCTCTGCGGCTTTGAGTACCGAGCGCTGGAAAGGATCGGTGTCCTTGTCAAAGATGAGCGAGAACGACACCTCCAGACCGGAGATGCGTATGTCGTCTTCGAGCATCCCCGCCTCAATCAGGTTCATGCCGTTGCCCGGGTAGCGAATGTGTTGTAATGCTTCTATTATTTGTTTTGGATACATGCCTTTCAATTTTCACCTTTCACTTGCGAAACATAGTTACGCCCATATGAACGGTAAGTGTCTTTCTCTATCTCTATGTCCGGCTCAACGAGCTCGCCCTGCTTGGGCAGCTGCCACGCCAGGTACTTGATCGTCAGCCCGCGCTCCAGCCACTGGTGCTCGTAGTGCGTCTGCAGGCGACGCGCATCCTCATAAATATATGACATCTGATCTCTGATATCTGACATCTGACTTCTGACATCTGGCTTCCCATACAGGTCAGTCGTGTCGCACAGCAGTGGCAGGTTGTTCAGCCGGATCATCTCGCGCGTGTACGTATATAAGAAAGGACTATCTGTCTTCAGGTGGATGGTTGCTCCGTCGCGCAGCAGCTGACGATAGCGCTCCATGAAGAAAGTGGACGTGAGGCGCTTGGTGGCTTTCTTCATCTGCGGGTCAGGGAAGGTGATCCACAACCCATCCACTTCGTCCGCGGCGAAGAAGTGCGGCAGCATCTCGATGTTCGTGCGCAGAAAAGCTACGTTAGTCAAACTCTCAGCCGTAGCCTGCCTGGCACCCGCCCACATTCGTGCACCTTTGATATCCACACCTATGTAGTTCGTCTCAGGATACACGCGCGCCAAGCCTACGGTGTAGTCGCCGCGACCGCAACCCAACTCAAGGAGCAGGGGGTGGTCGTTGTGGAAGAACTGACTGCGCCACTGACCTTTCATCGCCAGTACAGGGCTATCCGGCAGCATCTCCCGTGCTCCACACTGGAAGACGCACTGCATCTGCTCCATCTCGGCGAATTTTTTCAGCTTATTCTTGCTCATTCGTTTCTCCTTTCACTTTTCAATTTTCACCTTTCACTTTTTCGTAGCTCCAGTCCTATATCTGCCACGCCGCATATGACCGAGTCGCGCATGCCGTGCACCACGGCAAAGGTGTACGTGCCGGCTTGGTCGAACTGCAACGCATGCTCCATAACAACGTACCCTGCATAATACCTACCCGTGCGTGTGCCCATCCATTGCCCACGATCGTCAGCCAAGCAAGCCATAACGGTATCGGTCTGCACCGGTTCCAGACTATCGCATGCACGCACAAAGAACCATATGTTCTGGTAGGTGTATTGCTCCGTATGGCGCAACATGAGTGCCAGATCATATGCCTGCGTTGTATCCTCAACAGCGATAGGCAGATACATCGTATCCGTGATCGCCCAGCCTTGTTCCGGCACATCGCAGTGGGCGCTACTCACCACGCCACTGTTGCATGCCACCAGCAGCGGTAGCAGCAGAAGGCTAAATACCAATACTCTTTTCATCATCTTACCTCCGTTGTCTATCTCTGTCATGCGGCGCATTCGGCCTACTATGTTGCCGGTCACCGTGCTGACGGTTGTTCGGACGATCGTTGCGTCCGCGACGGCGGTCAAACCGACTGACATCATCTTGTCCCACCACATTGGCGTAACCAATCTCCGAGCCTTCGATGGTCGTGTGCTTGCCTCCCAGGTCATCGGGCTTCTCGCCGCGGCGGTTCATCTCAATGATCTCCAGTGCCCGCTCTGCAGTGATGATCTCCAGATTAACGGCTTGCCGCTGGTCGGTGGAGTACGTCACTAAGCCCTGCAGCGGATCGGTGGCAAACACGTAATAGGTGGATGTCAGTGTCTCTAGCGGAACACGCCTGTCAGGCAGCTTGGCTACAGCCTCCTCGTAGGTAGGGATCTCGTAGTTCAAGCAGCACTTGAGCTTGGCGCACTGTCCGGCGAGCTTCTGCGGGTTAGGCGACAAGTTCTGCAGCCGTGCTGCGCCTGTACCTACCGACGAGAAGCGCGTCATCCATGTTGAGCAGCACAACTCGCGTCCGCAAGGGCCTGTGCCGCCTATACGGCCTGCCTCCTGACGCGCACCGATCTGCTTCATCTCAATGCGAATGCGGAAGGTCTCGGCATACACCTTGATCAACTGACGAAAATCCACACGGCCGTCGGCTATATAGTAGAAGATAGCCTTGCCGCCGTCGCCCTGATACTCAACGTCGCCTATCTTCATCTCCAATTGCATATCTTTGGCTATCTTGCGCGCCTTGATCATCGTCTCATGCTCCAGTGCATGTGCCTCCTCGGCGCGCTGCAGGTCAGCCTCCGTAGCAATGCGGTAGATGCTCCGCGCCTCGAAGTGCTCAATGTCTATGCGGCTCTTCTTCATCTGAAGCAGCACCAGCTGACCAACCAGAGTCACCTCACCTACATCGTGTCCTGGATTACCTTCCACCGCCACCTTCATGCCTTTCTCCAGCTTCAGGTCGTTCACATTGCGGTAGAACGCTTTGCGCGTGTTCTTGAACTGCACCTCCACGAAGTTCGTCTTACTCACCGTCTCCGGCAGGTCGGACAGCCAATCCACTACCGGCAGCATGTGCGCCGAGTTGCGGCGGTACGACTTCTCAGTGTATCGCCCCGACTCGCTATTTAATACAAAATCTTTTTTCATTCTATTTCACATTTCACTTCGAAAAAACCTTTCACTTTTCATTTCTTAATAAGTACGATACATTGCAGGCAGAGGTCGAACAGCACCATACGTGCGTTAGCGTTCTGCATGATCTGCGACTCGGCTATGGCAAACTGGTTCATCAGCTCTTCTACGTTGCGTTCGTTGATGAATGGCGCAAACTTAACGGAGAACTGCTGCTCGTCGCTCGTCTGGTAGTTCAGCGCCGATTCGCTGTAGTTGTAAATGAAATTCTCGCGTATCTGCCGCTGTGCGAACTGCAAGAAAGCACATTGGCGCTCGCGCGACGATTCTTTAGCCATGGTCTGCGCCCAACTATTGAGTTTCTGCAGCGCCTCGTAGTTCTTCCTCACGCCCACGAGCCAAGCATTGCGCATCAGCTCCTGGAACTCAGCGAACAGTTGCTTGTCCCTGTCCTCGGCGTCCAGCAGCCGCAGCGCCTCACGGTAACTGCCGCCAGAAAGGCGCGCTACATCGCGGGCTGCTGAACTTATTCCGTCTGCCGTCAGCCTCTCCACGATCTCATCCTCCGTCAGCCGAGGAACAGGAAGCGGTCGGAGACGAGAGATGATGGTCGGCAACAACTGCTCCGGATGCTCCGACACAAACAGAAACAACGTCATCTCAGGTGGCTCCTCCAGTAGCTTGAGCAGTTTGTTGGCGCAGGCGACATGCATCTTCTCCGGCTGCCAGACAATCATCACCTTGTAGCCGTCGCTGAAGGCCTTCAATGCCAGCTTGCGCTGGATCTCGCTGCTCTCCTTTTCGTAGATCAGGCTCTGCTTCTTCTCCGCACCCATGGCTTGCGTCCAGTCGTCCGCATCGCAATAGGGATTGCCAAGCACCATCTGACGGAACTCGCTGATATAATCATCGCACACCTCAGGACCTTTGTCCACCTTAACAATCGGGAAAGCGAAATGCAGATCGGGGTGCTGCAGCTTGCTGTACTGCAGACAGGTCGGACAAACGCCGCACGCATCAGTCTCCGTGCGATGCTTGCAGGCAACGTACTGAGCAAAAGAGATCGCCAATGGCAACTTGCCGATACCCGACGCACCCGACAAAAGCAGCGCGTGAGGGATGCGACCCTGATGAACACATCTGCATAATTCCTGCTTGATCGCATCCTGACCGATGATGTCTTTTAGTAGCATTTGTAGCCTCAATTATCAATTAGCCTGCAAATTTACAAAAAAAATACCATATTTGCAAATTTTTCTGACAAATTATTTGGAAGTTTGCAAAAAAAGTTGTACCTTTGTGCGCTTTTTCGTGTAAAAGGCGCGACCATTCATGTGAATGCACAGCAACAATGCACTCACAATTTACTAACCCGGGCAGGCGATACGAGTTATCGTAGCCCACAAAAAACGACAAACAAATGGCAACAAAAATTCGTTTAGCACGTCATGGTCACAAGGACTATGCTTACTACCACATCGTAGTAGCCGACAGCCGCTCACCGCGTGACGGCAAGATCATTGAGCGTATTGGCTCGTACAACCCTAACACCAACCCCTGCACTGTTGACCTCAACTTCGAGCGCGCACTGTACTGGGTGAACGTAGGTGCTCAACCTACCGACACCGTACGCAACCTGCT
>DBXI01000017.1:0-8513 GCA_002309255.1 Bacteroidales bacterium UBA1216 | reverse complement strand
CAGAAGGATGCCAAGTTCGGCAAGATTAGCCGCGACGAGGCCGCTCAGAAAGCTGCTACGGCTAAGGAGCGTCTGGCGCAAGAGGTAGAGGCTAACAAGGCGAAAGCCGCTGCTGTAGCTAAGAAGCGCGCTGAGGCTGCCGAAGCACTCGCTGCTGCCGCAGTTGAGGCCGCTAAGGAAGCCGCTGAGGCTGTGCAAGAGGCTGCAGCTGAATAATCTACAGCGTGTTGCAACAAAGCCCGAGACCCTGTCTTGGGCTTTGCTTTTTTTCGACAAAATATAGCAGACTAATACAATAAATATGCTAAAGGTCACATTCTTAGTACCGCCCGTCATCGTAGGCACGCACCCCGCTGAGCGTAGTTCGGGATGCACCAGGGTAGTGTATCCTACACCTAACATTTATGAACTCCAAGTTGCAGCATGCGTCGAGCAACACTACCAAACGGCATACGTTGATTGCATCAATGTGCCCCAATCGTTGGACGATTTTCTGACCAAGCAACAATCCTCCCAGGCGGATATCTATATCATGTGGACGGTTAACCTGTCTGTTCTGAACGATATAGAAGTCACCTGCCGACTGCATCAGGCTCTGCCTGAGGCGTGGGTCGTGCTACTCGGACCCGGAGCAAGCTATTTCCACGAGCAGTGTCATGTTGACGAACGCACAATAGTCGTGCACGGCGAACCTGAAATGACGCTCATGGAGTTGCTGGAAAAAATTGACAACCAATCCGATTGGTCGGCTATTGATGGTATTTCATATCTGCGCAACGGTGAGCATCATCGAACAAAGATGCGCGCGCTCATGAAGGATCTGGACGCGCTCCCCTTCCCCGCGCGACATCTCGTATCCAATGTGACTTACCGCAACCCAAAACTGAAGCGCACGCCCTATACTACGATGGTTACATCGCGTAACTGCCCCTTCCAATGCATCTACTGCGTTCCCAGTTCACTCACCTTCGCGCGCGAAATAGAGTATAAGCAGTACAACCATCGCAAGCCACCTATCTCTTACCGCTCGCCTGAAAAGGTGGCCGAAGAGATCCGCCACCTGCATAGCGAAGGATACAAGGCAATCGGATTCATGGACGACAACTTCATCTGGAACGAGCAGCGCACAACGGCTATATGCGACGTCCTGCGCGAGACTGGGATCGTATGGGGATGTCAGGCGCGTGTCAGTGCCATCACCGAACCGATAGCACAGATGCTCGGACAATCCGGATGCATGTATGTCGATCTGGGAGTAGAATCGTTCAGCAACGAGATATTGGAGTACGTACACAAAGGAATTACCGAAGAGCAGATCTACACCGCCATCCGACTGCTCCAAAAGTACCATGTGCCCGTTAAACTGAACATCCTGATCGGAACGAGCCCCCTCGAGACCGAACAGACCATCAAGGAGACCATCCGCAAAGCCAAGAAGCTGCAGGTGGATCAACTGATGATCAATATCGTCTCACCTTTCCCCGGTACGCAGTTCTACAAGATGGCTATGGAAAACGGCTGGATCAAGGATGGCGAATATGTGCCTACTGACGTGCAACGCGAGTCTATCCTCAATTATCCGCACCTTACATCCAAGCAGATGGAGCATCTGTTATTCACCTCTAACCTCAGATACTTCCTATCACCCCGATTCATCTGGAAACAGATGCGACAGTTCCGTTCTTGGTCGGATTTTACGCATGCATTGCGCTCACTCAAAATTAAGCTGTTCGGATGAACACCATAAAGGTTTCATATATTATTATTACCTGGAACGGGCTCAACTACCTGCGCCGGCTGCTTAACTCGATGAGTAGCCAACTGCAGCGCGAGGATGTGGAAGTGATCATCACCGACAATGGCTCAACCGACGGAACAATCGAGTTTTTGCAGAACGATTATCCGTCCATCCGCCTCATCTGTCTGCAGCGGAACATGGGCGTAGCATATGCACGCAACCTAAGTATGCGTCAAGCAAAAGGCAAGTACCTTTTCATCCTTGACAACGACATCCAGATCACCGATGAGTCCGTGACAGCTATGGAGCAATTTATGGACAATCATCCTAAGGCAGGTATCTGCGGATGCAAGCTCTTGTACCCCGACGGCGCGCCACAACTTAGTTGCAAACCCTACCCCGGGATCATAGAAAAGTTACGCAGTTTTCGAGCATCCTCATCTACCCCAACCTACGAGAAACAGATGAACGGATCCGCTCCCTTCGAACCGGTATATATCATCGGCGCATGCCAGATGATACGCCGCGAAGTGTACGATGCCATCGGCGATCTGGATGACACCATCTTCTACGGACCCGAAGATTGCGACTACTGCCTGCGCGCACGCCAAGCCGGATGGCAAGTGATATATATCCCCAGCGTTGCCATGTACCACCATTGCCAACGTCGCACACACACCAAGCCGTTCTCCAAATTAGGATGGCTGCACATTAAGGCACTGATGTATTTCTACTGGAAGTACAAGAAAATCTAATTCCTGACCATCGTGACTCTGGATGTTTCCATTCTATGGGATAAATCAAGCGAGGAGGACATACTCTCCCTCGCTCGGCAGTTGCTGCTCTCAGACTCTGTCCATCGTATCTTTCTGGTGGGCAACTCCACCGAATCTACGCCTGACGCCGAACGATTTGCAGCCGCCGGATATCGTGCCAAGCAGCGCATTCAACATATTCCTTCCGACCGACACCTTAGCCGCGGTGCTGCGCACAACAGTGCCATACGCGAGTCGATCTACGACGAAGTGCCGTTTCACCTTATCATCAGCCCTCATATACAACTTACTGCCGAGGCGCTTAATAACCTGCTCGTCGTGATGCAAGCCAACAAACTAATCGGACAACTAACCCCGCGTATCATCGATACCAACGGCGAATTACAATACCTGTGCAAAGCTCTTCCCACGCCCCCTGACTTACTGCGCCAATTGTTTACGTCAGGCAAAGACGGTAAGGGCAATCATCGCTTCGAGCTGCGACACCTCGATCATTCAAGACCTATCAACGCACCGTATCTGTCCGGATGCTTTCTACTACTGCGCACCGAAGCGCTACTCACAGACGGATTGTTCGACGAACACTTCGCTCTATGGCTCGACGATCTGGATCTTTCGCGACGGATCCATCGGGATTTTCTCACCCTATACTACCCGGCCGAAACACTTGTCTATACGCAGCATTCAGCCTTACATCATAACCATCAATTGCATTGGCAGTATATCGCAGACATCTTCCGCTACTTCAACAAGTGGGGATGGCTCTTCGACCATGAGCGACATCAATTTAACAAACCCTTCCTTAAATACTAACCATCAACTCATTCACGCCTCATCAGATCACATCTGTAAACGACTGCATGTATTATATATGTTCACATATATAATACCATTACAATAACGGTGCTTCATTTAGTGGGTGATAAGTGCGTGGTTAGTCTGTTATTAGTCTGTTATAAGTGCGTCATTCACGAGGCATTTCGCTGACCAGTAACAGATCAGCAGCTGATCGCTACCAAATCCTCACCATTAAAATAGGGAGTGTGCTTCCGGCACACTCCCCTTGTTCTCATGAGCGCAGCATCTCATGCACTCCATTTGTATGTAATATATTACAGTTCTACACCCAGTACATTGATAGCCTTGCCATCGCGTATGATCAGTACCTGACCGTCACGGATAACCTTCAGTGCCTTCACCTCGGTGTTGGTATTGCTGATAGCTGTTTCCTCGCTCGGGAATGCAACACGTGCAGGCTCTACATAGTCAGCCGGACAAGCTGCACCGAAGTTATCCAGAGCAAAGTAAGCCGGAGTGTTCATGCCAGATTCACCGTTGTCCGTGCTGCTCATGCTGAATACAACAGCATCAATCTCGCCAAGACCTGTCAGGTCAACATAAGTCCAGTCGGCTACATACTCGCCGTTCTGAGCCAGATAGAACTCAACCGAATTACCTGCCTCCTTATTCTTCAGACCAGTGATAGTCAGTTTGAACCAGTCGTCCTCACCGAACTTCCTGGCAAAGCCATCGCCGTTGCACATAGAGTTAACCGCATAAGCAGTGTTGTTTATATAGAAGCCTTTAACTACTCGTGCCTCAAACGAAACGGTATCGGGATTATAATTATCTACATATATAACTGCAAAGTTGTCACCCTCATATGCGCCACCGCTGATAGAGCGATAAGCCTCAGTGTAACCCGTTGATGTGTTTGCTGTTTCATTGGTAACAGTTGTTGCAGAATAACCACCCCAACTCGTAGCGTACGTAAGGAACGTGAAATCACCGCTCTTCCAGGCATAAGTTGTTCCTGCTACAGGCGCATCTGCTCCCTGCCAGTTGCTCTCTGCAGCGGTCAGGTTGATACCACCGGCCTCGTTCTCGAAGGTAGCTACCGGATTAGTGGTTTGGAGAACCAGCTCATCCATTGCAAAATAAAGAGCCGTGTTCGCAAAACCGTAAGACTGATCCGTGGAGGTCATCTCAAAGTTCAGGCCGAGCGTCTTACCAAGAGGACGGAGGTCAATCTTTACCCAACCGTCGTTGAAGGTGGTGCCTTCTGCCAATTTATATACTACCGGCTCTTTGTCTTCATCGTTGTAACCCTCTTCGTCGATAGCATAGATCTTGAGTACCAATTCGTCATCAGCAGTAAATGCGCGAGCATTTCCCAAACCTTCTTTGAGGTTGATCATGGTCAAAGAATTTTGGCAGATCTGAACGCTTACAGGGTAGTACTCATCAGCGAACGTAACATGGCAGGGCGAATAATCCAACAATGACCATGAAGCATACTCCGAATAATAACCAACCAGGAACGGAGTGCCTTCACCGGCTACGCCACCTTTGGCTACACAAGCAAATTGATTGGCGCTGTCCACGGCCATCTTACTTACCGTAAAACCTTCCCACGATGTTCCGCCATAATTTTGGCCTGTGGGCAGATGGTCAAACAAGAACGTGCCTTCGTTAGCCATGATGTTCGCAAATGACGGATCTGCACTGTATGTGCTGTCCATTACGTTTTGCAGATCGTTGTAGTACGATACGGTAGTGTGGTTCGCCTCATACACGATGGCATCTCCATCCAGATTAGTGGCTGTAGTTAAATCCAACTTAACTACCTCTGCCGATGCTATCGCAAACGATAGCACACCGGCTGCAAAAAGAAAAATCTTTTTCATTTGGTTAATAATTTTGTTTGTTAATTTAATTTGGTTATTATATATCCTAATGGATTATATATCTGTTTGTCACGAATGATCAGCAGTTGCCCGTCGCGGATTGTCTTTCTGCAAGTTACACTGCTTGTTTGTACCTCGTCAAGCTCCGTAGGCATCGCTTCGGGATGCAGGTCACGCGCACCTTTCACCTCGGTGGATGTCTCGCCTATCATCCCGCACTGCTGGTGCAGTGCCGTATATACTTTCACAAAGTCAATAGCATTGAGGTGCACCGGCGTACCGTCTTCGCGTACAGCCAACTCGATGTTCAGCTGCGCCAGGCGGCAGGTGTCTGGGTGGTTGTCGGCGTAGCCGTAAGCAGGCGGATAGAGCACGTACTGGTTATTGATATACGCGTAGTTGTCCTGCAGACGCGCACCATCGAACGTTAATCGATCGGCCTCGATCCACTCGGGGTAATACGCTTGTCTGTGGAAGGAGATCTGTACCAGATAGCCATCCTCGCCCCTGTTGTCCTGCCAATGCACGAATGTCGTGTCAATGCGGTACTTCTGCTGGGGATCAGGTGTGGCCACATGATCGGCTGCCGGACGCTCGTACGTCACGCTGTAGCCGTGCTTGGTCAGCGGGTTAGTGTACTCCGAGCCAGCGAGCTCATACCACTCGTCGTCGGGCTTGCCGTTGCCGTTGGCATCCACGCTCACCATCACTATCCCGGGTTCGCACGAGCCGCCACCGGCCGCGCCTTGCGCCGCATTGCTGTAGAACGCATTGCCCTCAACTATAAAGTCGTTCTGACCGGGCACATTCACTACCGGATGATCAAATCCGAACACCAGATAGCCACCCCAGCCACCCAGAGTGATCAGCCCCCGCGCGTTGTCGGCTATCTGCTCCTCCACCTTACGGCACATGGCCTCCGCATCATCGCCCTCTTCGTAAGCTGGCATTGTGTTCACGAACTGACCGGGCGCCGGAACGTACTCATACACATGCTTCAAGTATGGCGAGTTCTCACCTTGCGCCATCATCCCCAGCGCACACAGCGCCACTGTCATGGAATACTTTAACTTCATAATCGAAATGTCAATTATCAATTATCAATTTTTTCACGAACGCTATATGCGCCGGTATATCTCCTGTGCGCACCGACCACTTGTGCGTCCCTTTGGGCGAGTAGCAGTGCAGTTGCCCGGGGGTGACGTAGTTCTTGGCATCGGTCACAAAGATATCGCGCGTCACGGGGTTGACACGGACGCAGTACGGGATCTGTATCTGCTCGTGCGTACCGTCGGTGATGAAGTTCGTGCTCACCGGCTCGCGCGTGCGCACATTAATTATATAGTAGGAGATGATCTCATCCATCTGAATATAGTCCCACGCCGCAGCGCAAGAGTAGAGCGAGTCGCCTACTATATCCAGGTCGGAAACTGCTATGTCGAGTGAGTCGATCACCTCATCCGTCCGTGTATCCAGGCAGTAGAGCTTGGCGGGCGTCTCGTAGTAGTCGCCGCGCGAGCTGACCCAGAGTTGCCCGTAGTTGTCGGTGCGCACGCGGTGGAGGTTCTTCGCCACCGTTATACGCTTGATCTCGGTGAACGAGCCGAGATCAATCACCGATACGGTGCTGTCGTAATCGGGCACCATGTATCCTCCGGAGTTAGCTACATACAGTTTGCCGTCGGCCACTGCCAGCTCGTCGGGCTGATACCCCACCAGGCAGGTGGCGTCGATCTGGAGTGTGGCGGTGTCGAAGCGCGCCACATAACCTATCTGCGCATGCGAGGCATCCAGCGACACAGGGCCCGCGTACGAGGTGACATAGGCGTACTGACCATCAAAAGTGATGTAACGGCAGTTGGGTATATCCACTTGCCCGATGCGGCGGCAAGTACCGGCATCCAGCACCTCCACCTTGTTCGAGCAATTGATCACCGCGTACATCCGCCCACCGTAGATCTGCAGATCATTGCCCACATCACCTAACTCCTTCGGTACGTCGGGGTTAGCCTCGGCGTAGATGTTCCGGCGATAGGTAGCGGTGGTGTAGTCGTAGTAGTCGAGCGTCGATTTGTTGCTGCCCATGTTCCCCTCATTCAGCAGGTAGAACCCCACAACGGCAACCTGCACAACAGGCTCGCTCGGGATCGTGTCCGGCGGCAGACTATCCGGAGGCACGACGGGGATCGTATCGCCACCTATCGTGTCCTGAGATTTTTCCGGCACACTGTCTCCTACATGCTCTTCCTCAGGCGGCACAATCACTATGTCCTGACGGCAACCGGCCATCAGCAGCCCAATCAATGCTATATATATCAGTTTCTTCATACAATATAGTTTTTGCTCTTTCAGCGCAGCGGTCTAAATGGTAAATCTCACTATTCCTTTCCCGTTTATTCCGGGCATCGGGTAGTTCAGTATAACCTCGTATTGTTGGTTAAATATATTGTTTATCTCTACGGCAAAGTGCCATCGGCGCATCGTGTAGCTGATGCTCATATCATGCGTGTACCACGGCTGCTCGTAGTTCGCGGATATGTTCGCAGAGTTGTGATAGCGCTCGCCCACGTAGATGAACGCGTAGTTCACGCTCAGTCCTCGCCACATCAGGTTAACCGTAGCCGAGCCCGAGTGCCAGGGGATATACGCTATCTGTCCGCCGTAGGTGATCTCCTTCGGGTCAGTGAAGTCCTGCGCCTTTTGGTAGGTGTACGCCGCCGCAAGCGTCAACAACACATCGTGCGTCAGATCGAGCGTCGTAGATGCATTCACATCGCAGCCGCGGATCTCCACGTAACCAAGATTCATCATCTGCCACCTGTACTGACCGTTGCCCTTGGGGATTGCCACTATCTTGTTCCTCACCTGGTTGAAGTAGCCGTCAGCCTTCACGCTCACTGCGCGACACACACCTTCCAGCCAACGCTTATCGTACTGCACACCACCGTCATACTGGGTAGTGTATTCGGGCAGAAGAGAGATGTTACCCACATCGGTGTAGTACAGATCGTTAAACGTTGGCATACGGAAGATGCGTTTATAATATGCGCGGAAGAAAAGTTCCTCTTTCAATAAGGGCTGGTAACTCATGAACACCGCCGGTGTGAACTGCGGTTTCTGCTTGTAGGCGGTGGGTGTGGCGAGTGTGGGCTGGTGTATCTTATCGAAGATAAATGTGCCGAGGACGCTGGCCTGCGCCTTGAGGTACTTCCAGTAGAACTGGGTAGCCGCAGCGGCCAGCACGGTGTTCCGCTCGGGGAAGACGAAGTTGGCGAGGTTGCCTTGGAGGTAGTTCCACTGCCAGTCGGCACT
>DBXI01000061.1 GCA_002309255.1 Bacteroidales bacterium UBA1216 | reverse complement strand
CCGTCACGGATGATGAAGAGTTGTCCATTGATGATGGTTTTCGTGGCTGCAGAAGCGGAAGAAACGTTGTCCACAGCCGATGGGGTGTTGAAGTCACCGACGGTATAATCAACATCAATACGTGCGGCGTTGCCTGTGTAAGCGATATAGAAGAAGAAAGGCAGCTTGTCACCATCCTCATATGTGTCGGTGGTAGTGTAGGTTGCGCTCTTGCCTTGCGACTGCATACCACGGAAAGCACCATTATTGATGTTAATCTGAGGATTAGCGCCTTCCAGATCTTTGTCCCAGCTGATAGCGAAACTCAGAGTCTGATCCACATTGCGCGTGATGCTCCATTCATAGTTCGCACCATCGAACTCACTCTTGCCGCTGAACGTAGCAGGTGTCAGATGCAGCTCGTCACGGAAAGTAGCCGTTACGGTTACATTGGCTGCCGGCATATTGAACTTACCGTTCTTGACAGTCACTGCATTGTCCTCTGCATCGGTTACTGACCACTTATCCAGCTGCTTGCCGGCATCAGGTGTAGCGGTCAGTGTTACCTCTGTACCATAGGTGGCCTTAGCCACACTTGCCCCGATCGTTCCGCCATCAGCGGGCTGAACCACGGTGATGGTGTATTCCGTCTGGTCGTTATTGCACAAGCCCCACTCAATGTCATTGAGTTCGCCGAAGTTGACCTCGCCAGGCATCATAACGTAGAGCGGCGTATAGATCCGCGGATCTTTGGCTGACGTAAATGCAATCACCAGCGACTTCTTGTCGGCACTTGCGGTCATGAACTCACGCATGTCGTGATTGCCGTCGCTGAGTTCCATGAATGATCCGCCCAAACCATTCAGTTCTACATCTGCCTCAATAACCATCTTGTAACTGCCCTCCGACAGTTTCTCGCAGGTCAGGTAGATGGTGTTTTCGCCCTGCGTAAGAGTTTCATGACAGTACTGCTTGGCTTGAACAGGCAGTACGGAGATCAGTAGCGCAGTGGCTACGATGATCGAAGAAATAAAGTGTTTCATTGTTGTATGTTTTTTTATTGTTGTTGATAACGTGATGACGTGATGACGACACGGCATTCTGTGTAAGTTTGGGCGGTAATCATCCGCCCAAACTTGATTGTTCGAGGTTAGCGAACGAGTGTTCCTTGGACGGTATAGATCTCGCCATCGCGTAGGATAAGGAGTTCAGCGTTACGAATGAGTTTCTGCACATTAAGATGTTCGTCTGTTGCCACAACGGATGTCGGGGTCTGCTGATCCTGTTCCGCCAAGCCAGTGGCGAACACATTGAACTCGCGAATGCCCAGATGAGAGCCGACGCTCGTTACCTTCAGATAACGTGCGGAGAAATCCAGTGTGTTATAATCCTTGGTGCTGTTGCTCTCAGCCGTCTCATTCTCCAAGACGGTTTTCCATGTCTCGTTGTCCCAGCTATAGAGCAGGCTATACGCCTCCCATGCATCGTTGAAGTGGATCGTTACTTGGTTGATCTTGTATGCATTGCCCAGATCAACGCTCCACCACCAGTCGGTTTCCTCGCCCTGTCCGAAGCAAGTCCAGAAATTATCCGGATTGCCATTGACTGCTCTGTCTGCCGTGTTGTCGTTCTGCACGGCACCGGCCTTACAGGCTTTGTTAAGCGCCAGATCGACAGCCGGATCAAACGGCATCTCAAGTGTGAACTCCTTCGTTTCAGATATATTACCATTAAAATCAACAGCACCGCACTTGAAGACATACGTAGTGCCGTCCTCAACGGTCGGTTTGGTAATATAAACCTTGTTGTTCAAGGATACACTGCCAACATTATGGTCTTTATCGCCGACATAGAAGAAATACTCATCGTCCGCAGTTACTTCACCGAAAGTAAAGACAAGGACACCGTTAACATCTTCCATCGTCACCTTTGTAGGGTCAATGACCGGAGCTACGTTGTCGTCAATAGGATTATTGACGGATGCACGGTTGAAATCATAAGGTTGCGTTGTACAGTTTCCTTCCCAGTCAACAAAGAAATGGAACTTCAATGCATCTGCATTTTTTGCGACAAAATCTTTACCCACTGAGGTGAAGCAGTTCTTTGTACCGCCACCTTCATTGGTCTGCACTTCGCTTCGCTGCGTATCATATGTACCACTTGCATTCCAAACGCGAAGTTGAGTTTGCCATCCTGCATTGAAAGTCCTGTCTTCGGTTGTGGTTGCGCGCAGCCACATAGAATCACCGCATAAAACGATGTAATAGTTGATGTTCCAGTCAAAGTGCTCTGCCTCAAGATTAGTTTCACCGCTACCCTTGTAGAAGGTGTCACCGTGCTTTTGGAAGGTGGCGAACAGTTCACCGCTGACTACCGGCTCAGCCTGCACTGCCAAACCGGCAAGCATAGCGGCTGCAAATAAGAAAATCTTTTTCATAGGATTGTTGTTTTAGTGGTTGATTATTGTTTTTTTGTTTTTTTGTAGTTTCGTTATTACGTGAGGACGACACGGTTAATTTCGTGATGCCGCCATGTTGTTAGGGCAGTTCTACTTCGATGGTTTCGACGCAGTTGGCGGGAAGGTGGATCGTAGCAAAGTACTCGCCGAGCTGCAGGTTGAAGTTCGCGGACTCCTCTGCCTTGTTAAGCATGTTGATAGCTATCGCTCCATCGGGCTTCTTGACTGCACATACGTGCAGATCGTCGTTGAGCGGTGAGCGGTCATCGGAGAGGGAGGCGAGCATCGATACACCGAGTACAATGTCCCCTGGGCGCATGGAGCGCGAGAAGTGGCGGAACGCGTAGTGGTAGGGTGTGAAGTAGATGATGTCGTTGTTGTAATCGACCATCACCTGCGCGCCGCAGTGGTTGAGCACGTGCGTGGGGCCGCCCATGGAGTCGAGCACACAGTTCCAGTCGATGTAACCGGTCATCCAGTGGTTGACGCCGTCGATGATGTACTGCGCATAACGATGAACAGCAGAATATTTCGGGTGCCACTCAGGCCACCAAGGCGTGGAGTACGCCCAGTCGGTGGCGTTCTCGCCCCACCAGAAAGCATCGTTGTTGAACCATCCTGACTCCTGATAACCAGCGTAGTCGCTCACTCCCGGCCATCCGGGACGACCGAGGTTGTCGATGCAGCCCTCGGTGTGCATCAGTATCTTATCGGGATAGAGAGCATGCAGCGAGTCGAGCACCTCAGGGAAGCAGGAGATCGTTGATCCGTACCAGTGCAGGGCAGTGCCGGCGGTGTACTCGTTGGCGCGGGTGTTGCGGTCATAGACGGCTGCCGTGTACGGTGCCGCCTCAAAGGTGTTCTGGTCGAAGCAGAAGATCTTGACGTCGGGAAAATCCTGCGCCAGCGTGGGACCCAGATTCTCGCCAATGAACGTAGCCTCCGCATCGGGAGAGAAATCCATACTCTCCCACGAGCCATCGTTGCCCATGGGTTCGTTCTCGGGCGTGACTGCCCAGAACTCCACGCCAGCCTCGCGGTACGCCTCAAGATACTTGACGAAGTAACGTGCAAACGCGTCGTAACACTTCAGCAGGAGCGCTCCGCCACGGCGGTTGGCTTTGTCGAAGAAGAGGTTGTTATCCTTCATCCAAGCGGGTGCCGTCCACGGCGAACCAACAAGTCGCCATGTATCATCCGCCTGATTCGCCTTAAGAGCGGCAACCTCCGTGATGAACTGGTACATATCGAACTGCTCGTCCTTGATCTGGGGGTAGTCGGTCTTCTTCCAGCCATCCTGATGCACGGCGAGGGAGAAATGCGTGAGCGCCGTGTCACCGGGTACATCGTCGTAGGAGTATTTTCCTTGTACGGTGAAGTCGCTCGCCCCGATCACCGTTCGCGTGGCGGAGAAGTTCGAACCCTGTTCGCCAAACAGTTCGCGGAGCACCATCTGGCGCTGCTCGGGCGTGAGGCAAGCCAGCACAAAGGCCGAGCTCTCGGTGATGGACGCACCAAAGCCGTCGATGGTCTGACGCTCGTCCTGTGGGTTGATGGTAACGAGTGGCATCGGCGAGTGGCCTTTGTGGAAGATAATCGGCTGCTGCAGTGCGTACTTGTCGCCGGAGGCGGAGGTAAGACGCACCTCGGTGGTGGGTATGCGGTTGCTGCACGCTGTCAGCGCGACCAGTAGCGTCAATAGAAGAAATGAGTGTTTCATAACTTGATATATACGTCTAATTGTTTGACTTGCCCATCGCGGGCGAAGATGTGCTTGGCGGTAGACTGCGGGATCAGTGTGTTCTCATCAGAAACCGACAGGTGGTAAACGAACCGCGTGCCGCAATACGTGAAGCTCAACTTGCCTCCGGCAAAGTCCTGCTTGCGGAGCATGATCGGATTGATACGGATAGCACCGTCCTTCACCTCCAAGCCTAATTCGAACCAGCGAGAGAGTATATCCTCCTTGACCTGACCTGTCAAGCCAGGCTGTTGTACGCCGGCCATAGCAGGCGTGTGGCTGTACGCATCGAAGGGGAACGAGCCGTACTGCTCGGGGGATTTGTGCAGACCCAATCCCTCTTTGATAGCACGGTAGTGTGCGATGAGTCTGGTAAGACTGGATGTTCCAGATTCTCCAGAATTTCCAGATTCTCCATAAATCTTGGCAATGTTCTCGCCGACGGCGAGGAGGAGCTTGCTTACCATGTGCCAGTAGATAGAGCCGAGGCCTTCGTACTTGTAGAACGTGCCACTGCGGCCGGTGAAGGCGTGGTGGTTGAACGTCTGCTCATACAATTCTTTGAGTTCATCCGGCAGGTTGTTCGCATTGCGGAACGATGCATCGAAATGGATGCCGCCGTCACAATCCTGCTTGAGGATAGTGCCCAGATATTTCTGTACAACAGGAAGTTCGGCAGCCTCGGCAGGCAGATTGTTCATCTCCAAGAATGATGGACGCCTACGATTCGGATAAAGCATATAACTCTGCTGATCCTCGCGGTAGAGCGCCGACTGACGCATAGCATCCAGCAGATCCGCCGCCTCGTCAGCAGAGAGCAAACCGGACGACAGTACAGCCACCTGACCTTCCAACATCTCGTAAAGTTCGGTCACCTCGATAGTGTTCTTGCTGAACTTGACGAGGTTATAAGCGTTGTATAGGCCGTCCTGGCGGCGGTTGCACTCAATCGTGTTCTTGACGAGCAACGACAATACATCGATGCTCTCGGCCAGCATCTTGGCAGTGATATCCACGCGCTCGCCGTTGAAGCCTGCATAAGCAGCATTGCGGTAGGTCTCACCGGCCAGCCCTGCGGCGTCGGTGTAAGGACGAACAGCCTGCTGCGTGAACTCGCCTGCGCCATCTTTCTCGACAAGATTGTTCATCAGCGCCTGGATCAGATCATAGGTCAGTTTGACCACTTCAGCGTGCACGGCGTAAGTCGCGTCGCCCGCCTCAATGAACAACTGTTTGAGCAGCTGCATGTAACGATAGAGGTAGCAGACGGTGACGACTGATGCGCCGTTGCCGACGAGGGCGTTGTTGGCATCGTTCCACTCGGGGCGGAGGGTGTTCATCCAGATGCCTGCTCCCGGGATGTGGTTGGAGAGCTTGGCAAGCATGGTGATGAGCAGCTTCTCTGCACCGGTGACGAGCAACGGCTGATTATCCTTATCTAATATGAGTCGAGCATCCTGACCATAAGTCGGGATGAGGGAAAGGATGCGCTGGTGCGCCTCGTCATCGAAACGGATAGTATCCTTGGAGTTGGCGACAATCTCATTGTACGATTTGATGCGGTAGGGGACTGCGGCAAAGGCGAACTCACGCTGAGCAATCAGTTCGTTGAGTGCCTTGGGGTCATGGTCACGGCTAAGCTCGAGGAGCTTGCAGAGGTAGATGATCTGATGATCGCCCCAGTAGCCGATGTTCGACCATGGGTCGTCTGGATTGATGACCTCCCAGTCGATACCCTCGGATGTGATGCGGTAGGGGTTGTATCCGTCAGCCGTCGATGCATTGAGGAACTTGGCGATGATAGCATTGACGTAGTTAGGATACGAGGCGGAGAGTGCTTCCCAGTTCTGGAAGATGTCACGCCAGTTGCCCTGGTAGGCGATGAGCGGATGGCCGTCCTTGTCCTTGACACGGATGTCGAAGTTGTTCCACGGACGCGACGGGTCACCGTGACGGCGCGAGAACGTCAGCGGCAAGTACTCCATAAACAAGCGGTGCAACTGATGATCGAGGCGATCTATTATACGGTCTTCCAGTTCATCGCGCTTGAGCAGCTCGGGCAGCGAACTGAAGAACGGCTTGTACTGCTCGTAGAGGGCGTGGTTGAACACCTGAACATGGTGGGCGAAGTCGGCAGAGTGGATCGTATAATCATCGGCATAATAACCGCCGCGCATGGTGTTGAACAGCACGTTGGCGAAGTGGCGGGCGTCCTGCGCCTCGTCGCCTGTCAGTTGCACGCCGTCGTTATGAGCGACGATAGCGCGGAGGTTGGCGGTTGTCGCCTGCAGGGCATTGAGAACAACCTGCTTGTGGTCGGGCTTACTAATCTCGTGAAGCAGTTGGTGCACGTCGCAGGCATCTTTCTCCACATCCATAACGAACATCCACTCGCGGCTCTCGCCGGACTGCAGCGTCAGGGTGTTGTACAGCAGATATGCGCCCTGCACGCCCTTGGATTCGGGTTCGGGGTGAATCGTACCGCCGTGGCGGAACGCATCGAGCTGCATGGACGAAGTGAGGATAGTAAAGTCATCGGTATCGATGGAGTAAGCCGTGTTGCAACGGAGGCTCTCGCTGGGTTCGGCTTTGTCCACCATGATCGCTTCCATCCTGAACAGCACAAGCGGAGTATTTAGGCTTTTTTCTTTGAGTGAAACGGTCTTTTCTCTTTCGACTACGACTTGTTCGGTTTTCTTGTAGCCATCAACGAGGGTCGAATACACGTTCTGCGTCTGGCGATTGACCCCTGATGGCAACACGTTCTGCACGCCATCGATGAGTTCGAACTCCTGTGGCTGCGGGGCGAGGTTCTCAATGTACGCCTTGCGCACCCAGCCGAAGCGGTCAGCGGGTTGCCACGTGTAGCGGAAGCGCAGACCAAGCGTGAGGTTCGTCTCCTCGAAAAGGATGCAGTTGCCGGTGACCGACTTGCAGATGCGGCGCTCCACTTCGTACAAGGCATCATTGTTCACGCTGAACGGTTCCCAGACCTTAGATTGTACGCGAACCAGAGTGCGTGCACCGGTGAAGGTGTAGTTCTGCGTGATCTTGTCGTCGGTGTAGTAAGGAAAGAGCGCAAAGTCCGGACTCCGCCTTCCACAACTCAGTCCGCCTGTGGATGACAGGTACATCCATAGATCGGTGTCCGATGCTATAGATATAAAGAACGGTTGCATCCGGTCGTAGTTCCTGATCTCATAGAACTTCTCACCGTTGATGTCGATGTATTTTCCGTTGACCATTGTCTTATTATTTTTCGTGATGACGTGATTACGTAATTACGTGATTACGAAACCACAATGAATTATCTATTATTGTGCACGTCGTGCATCAAGTTCGGATTTCATCTGCGCCATGGTGGCATTATCAAGGTTGTAGAACAGCATCACTAGTGCGCAAGATGCGTATAGCACGCCCGGTATTACGCTCACCAGCAGACGGATACCCATCATTGCGGTGTCGGATTGGATATCGGCATTCGCCACGAAATGTGTGACGCTCAGCAGCCAGCCTGCAGCCGCAGCGCCGATAGCCCAACCGAGCTTCTGCGCCAGCACGGAGGCCGAGAAGCAGAGACCGGTAGTACGGCGATTGAACTTCCATTCGCCAAAGTCGGCTACATCCGCAAGCATTGTCCACAAGAGAGGTACAGCAGGTGCGTAAGCCATCTTAGCGAGGATATTAAAAGTATATACAAGCGGCAGGTTGTCGCCGGCAACGAAGATCAACGCAAAGAACACACCCGAAACAACCGATGACATAATATACACCATCTTGTTTCCGAAACGTTTGGCCAACGGCTTGGAGGCCGGCAAAGCAACGATCAGCGCTATAGTGCCTAATACATTGAACAGTTGGACGTTCTCTGCATCGTGGATGTAGTACTTGAAGTAATAAGCGATAGCGGCGTTCTGCATGGCGAACATGATGAACGAGACTATTCCCACGCAGGTAAGTACGATCCACGCCTTGTTCATGAACAGGTACTTGAAGTCCTTCAGTACATTGTTGTCCTGTTTCTCGGGCTGAGGCACGCGCTCCTTGGTGGTGAAGAAAGCGATCAAGAAGAACAGTACGCTTAGCACGCCGAACATCGCTACCGTATATTGATAGCCCTGCGCCTGATTGACCACACCGTCATTGCCGATCGCGCCAAGCCACTTGACGAAGTACAGAGCTGCACCGGTCACAATGAACTGACCTATATACGCTGCAATGAAGCGGTAGGTGTTCAGTCCGGCACGCTCGCTACTATCATCGGTCATCACCGCCGACAGCGAGCTATACGGCAGGTTGACGAAGGCGTAAGCGGTACGCAGCAGCAGACAGGTGATCAGCGCATAGGCGAACTTACCGTTCAAGCCGAACTCCGGCGTGGTGAACGCCAGCACAGCCAGTATAGCATACGGCACCGAGCCGAACAACAGGTACGGACGGAACTTACCCCAGCGCGAACTGGTGCGGTCGGAGATGATGCCTACGACGGGATCCATCAGTGCGTCCCAAATCGAACCGACGAACATGATGACGCCTGCCAGCGCGGGCGAGAGGCCGTAGATATCGGTGTAGAAGATGAGCAACCAGAAGCCTACCAAGTCCCACACGAAATGCGACGCTGTGTCACCGAGACTATAGCCGAGTTTTTCTTTTATTGAGAGTTTCATGCTTTATAAATTTTTCGTGATGTCGTGATGTCGTAATGACGTGATTACGATTTTTTATATATTCTGATGTAATCGATGAACATCTTCACCGGGGTGCCGTCGGCGGGGAGAGCGGTGACAGGTTCGAGCAGGTCGGCGGAGATCACGTCGGAGTACTTCTCGGGGTTGGGCATGTCGGGGAAGAAGCCGCCGACGGATAGGTTGAGCACCAGATAGAACGGGTGGTTGAAGTAGTGTCCGGGCTCGTTGATCTGCTTGTCACGGAGCGAGAGGGCGAAGTACGGCTTGGTGTCGGGGTTACGGTCGAGGTCGAGGTACATAGCAATGGAGTCTTCATCCCAGATGAGTGTGAACAAGTGGAAATCCCCCTGCACGGGGTAGTCCCAGGTGTGGAACTCGCCGACGTTGGGGTAGTTGCCGTTGTTGAACGCCTCGCCCCAGTGTGCTGCGCCGTTGAAGTAACGATCCTGTGTGCCGGCTGAGATGCCGTTCTTGTGCCCCATCTCGCATATATCTATCTCGCCGCACTTAGGCCACACTACCCTGCCCTGCGCTTCAAGTTCAGCCACACGGCGGTCAATGTCATCACTGTCGCCAAGATCGGTGGCGAGGTTGTTGCCGAGCATCCAGAACGCTGGCCACAGACCGTTGGCTGTATAGGGGAAGGCGATACGTGCCTCCACGCGTCCGTACTCCACGGTCACCTTGTCCTGCGTGTTCAGACGAGCGGAGGTCGCCGGACGATAACCCTGCTTGCCGTCAGCCGTCATATAACAGTAGTCCTCGCGCTGCGCATTGAGCACGAGGCAGCTCTCGCCACTCACCGGATGCTTCTCAATCGTCACGTTCTTCGGGGCGTAGTACTGGAGCTCTGCGTTACCGCCACCGCGAGCGTTGTCGTCCACGTTCCAGAAGGCGGCATTCAGCTCGGGCGCGTCGAAGTTATCCTCCCAGACGAGGGTGTACTGCGGCTGCTGTGCGCAGGAGAGAAGGATAAACGGGAGTACGGAGAGTATTATCTTTTTCATTTGAGTACGGATTTCACGGATTTACACGGAATTTGTTCTATCGGTACGAATTTAACGAATAATATTGCCTTGCATGTCGTATAGTGTATCACCACGGCGGATGAAGAGTAGACCATCCCGCAGGAGCTTGGTAGCAGCCGGTACGTCGTTCTGCATATCATTCAGTGTTGACAGATCATTCTCAATAGCCTCGGACAGCACATTGGATGTGAAGTTCTGTCCCTCATCCCCACGCTGATAGATGCGCAACCAGTCGATATACATAGAACGGGAACCTTGAGCCAGAGCAGTGATCTCGTTGATGTTATAGATGCCCGGGAAGTTACCACCTATAGCAAGGTTGAAGATGATGAAGTTCGGCTTGTGGAAGTACTTGCCGGGGGCGTAAGCATCATTGGAAGCTGGGATCGACAGCTGGTAGTACGGTGCAGCATTCGGGTGTGCATCACGATCGACGTACATTGACACATTCTCGGGCGTCCAGATGCAAGTGAAGATATGAAAACCATCCTCTACGCTGTAACTGTTTGTTATGGTGTTATAATCCTGACAATGATTCTGCCAGTCGGGTCCCCAATGTGACGCGCCGTTGAAGTAACGATCCTGTGTGCCGCCAAAGCCGCCGGAGTTACCCAGTTCGACGATATCCGTCTCACCGCAAGCCGGCCAGCCTACACTACTAAAATCGTTGCCCATCATCCAGAACGCCGGCCACAGACCGTTCGCCGTGTTCGGGAACCAGATGCGTGCCTCTATCTTGCCGTATTGGAAATAAGTATGCTCAAGGGTGTTCACGCGGCCTGAAGTGCAGGTCTTTCCAGCATAATTCTCCTTGCGTGCCGTGAGGATCAAGCACTGCTTGCCTTCCTTCGGATCTTTGCCGATAGACACACCCCGTTCGCAGTAGTACTGCAGCTCGTTATTGCCACCGCCGTTGCCGTTGACCTCTATGTTCCAGCAATCGGGCAGACTGCTACCCGTGAAGTCCATGTTCCACACCAGCTCGTATTCGCCTACCTCACCGCAAACCTTATTGGCCGTAGTGCGCGGCGTGGCGTCATTGCTCAGGATAATGTCATCTACATAAACCACTGCATCTTCGGTGTTGTTCTCGCGGTCAGCCATGAAGAACACAAAGTCCACCTGCGCCTTGTCGCTGATGTCGAACACTACGTCTTGCCACTGGTTGGCAACGATGGCGGTGAGAGGTTCGATATCCAGATTCTCGCCATTGTCAGTCACCTTGAGGTTGGGTTTATTGCCGTTGTCGCGGAGCATAAGTGCGTGCACATATTTGTAGCCCGTTGCGGGTGTGGCTAAATACGTGATAGCACCCGACCAGTTGTCGCACTCAGGAGCACGAGCTATCTGCAAGCACGTGCAGCTAAGGTTCAATCCTGTTTGCGACGGGTTTTCTACAATGGCACTACTGCAGGACACATTGTCCCACTGCTTGGGCGAGCTCTCGAAGTCGTCAATAACGACTTGTGCGTTCAACTGCAAAGCCGCAAGAGAGAGAAGGAGGAGGTAGAGTTTCTTCATATGTTGCACCAATTTTTATACATTAATTACATTGAAACCACGCAAGATTGATGACACCGCTCTCCATTTCCAAACGAAGGCGATGCTTTCCTTTGGGTACATTGGCCGACAATGTTATCGTTTCCCATTGATTCATTTTCCCTGTAGCTTTCATGTCAGCAATAGCCATAGGATCGTCATCCACCCATATAATCATACTGCCTTCTCCGCCGGCGTAACGCAACTGTATTTGTGATGATGCCTGCGGATTATAAATCTGATACTCTACTGACTGTCCTGTAGAAAAGACGTTGAGCATCAACCCTTTTCCATCAGTTGACGGACGCACCTGCACTTTGTTATCGGACAAGGCTATATAATTGGATGCCTGAACCGGTGATGATGCCTTGAGCCAAACAGACTTGTCGAACGATGAGAATCCGCAATACACCTTGCCCGCCGATGTGAGTTCATAAGGAGTTACGGAAGTCAACAGTTGCATGTACGGGTAGCCCGCTTTTGCCCGCGGAATAAACCATGCGTAGCGTTCTACATGCGGATCTTGCTCCAGATAATTCAGTACGGCACACATGTACGTCATCTGGTCTTCTTCCGAATGAATAGCATAGTCCTCCCACGCACAGAATTCGGTCAGCCAAATCGGTTTGTTGTACTTATAGAACCGTGCTATATAATCTTCAACAGCCTGAGGACTTGCCATATAGCAATGAATGGAAATCGCATAGATATCGTCAGGATCAATCAATGTGAAGAACTCGTCCAGCCACTTTATGGGGTCACCGTAGCTAGACAAAGTGCCATAATTCATAGCCGGTGACACCAACTTGAGTTTCAACTCACCGGCTAAAGCAACGACCTCACTCCAGCGTACGGCAGCTTGACTGGGGGTCATGTTGGCCTGATCCTTCAAGTTCGGCTCATTGTACGCCAACAAACACTTAACCGCAGGATGCGCAGCCACGTATGCACGAATACGTTCGGCGTTATAGTTGTTGCTCCAACACATGGGGCAGTACTCCACGCCCTCATCATCCATCCACTTTGCCGCCAAGGAATTCTGGTCATTTCCCCAGTTGTAATCCCATGAGATAGCATCCGTGAGCAGCGGCAGATCTTCGACTTGCGAGAAGTTAAATGCCACTCCCCGCTTGGCGGATTTAGCCATCGTGCCGACCACCTTGTCATCCGCAGGTTTCTCTACCGGCTGACAGGCCACCATGACGACTGCCAAGCAGACGCACAGTATAACAATATTATGACCTACCCGAAACATACTACTCTATTTCCTGACGTTGGTACACACGCACCCAATCCACTTTCATCAGGACAGGATTATCAAAGATAGCATCATCCACATTACCTCCCATTGTTCCGCCAATAGCGAGATTGAGGATAATAAAATGCTCCTTGTTAAACGGCCAATAGGCATTTTCATCCACATGTTCGGCATTCTCCTGTGCCATTGCCAGTTGCTCGCCGTCGATGGTGAAGTAAATGCGATCAAGGCCATTAAAGTCATCTTCCAGCCATTCGATACCATACACGTGGTATTCTTCTTCTAGATTATCCAGATACGAACGCGACGACCAGTTATTGCCCTTCGTGCCGTTTTTATCCGGTGTGTGAAGTGCAAACGACGCCATGCGAGGCTGATTGCCTACATGTTCAATTATATCAATCTCTCCGCACTTTGGCCAGCCGACTTTCTTATAGTCATTGCCCATCATCCAGAAAGCAGGCCAGGTGCCACCACCTTTAGGGAACATCATACGCGCTTCAATTTTGCCATATTTGAAATAGCGTTTCTCACGCGAATTAATGCGCGCGGAAGTGTATTCACGATTGTTATAATCCTCCTTACGTGCCTCTATAATCAGGCAACCATCCTCAATACGCAAGTTTTCCTGACGATCCGTATAGTATTGTTTCTCCTGATTACCGCCACCGTTTCCATTCACTTCAACGGACCAGTTATCAGCATTTAATGTCGTTCCGTCAAACTCATCGCTCCAGACCAGGCTATATTCACCCCACGTACGCTCCACTGCCACTCGCGAAGAGACAGACTCCAATCCGTTGCTGAGCGTAATAATTGTATTACCACCTTTGAGTGCTGTTACCACACCTTTGTCAGACACGGTAGCTACCTCAGTGTCGGACGACTCCCACGTAAGAGGAACGTCGTAGGTAGAAGTGTACGTATATTGGTACGTTTCACCTTTCTTTAGCGGCACAATAGCCGGGGTTAGCGAGAGTGATTCACCATTCGCACCGGTAACATAGACCTGACACTCCGCATAATCCTTGCCTAAAAAAGCACGCACTGTTGAGAATCCGACTCCAACAGCCGTAACAATACCTTTTTCAACAGTTACCACATTGTTATCCGATGACGTCCATTCAATGCCGGCCTCATTGGGTTCGACATCCAGGATTTCCATCTCACCCACTTTCATCTGCAGCGATGAAGCAGACAATTTGAGCAGCGTTACATTTGTTGTGGTGCATGCCACAAACAGGACAGCTGCCGACAACAACAAAACTATTTTTTTCATATACTACTGAATTTAATTAGTGCTAAGCAGGGGCTATCAGACCCCTGCCTGCATGATTAGTTGGATTACTTCTCGTAAACGAAGACAGCATCAATATCCAGACCGTTGCCGATACCATTGATCAACAAGCCGAGAGAATAGAATGCCTTGCCCGGGAATGCCTCTTCGGAATAAACTTCCGTCCAATCAAGACCTGCATTGAAGAACTCCGACATTTTGTATTCTAACAGTTTCCACTCACCATTGGTGTTTCCGGAAACCTCTTTAGCAATTTCGGCACCGGTAGCATTTGTGCTATACAGGGTGAATTTAGCCGTTGTGTTGGCGTTGTTTGCCGGCGTCTTGTAAACGATAGCCAGCGTATAATCACCTGTGATAGCGGTAAAATCAACCGTACGATGGCATACGCGCAGGCCGCCGCAACCGAGACCCCAGCCTTCGCCTGTTTGCGATACGAGGCTGATATAACCGTCATTCTCGCCGGAGTGACCGAAGCAGTTCAAACCGCCACCGGCACCACCTCCAAAGGTGTTACCCCAGATTTCGAGTACGCATGTAGTCTCTTGCGGGATTTCGCTTCCTACATACTCACCATTGATACGAAGATCTTCTTTTACATTAGCCTTGATAGCTTCAAAAGCAGTCTCACCGAGGTTGAACACATAGTAGTTCTTGCCTTGCAGAAGTGCCTCAAACGGATTCTCCGGGGCAGCGGCACCTACTTTGACGATGCAGCGAGCGCTCTTCCTGCCAGCGGTAGCTGTAACGATAGTTTGGCCTTCGGCTACACCTGTGACCTTAGCTGACTTACCGTCGTTAGCCGGAGTAACTGTAGCTACAGCGTCATCATCAACGGTCCACTCAACAGTAGCTGCGCCTGCAGGATTAACTGTTGCTACCAATGTAGCTTCCTGATTAGCCTCAATAGTCAGAGTCTTCTGGTCAAGTTCAACGCTTTCAACTTCTACCTCTGTTGGCTTGGATTGACATGCAACCATAGCAAGCGTTGCCATTGCAAATGCAAAAAATTTGTTTGCTTTCATAAATTGTTAGATTTTGATTGTTAATTATTTTGGTTTACAAACATTTGGTTTGTCGGATTAATAGCCCGGGTTTTGATCCATGGATGTCGGGTTGAGCTGACGCTCTTCCTGCGGAATCGGGAAGATTTCGTGTTTACCTGCCACGAACTCCTGTATATGGTGCTGAGCATCCGCTGTTTCGGTCAGTTTATAGGCATCCATGTGGGCTTTCAGGCCATTGCCATCCACACCCTGCCAACGTACGAGGTCAAACCAACGGTGACCTTCCATCGCCAACTCGCAACGACGTTCATGGCGCAAGGTTGCATCGGTAGCCTCTACTTCACCTAAGCCTACGCGTGCACGTACTTTGTTGATATATTCTTTAGCCAAGCCTGTTTTGCCTGCGCCAAGGCACGCCTCAGCATACATGAGCAATACGTCCGCATAACGGATCTGACGGTTGTTGAGTGGTCCGCGGCTGGCATGCAGGCTCCACTTGCCGAAACCGCCACCTACTTCTGCAGGATCGCGATACATGCCGTATTTGTTATTGAGCATGTTGTTGCCAAGATAGGTTTCGTCAGATTGCGGCTGATACTCCGGATTGATGTCGGTTGACGGTATCAATATCGCTACTTCGCGACGTGGGTCACCGGTTTCAAACTCGTTGTACAGGTTCTGAGTCGGGTGATTGAATCCCCAGCCGCCACCAATAGCCGAGTTACGTGAACGTGTGAGAATCTGAGTAAACGAGCCGGCCGTATAACCGAAGCCCTCTCCATAATCGCCCCACGCTACTTCAGCGTATTGGATCTCGAAGACTGACTCTATACCGTTCTCGCCGGCAATGGAAAAGTTGTCCTCATAAACGGGGCAAAGGTCATATTCACCACAGGTGATGATTGAGTCACCCCACGCCATGGCATCAGCAAAGCAAGCAGCAGGAGTCTTGGTAATACCGTACTTCTGCCAGTAGGGCGAAGACATGTACAGATTGGTTTTCATCAACATGGCTTGTGCAGCACCTTTGGTAGCTCGACCAAGATCGGCTGCAGCATACTCGCTCTTTTTCCACAAGTACTTGTTGGCGAGTTCAAGATCAGCCAGGATCTGCGTATATACTTCGTCAACCGAAGAGCGCGGCATCCCCCATTGGTCGGATGAGCGCAATACTTGCAACGGCATTGGCACACCGGCATATATTCGCACGAGACGGAAATAATAATATGCACGCAGGAAATAAGCTTCGCCTAATAAGCGATTCTTCATTTTCACTGTGAAATTATCATCGATACCTATTTCCATCTTTGCGATTTGCTCCAATGCCATATTACAACGGCCAATGCCTTGATATTGTGCGCGATAGAAATCCAGCAACAAGGTATTTTGGTCAGTCGTACGCCAGTTCTCTATATCGTAAGCATCGGACATATCGGTAGTGCTACCACCACCCTTGATGGCATCATCACTTGCGATGTCACCGATAAACCACTCACTCAGATAGGTTTTGTTATACTCCCACATCAGAGGCGTATAGCATCCGGTAACATTTTGAACAGCAGCATCGGTTGAGGTATAAAAGTCCTCAAGCAATGTTGTGCCCGGCTCAATCTCTGTCAAATAGTCTTTGCAACTGCTCATGAGCAAGGAGCAAGGAACAAGGACAAAGGACAATATTTTAACTATATTCTTTTTCATAATCGTACCCTTTCAATTAGAATGTCGCATTCAGGCCAAACGTAAACGTACGGCTTTGCGGATAATTGCCGTAATCCACTCCACTGCCTACCTCAGGGTCATATCCTTTGTAGCCTGTGATGGTGAGAAGGTTGCTTGCTGTTGCATAGAAACGCAAGCGCGAGCAGTGGAATTTCTTCGTGATCTCCGCAGGCAGGGTGTAACCTATCTGCAAGTTCTTCAGACGCAGGTAACTACCGTCCTCAATAAAACGAGTAGAGTTTTCAATATTGGTCGGCGAGCCAAGCGGATTAGGGATTGTACCGTTGCGGTTCTCTAATTCATAGTAGTCAATACCTTTGCTCAGCATGGAACTACGAACGGCATCCGTATAACCGATCCACACATTGTCCTTCATATATGATGCCAGCGCATAGCTGTTACCGTCGCCCTCTAAGAACTGACGCTGAACGTTATATATTTTGTTACCCGCTACACCTTGGAAGAACAATTGGATATCTACACCGTAGAAATCGACACCGAAGTTAAGTCCGTATGTCAGTTTCGGGAAGGGATTACCAATGACCGATTTATCATCCTCATCCAACTTGCCATCACCATTTACATCTTTGTATCTGGCATCACCTGCATGAACAAGTATTTCATCTTTGGTGAATGAATATAACTGCGCAAGAGCTTCCTCGTCCGACTGATAGACTCCTTCATAGGTGTATCCCCAGAACGAGTTAAGCGCATAGCCCTCATCAGTCTTAGTACGGTCACCCCATAGTGGCGAGCCACCGTTCAGTTTGGTCAGTTCGTTATGCAGGAAGCTGACGTTACCGCCAATATTGTAGTGCACCTTGCCAACTGTGTTGTCATGGCTGAGAGACACTTCTACACCTTCATTAAGAATGTTACCTACGTTGCGTACCGGCGCATGCATGTTACCTACCTGAGCAGGCGCATTCACATACAAAAGCGCATCTTTGGTTTCACGACGGAAGTAATCGATTGTTCCGGCAAGTTTTCCGTTCCAGAAACTGAAATCAATACCAGCATCCCACTGCTCGTTGGTTTCCCATTTGCCACCCTCGTCCACCAGACGCAACACGGCTGCACCGTTGGTAGCATTTCCTGCATCCTGATCTGCACCGAATGGATAGCTGACAAACACGTTCTCTGCCGAGAACATGGTATATTGGAATGCAGCTGTACCGATACCATCGTTACCCACCTGCCCAAAGCCTGCACGCAGTTTGATGTTATCCAACCAGTTCAGATCAAGATTGCGCATGAACGGCTCTTCGCTCAAACGCCAAGCTAATGCCATTGAGGGGAAGAAGCCCCAAGGGTTCTTGGTGAACTTACTGGAAGCATCAGCACGGAAATTGATCGTAACCATGTAACGGCTGTCGTAGCTATAGAACGCACGCCCTAAGAAGGACAAACGACGCGTACGGGCAACACCATCAGAAGCGTAAGTCTGTTTCTCCGTCACATTACTCAGATACCAGTTACTCGGAATCGGGTTTAATATGTTCGCACCAGAGCCACCAATACTATAACTATTGTATTCTGACCAGGTCTGACCGAGCATCACGCTGAAATTATGCTTACCAAACTCACGTGCATAAGTCGCTGTAGCTTCCTCCAACAAATTGAGCGAACGCTCCATGCTTGAAGACAGATAGTTCAAGTCGGAAGCATTGTAGCTGGTATATATATTGGGATATGTGAACGTACGGTTACGTACCACACCATAATCTGCCGAGATGGCCGCATGAATGGTCAACCCTTTCACCGGAGTGATGTCAAAGAACACGTCACCAATGGCACGTTCCGTGCGGTTCATCGGCTCACTGTTGAACGCCATTTGATAGGGATTAGTCACATTCTTAAAGTTCGAGCCTGCAGAATAATACCCTGAGATATCCTTACCATCCTTATTGACGGAACCTTTAGGATAATATACGGGATCCCACGGTGCCATAGCCAGAGCAGCCGTGATCATCGAAGCGCCGGCGGATGAACTATTGTTCATCGCATTGCGTCCGTAATAGGAAACAAGCGAGAAGTGTTCACCTATCTTCAGCCAATCGCGAATCTTATAATCGGTGTTCAGGCGAAGCGTGAAGCGGTTGTAGTTACTGCCTACAATAGTACCCTCCTGTCCGAAATACGATGCGGATAAAGCATAGTGACCTTTGTCGCTTCCGCCATCAAAGGATAAATTATAGTTGTGCATGAATGCATTCGAGCGGAACGTTTCATCTTGCCAGTCGGTTTCCTGATCCTCGTAAGCAAAATTGATAGGATAGTATTCTGAAATCTTTGTAACGTTGGCGTTACCCAGTTTATATAAATTCAGCCACGACCGGAACCCGTTGGATAGATAATATGCTATCTCTGACGCGCCATCACGCATAGCGCCTATGCGCAACTCTGTATCAGCGAAATCTTTAGATTTAAGCACATCCATCTTTTTCCATCGGTTCTGGAATCCCCAATATGCATCGAACGAGATGTTCACCTTGCCCTCGCCACCGGATTTGGTGGTGATAAGGATGACACCGTTTGCGCCACGGCTACCGTAGATAGCGGCTGCAGATGCATCCTTCAGGATCTCCATTGATTTGATATCGGTAGGCGACAGCCATTTGATATCACCTGTAATCACACCATCCACTACATACAGCGGATCATTGCCGCCAAGAGCGGAACCGATACCACGGATACGGATAGTGGCACCTTCACCGGGCTGACCGGAGTTACTGGTTACTGTCACACCTGCGGCACGTCCTTGCAACGCTTGGTCAAGACCTGCCACAGGAGCTTTGGTAAGTTGGTCGGCACTAACCGATGCTACTGAACCCGTCAGGTCGGATTTCTTCATTGTACCGTAACCTACGGCTACGACCTCGTCAAGCATCACGTTGTCGGGCTGCAGCGTGATGCGCATAGGTGCGGCGGAGGCCTTCACCTCCTGCGATTTGTAACCCATGTACGAAACAACAAGCACATCACCGGCATTGGCACTGATCTCAAAGTTGCCGTCAAAGTCCGTGATCGTACCTAACGTTGTACCTTTCACCATGATATTTGCGCCAATAACGGGATCAGGCTCACCCTCCGCCATCACCACACCGGTGATAACGTCGGCATGCACCATTGCCGCGGCAAATACCATTGCACATAACAAGAGTAGTTTTTTCATGTAAAATGTGTTTTGTGTGTAAGTATTAGATTCCATACAAAATTACAAAAATTTTCATACTTTTGCAAGAATATATACTCTTTTAATTTGTTTTTATACTGTTTTTTCACTTTTTTCTCAAAAACCGACTTTTTGCCCCATGATCGAGTACATTTTTCCGTCTCTTAGGATAAATATCTTACCCTCTCGCAGCACCTTTCTTACATCTGACTGCTGAGTGCATACTGCTGACTGTTGAATGACATCCGTCGGTTCTTCTTCGTCGGGCAGTGGTTCGCATCTGCCCGAGCCATACACCTCAAACTCCCAGAGCGACGAGCCATAGCCGGTGTTACGCGTCTTGCACAGCAGGCGGATGTACTGTCCTTTGCTTCCTTCCGGCAGACAGATGACTTGCGTGCCGCCTGTGGCATCGGTCTTCAAATAGGCGGTCTCATAATCCACCTGATCATCGCTCAGCAGCACCTCGTACGAGGTTGCGTAGGCAGCTTCCCAGATCAGGCGCAGCGAGTCCAGCAGATAGCAGGCACCCAAATCCACCTCTATCCATTCGTTATCCTGATGACGGCTCGACCAGCGGGTGGTCACATCGCCGTCAAACGCCTTGTCGGCTTTCGTGCCGTCGTTTTCCGAACCCGAGCAAGTGGCGGGTTTGCTTGTAGCCAGGTTGACGGACGAGTACGGCAGCACATGTGCCACTGCCTCCACATTCATGCCGTGACACTCAAAGCTCAACGTCGTGTCGCACACATACGTTGGACGGAACACGTAGTAGCAGGTCTCCACCTCATAGCCGAACTGATTGATCGGACTGACGGCAAACACCTGTCTATCCCCCACAGGCAGGGTTACCTCGTCGGGCGTGACGATGATGCTGTCAATCTTCTCTCCCTCCAGCACGATGAGCGTCAATGTGGCTGTCACGCCCTCCACGGTGGCTTTCACCACCACCTCACCGGCACCGGTGGTTGTCACTTTGTTGTTCTTCAGTGTAGCAGCACCACTGACCAGCGCGTAGGTGGGCGAAGCATTGATGGCTGCACCTTGCACGTTGTATGCCGTAGCACTCAGCGTCGTTGACTCTCCTTCGGTCAGCACGGTGTCCTTGGCTGCCAAAGCCACGGCAAACACATTACTTGCATCGCCTTGCAACGGACGACCGTACGCCTCTATCTCATATAGCGATGTACCGTACTGCGTAGCGCGCTCGATGCCTGTCAGTCGCAGGTAGCGTCCGCGGGGCGTCAGATCCTGTGCAAGCATCTTCTTTGCCAAAGCTACCTTCTCCACGCCGCCCGAGGCACTGAGGGTGACAGACTGCCAAACTTGGCCATCATCACTCAAACCGATGCTATACTTCGAGGCATACGCCGCCTCCCAGCGCAGAATCAGGTGGTCTATGTAGCAGGTCTCGCCCAGGTCGATGGTCACATACTCATTATCCAGATGCGCAGAACCCCAGCGGGTTGTCGGGTCGCCGTCGTTGATGTTCGCCACTAATGTACCCACGTTCTCTTCCGACGAGGCGGTAGCCGGTTTGCCTAATGCCAGATTCGGGTACGGAAGATCCCACGCCAGTTCATCCTTCGGTTGCGGCGTCAGGTCATCGGCTATAGTTGCGGTCTCCTGTTTGCGTGTGCCGTCAGTGAGGGTCAAGCCGGGTTGAACGGTCAACGTCTTTTCTGCTGCGCCGAAGAAATGTACGGTCAGTTCAGTCATACCGGCGTTATACACGGCGTAGGTTGTCACACCCTTGCTGTCGGTATAAGCACATGCAAGCGGATGGTCGCACAGTATATCGTAGCGTTTCTCGCCCAAACCCTTATGGCTGTGCGTCAGCCAGTAGGTGATGCCGCCGGTGTCGGGGTTCTTGGCGAGTGCTTTGCCCATTTTATCCATTCTGTCCCACACGCGTGCCGCACTGTCCGGTTCAAACAGCGACAAGTAACTCAAGCACACATTGCCCAAACCCGACTCATCGCCCAGACCGCCGGTAGCCGCCTCGTAGTTGCCCACCTCCTTATGTTGGTACATCTCGGTATAATCACAGCGCGTGAAGTCAATATCCTCGCAGAAGAAGTTTGTCAGTATGGGCGAGATAGGCAGCCACTGGATCGAGTGCATCCATACGGGGTCGCCCGAGAACCACGTCCACCACCCTACACCCTGCATGGTCAGGTTGCAGCAGTACGGATGCTGGTATTTTGTATAATCAATGTTCCTCCTTCCGCGGTCAAACCAGTACTCCGCCGCAGCACGCGTCTCCAGCGTATAGCCGAAGATGCCGGCCTCCAGCATCTCTTGGTCGCCCAAGGCTGCGCCAAGCATCCATACACCGCCCCAGCCTTGTATAGCCTCTGAGGTCGATTCCTGACCGTTGCCGTTGCCACCGTTACCCAATCCCCCTGCAAACGAATGTCCGCAATAAGGATCCAACGTCCTGAACCATGGCTCCAATAGTCTTTGCTCTTTCAGCGTAGCGGTCTTTGTTCTTTCAGCGCCAGCGGTCTCTCTCTCCCAGTTCGCGTAGTCGCGGGCCACCTCACGTGCCATCTGTCCGTAATGTTCGCGGAAATCCTGATCCAGCATGCACAGCACCGCCGAGGCATAAACGAAGTATCCGTAGTGGAAGTGATGATCGTTGAAGGTGTCGCTGTCATACGAGCAATCGAAGCCCACCAGCGCACCCCAACGCGGGTAGTGCACGAAGTACCTTCTCTCCTCGCCCGGCGTGTAAGTGTACCAATCGATCAAGTTCTCTTTCAATCGCTCTTTGGCGAGGCGGAACGTAGCCGTGTCGCCCATCTGCAGGGCAAACGTCATGTAGTGCATCATCTGCGTCAGTCCCTTGCCGCCCCAGTACGTATCGCCACCAAACGTGCCGCGCGCCGCATAGTCGGCATTCAGTGCCTGCATGCGGGTCTTGGAGAAGCCCTCCGCCCACTCTATCGGTTGGGGGAAGAACGGCAGAAAACCATGCACCTGATAGGTGAAATAGAAATCGTTACCCGTCGTCACGCGCATCTGTCCGCGCGGAGTCATATAAGTATTACCGCCCAATCCCTCCATGCAATTCGACTCGCTATTATATTGATGAGGAAGGAAGCCCATCAGCACATCGATCTTCCCCTGATCCGTCCATATGCGGAAAGTGGTGGTGAGCTGTGCTTTAGCTGCATCATAATCGTAATCCACACGCGTCTTGCGCGGTATATCCCACGCATAGCGCTCAATATTCGCAGCACTCATGAAGTCTGCCAGCAATGCTATCGTCACTTGGTCCTCTCGGCTGAACACGGCGTACTTCGCCTCATCGGGGTTGGTGACTGCTATGGTTATACCCTTTGTCTCCAGCCAGATGAGCGGCGAGCCGTGCATGCAGGTCACGCGCACCCATGATTTGCCGTCCTGCATAATAAACGACATCATGAAGTCCGACCAGCTGTCCACCAGCGCCTCTTTGAACGCGGCGCGTTTGCCCGACTCGCTGTTCGTGAACGATAGTGCGAGCGGCGTGTCCCACTTCACCTCGCAGCCTGTCGGTTCCCAGTGATCGGGATAACCTATCTCCACGCCCTGCTCCGTGGCTTCCACCCAATACGGATACCCCCAGATCTTACCTGTCCAGGTGTTGACCAAGGCATGTGTCCACCAGTCGTTAGTGGGCAGAGCGAGTGTGCCGGGTTTGGTGCCGTCGGGCGAACCCAAGCGCTGCAGCAGACTATCCGGCAAGTACAACCTGCGATGCTCCATCTGATACGCCTGACTGCCACCACGCTCATCCGTGCGGCTGGCGCTTAGCGGCGCAAACGATGCATACGATCCGCCACCCAATCGCACCGCCTGCTGACCTACCAGCGGCAGACTAAACACTGCCGCCATCAGGAGGATAACTATCTTCTGAAATGTCTTCATCTCTAAACTTTCAACACTAAACTCTCAACAACACTAAACACTAAACTCAAAACTAAATTATCGTACCAACGCGCCCGCTGCATCGTACATCCTTCCGCTGCGGATGATATACACATGCTCATCGATGATCAGTTTGCGCACTGTCGTGGCTGCTTCCTCGCCGTTGTCGATGCCCGTAGGCATATAACGGATCGGCGTGCGGCTGATGATGAATCGTGCGGCATCGTTGTCGGTAGCCAGGAACGTATAGGTGCTCTCCGCACTGATCACGGTGGAGCACTGCTCCTTTAGATCGTTGAGATACCAGGTGTTCGCAGCATCGTAATCGAACGAGAAGGTGTAGAAGCTATCCTCCGTTCCTTTTTGGAATCCGAGCACGGTGCCTTCCATCGTTGGCACGCAGTTGATAGCCATATTCCCATCCGACGTCAGGGCATAGAGTTGCGGCGCTGTGCTCTCGCCAAAGAGCTTGCTCCCGTCCCAGCCGTTCTCAAATCGCTCACTGAAATCCTCGTGCGCGAGCATATAAACCTTATCTTTGTATCCACTCTCGGCGCTGACATATACGTGCATCTTCTCCGTCTGGTTGAGCTGCACCTTGCTGCGACGAGGCGCGCGGTTCGCGGCAGGCGTTGTGCCCGTCACAGCCGGATCATAAACGAGACGGCTGTAGTCGAGGGTTAGACTTGCGGCTTCGCCTGTCAAACCGTACGTATATACGGAGAACGCTTGCATAGCAGGTATCACATCCGCATCAGTCGCCGTCTCTATCGGATATACTACGTACTGACCGGCAGCTGTTCCGTCGTTTTCGTAATCATCCGGGCTGCCGGAGTTGAAGATGTAGATGGTAGCCGTTGCACCGACAAAGTCCGTTGCCTCGAACTGATTGATTTTGATGGGAGCCATCCACGAGTTGGCAAACATGTGCTCATTGTTATACAGGGTGGTGCCTTTTGCTCCTGATATATTGCATTTGAGGTCGTTGAAGGTCTTATCCGCAGCAGACACCAGCGCTCCGCTCATCGTGTAGGTGTGTCCTACCGGATCGGCTGAGATGACGGCGTATCCGCGGAACGCTTCCAACTCGTCGTCACCATCAATGTGTACCCAATCCACATTACCCATCTCATCGGGATAGGCGAATCGGTACATCCATGAGTTATAGAACTGGTTGAGCATCTTCGGGCTATTGCCGAACGGCGTACCTACATACTGACTCACCGATGCTTTGGCGGCTGATTCGGTTTTTGTTGAGCCATGTGATATAGAGTAGAAGTTCACCGTGGCCTGGTTCGTGCCATCGTGGCTACCCATGACGAGTGCGCCCAATCCATGGGAAGCATCGGAGTTGATGATGATGTCATTCTCGCCGGTAGCCACCATCGTCTCGCCGTCGGTGGTCTTCCTCAGAGTCCCGGCTATCACAAGCTCCTTGCCTGCACTGATGATGAGTTGTCCCTCATTGTCGCCGCTCTGATCGATCACCACGCTCTTGGCGCGCGCACCGGTTATATCCACCGTCACAGGTGCTTGCAGAATCACGTCATTATCAATGGTTGGAACGGCTTTATTGAGCCAGTTAGCCGCCGTGCTCCAGTTGCCGTTGCCGGCACCGTTGTTGTTGTCATAGATGAACTGATCAGCTGTTGTCCACTCGCATTCCCAGGTAGCGGGATCGAACACTAACTTAGCGTACCTGACACCGGCGCTATTCTCCCAGTTGGTGGTGCTCATAATACGTGCACGCGAGTGATCATTGAAGCCTGTACCGTTGTTCTTCACTATGATACGGTACGCGTTCGTGCCCGTGGCCACAGCACCTTCCCATGAGAACTTGCCGTCGCTGTAGGTCATCTGGAGTGCATCCCCTTCGGTTGCTGCATTCACGGCTGCACCATAGACGTACAGTTCATCGAAGTTCGAAACGAAGTGATCTTTATCCTTGGCATGAACAGTGATCGTCTCGCCATTATGGTTCGTTATCACTTGGTTACCTTCCGTGCACCAGTGATCGCCGTCATTACGGAAGGTTATGTCACCTTCCACGTCATAGTACAGGCGGTACTGTTGCTCTGCACCAACTACGGTTATGCTATAAGAATATACGCCATCCGTCTCAGTGATGCCGAACCTTCTTGTAGCAGCACTTACAGCAGTACCTAATGCTCCTTCCCATGCTCCGGCTGCGCCTGTAGCATCACCGGTGAGGTAGTACAGGTTAACCTTGGGAGTGAAGGTCAGTTCCTTATAGTTGTCCGACTGATTGCTACTGCCATCAACAGCGTAGATCCGTACGGTGTAGGTGGTGCCTGTCGTCAGTCCGGACAAGGTCAGCACGCCATCGGTAGCTGTCAGTCCACTGACCGTTGCATCCTTGCCGGCGGTGAACACAGCCTTGTAGGTCAGGTTCGCGAACGCCGTGGCATCGTCCCATGCGCCTACGTTGATCTCAGCACTTGAACCGGTGCTGCCAATCAGCAGATCCCGGATCTCAGCATAGGTCATGATGGGCTTGGTGCCATTGGTAGCGCATGAGCCATAGGCCTCAAACTCAAATATACTGGTACCGTAGCCCGTGTTGTTCTCCACTGAGTTCATCTGCAGGTAACGCGCCTCAATGCCGGAGGGTATTGTATAGGTCGTATAAACCGAACCGTTGACGCTGGTAGAAGGTGCAGTCGTATAATGGCCTACGGGATAAAAATGTGTGCCGTCAATCGAAGCCTTCAGGTAGTAGTTCTTCGGGCAGGCCGTCTCCCAACTCAGTTTGACGGTCGAAACGGTATAGCGCTTCTTCATGTCCACCGTTATCCAGTGCTCCGAGGCGCTACCGCCATTAGAGCCCCAACGCGTTCCGGCATTTCCGTCAACGGCGGATGCAGCAGTGTTGCCCCCCTCTACATATCCTGCTGTGGCTGTTGCGCCGGTCGTCAGGTTGTACAAGGCGGGCGGAGCAACAGTAGGAGTGATGGTTGTAACCGACGACAAGTTGGCGGCATCATCCATCGCCTGAATATCGAAACTATATTGCTCGCAGTATTCATATGTCTTATTGGTCAGCACCACATGATTGTCGCCATCCACCTCCATCAAGAACTTCTCTTCGGTGTCGTTATCAATGATGCGGAAGAACGTCGAGCCATCACTTGTCTCAAGCGTCAACTGCATCTGCGTATTGCTGATCAAAGCCGATGCCTCAGCAGTGCTTATCAATGGCGTGGTTGCATCCTTAGTAGTTGCTGCCGAACCATATACCTCAAACTCCCAAATGGAGAAACCATACTTACCACCGGCGTAGGTGTTATTGTACGACTTGATACGTACATAGCGCGCTGTGTTGCCACTTACATCATACGTATTGACATTACCTGCAGCAGTACCGGTGTTAGGCGTTGAGGTATTGGTGTAAATGGTTCGCCATTGCGTGTCGTCATTAACGGTTGCCGGTAAGGTGTGCGCCGCTTGCAGAACGAAGTTATCCGTGCAAGCCGTCTCAAACCAGATCTTGATCTTATCCAGCGTGTAGTAACCGCGCAAGTCCACATACCACCATTCGTTTGTGTAGGAATACGGAGGATCGCCATGATCACCTTCTTCCCAACGAGTGCTATAGCTTCCATCATTGGCTAATGTATAATTGGTACCCGATACATGTCCTGTACCTCCGGTTACACCCATCTCAACCGGTCTATTCAGCGCCAAGTTAGTTGTCGAAGGACTCGTATAAGGCATCTCAATGGTCAAAGCCTTAGCTGCGGACATATTGCCGTTGAAGTCCACCGCATAGCAATTGAAGTGGAACACTTGTCCGTTATCCACCTTAGGGATACGAATCGTATCTTCCAGCGACACTTTGTAGTAGTCGAACTCAGTATCTTCAATGTAGTAGAACCACTGTCCCGAGTTGTCATTACCGCCGGTGAAGGTCAGCGTGAAGTAGCCCGTCTCACTTGTGCTGGCCACACTGGTCAGCGTCGGTGCAGTCACATCGCCATTAGGATTATTGATGTATCCGCGTTTGTAGTCGAAGAACTCCGAATAGCCGGTGCCTGTTGTCTGCTCCTGGAACGTCATGTAGAAGTTCATCGGGGCGGTTGTGGTCTGTCCGTTCCAGTTATACTGGTCGGCATCACCGATGCGTTGGAAGCCAATGGTGGCTGCCGCGTTGTGCTGCGAGAGTTTATTCTCACGGTATCCCGTTTTGGCGTTGTTCCAAACTAACACCATCTGATCATAAACACCTGTGCCCAACTTGCCGCGGGTGATGGTCTTTGCCAACATCTGGTCGCCGCAGTCAACGATATAGTAATCGAAGTGCTGCGCCAGTGGCTTAGATGTATTGGCGTGCCTGCCGGTTGCCATGTCGGCATCGCTGAACAAGGCTACGTTCTGCCGCTGCGCCGTACCGAAATGGTGTGTTCCCTCCGTGGGCGTGTACGACGGGCACGAGCTCGTGTTATAATAGTAGATATTGGTGATCCAGAAGTACGCACTGGTGCATTGGTCTATCTTCAGCTGATAGTTGCCACGCATGGTCAGACCTAGATCAGTGAAGTAACTTACCGGTATATCCACACTCGTCCAGGTGGCTGCACCGGTGGAGATGCTCGTTTTGTACTGCTCGGTCTCGTTGCCACTGCTTGTATAGTTCCAGCAGATTGGCGAGAAACGGAACGTCGATGCCAATGGTGTCCATACATCCATGTGGATATACTCATATGCCGAACCGTCGATCTTACCGTTGAGAGCAAAGCCTCCGGCAAAATTATTCTTGACGGTCAGCTTGTACATATTCACGCCATCAACCACTCTGTCGGCCTTGGTGCTTCCTCCGCCACCCCAGTCATAGTAGCCGCTGATGCCTACTGATGCGTAGCTGTCGCTGTATATGCTCTGTACCTCACAAGCCGGATACGATGGTGCAGACGGTGCATCTTCCGGCTCGGCGGCGCAAGCGCTGCTCGATGTGTATAGATATACATTGGCGAACCACAGATCCTTGCTACCAAGGTTACTCAGATCCAAGCCGGAGAACACATTGCTAAAGCAATTGGTGTTGTTGGTAAATGCACTTAACGCCACATCGAACGATTGCCATGAACCGGCTGTAGTAGTGAAGTTCTTTGTATCACTGTATTGCCAGCCTCCATTATACCCAAACAATCTTGCGGTAAACGTAAACGCTTCCGGTGCCCACACCTCAAAGTGAATATGATCGCGCGAGGATGATACACTATAAGGGATATCATCTACGCCTATCTGCCCCGTTGCCAAACCATGCAGATGACGCGTATCCTTGCTGCCTACCGTCTCTGTCGTTCCGGAGCAGTCTCCGCGCAAGTTGCGATTGCTAAAATCACTCAAACCGAACATCCCCGTCACCTGACAGTCATCCAGATCCGGGTCATCCGGAACAGCTGACACCGACGTCCACTTGGCGTAAAGAGTTGTCGGACCATCCATGATCCAATTGGCGGCACTCGAACCGTTGGCATTGTAGTATTTATCGCCACTTCCGCCGGCAGCGGAGTAATAACCGCCAAAAGCATATCCGGCTCGCGTCGGCATGGTTGCGGCTGGCATAGCCGAACCAACGGTTGCTGTCACAGAACTTGTTCCGCCACTACCACTCTGCTGGTCAAATGCAATGTCTGTCGCGTATGAATACCAGGTATGCGCATCGCTCACCCAACCGCCGAAGATCTTGCCATCAATCGAACTGGCGGTATATTGCGATTCTGGTGTACAATCATACTCTTTTACAAAAGATCCGACGTTATACTGCTGGAACTGAATCCGTTTAACCACGTTATACTTAGCCAAGACGGTCGCCTTATAGATCCAATTGCCGTTGTACTTATAACTTGTTTTTGAAAATACCGGCATAGTTCCCAACCATTCATCATCACCCACTTGCACATTGGCCTTAAGTGTATGCGATTCTGTGTTAAACGACGACAAGTAATATGCACTGGCTTCCGGAATAGCATATACGGTTATATCACGCCCGTACGCCTGCCATGCGGAACCATTATAAAGTTTACCACTATTAGAAAAACAACTTAAATCTCCGGTCTTGGCATCTCCGCTACCGTTATTATTAAAAATAACATTTTGGTATCCTTTCGAGAAAGTAATAGAATAAATGTCATGACCGTTATACTTGTCACCCGTCTTTGTCATGGCTGCGCTGGTCGAATACGCGGCATTATTATCACAGGCACTGTTCCATGCGTATGCTTTAGGCGTTGCCCAGTCGTAATAATTCACAAAATATACCGTATAGGCTGCATCTTCAGAATAAGACTTCCACGACCCTGCCTCGTAATCATATAACTTTCCACTATATGTTTCGGATGTAGTCCACGAACCATACGCACATTGCTCGCCAACACCTATCTTTTTAAAATACATGTTATCTACACCACCGTATTTCTCTGTAAAGGTAATAGAGTAAATGATTTTCCCATTATACGTTTTGGCTGTTCTGGTCATATCCTGATCTACAGACACAGCCCCGTCGTCACCAAGATTGGCATACATTTTCATTGTATTGCAGTTGTCTGCCGCCACTGCACAATAGACAGTAGTTCCCCTCATCTGACCGATGGAGGCGAACGACATTAACGCAACGAAAAGGAAGCGGGTTAAAGATGGGTGATTCGATGATAAGGTGAATCGGTTGAAGTTTTTCATTGTATTGGTTTGTTGTAATTGCCTTGTGTAGTTAGTCGTGCCTTTACGAATTCGACTGCAAAGATACATAAATAAATTTATATTTGCAAATTTTTTACATGCAAAGTGTAATCTTGTGAAAGTATTTTTTGCATTTTTTGCACAATTGACGTAATTTTAGTGAAATCTCCTACCCTGTTTTTCACAGAGCGGGAGTTCTCCTCTCAGCCTCTCGGCCTTCAGTACAACCGTTTTGTCGCATCGTACGATTCGATCGTCTTCGTCTGAATGATCACCGTCGTATCCCCTCTCTGGATGCTGCTGCTCGTCGTCGTAATCGTCCGCGTCACGTTGCAACTCTGCAAAGCACCCCACTGCCTGTTAGTTCATGGGTACCCGCAAATTTTAATTTGTGGGGAGAGCGGAGGCAGGGGTCGCTTTTATTGCGCAGGGCGCAATCTGATGCGAGCCCTTGCCGAACGCGAATGTCAAAGA
>DBXI01000010.1 GCA_002309255.1 Bacteroidales bacterium UBA1216 | reverse complement strand
AACCTTTTCTGCACCGTCCGCGGCGCTACCGTAGCCTATTATTTTGCGGACATCATTCCCGCCGGAGCACAACTGGCCATCGGCAAATGGTCGTTCCTCTTCTATGCGGGTTTGTTCCTGGCGGTAGGTGAAGTAAGTAACATGATCGGAGTGGCGCTGTGTGTGCCGCTGGCAGGCCGGTTCGGTAAGAAAACCACCTTCATCGCGGTCAACATCGGGCTGTGTGTCCTCTCCGTGCTGTTCTTCTTCATCCCTGTTTCGCAACCCGGTTTCTGGCTCATGCTCATCGCACAAGTGCTCATCTCCATGCTCACCGGTATCATGTCACCGCTCGTGTGGTCGATGTACGCGGATGTAAGCGACTATGCCGAACAGCGGTATAAAACAGCCTCCACCGGACTCATCTTCTCTTCGTCCTCCATGGCGCAGAAATTCGGTGGTGCTATCGGTGGTTCTGCGGCATTGTGGTTGCTTGCCGCCTGCGGGTATATCACTAATCAGCCGTCAGTTATCAGCAATCAGCCCGAGTCAGCATTGCTATGCTTGCGTTGTCTTATGTCCTTTATCCCGGCACTTGTCAGTCTCATCGCTGTCCTCGTGGTGTCTTTCTATCCGCTAACCACCGCCCGTATGAAAGAGATCGATGCCGAACTCCAAATCCAACGACAAAATGACTAATGACCAATTCCGGGCATCCGCTCAGCAGGTGCTCGAAAACAACATCCTGCGTTTTTGGCAGACCCGTATGGTGGACACCGAACACGGTGGCTTCTACGGTCGTATAGACGGACACAACGTCCTCCATCCCGAGGCGGAACGCGGCGCGGTGCTGAATGCACGTCTGCTCTGGTCGTTCTCCGCAGCGTACCGCGTGCTGCTCAAGCCCGAGTACCTGCAGTTGGCTACACATGCCAAGGATTATATCTGTGCACATTTCCTCGACCGCGAACAGGGTGGAGTCTATTGGTCAGTAACCGCCGACGGTCAGCCGCTGGATACGCACAAGCAGATATATGCGCTCTCGTTCATGATATATGCTTTTGCTGAGTATAATCGGGCTACAGGAGATACGCATGCCCTACAGACGGCTGTTGAGTTGTTCTTACTCATTGAGCAACATGGACGTGATAGGGAGTACGGCGGCTACATCGAGGCCACGGCTCGTGACTGGCAACCCATCGCCGACATGCGCCTGAGTGCCAAGGACGAGAACACCGTCAAATCGCAGAACACCAACCTCCACGTGCTTGAAGCATATACCAACCTTTATCGTGTATGGCCGACGGATGAACTCAAAGAAGCACTCAATACGCTCATTGATACCTTCGAGACGCGCATCATCCTGCCTTCCGGACATCTCGGGCTGTTCTTCGATATGCAGTGGCACCCCACCAACGTCCATTTCAGTGCCGGACACGACATCGAGTGTTCATGGCTCCTTGACGAAGCGTCGGCAGTCATCGGGCGCAACTGCGACTATACCGTCCGGCTGCTGGCTTCAGCTGCCGAGGCCGACCTGCACCCGGACGGTTCGTTAGGCGAGCCGGAATGGTGGGTGACAGCCGAAGCAGTGGTAGGGTTCATCAACCTGTATCAGCATTTCAACGATGATGATGCACGTACACGTGCTTTGCGTGCATGGCATTTCATCTGTTCCAATCTGGTTGATTGGGAACATGGCGAGTGGTACTGGGCTATCCTGCCCGACGGCACACCGGACACCGGGAACGACAAAGCAGGCTTCTGGAAGTGCCCCTACCACAACTCCCGCATGTGCCTGGAGCTCATCGAACGACTCAGATAGCAGTACATTCCAATGCATGTTTTTTATGTTTATTGCCGAGTCGGGCTGTAACTCGCAGAGTTGTGGATTAAGCCGTTAGGGCGCGCGTCAAGTTTACTTGAAAGAGTGCCATAACGGATTAAGCCACAAGGCACGGAAGTGCTACAGCCAAACTCGGGGTTTATTTAGGTTTATTTTCTTAGTATTCATTTTAGGATAATTTTTGGTAATTTTTTGGCAAAAAGAAAATTCCGTTTAATCCGTAAAATCCGTACTCAAATTTTTAATCTTCGCAAATGAAGCCCTACAAATTCCAACCCTACCTCCGCACCACCATCTGGGGCGGGTATCAGATAGCACCGTTCAAAGGTATCTACACCGCGCAGCCGAACATCGGTGAGTCGTGGGAGATCAGCAGCGTCCCCGGTCATGAGTCTGTAGCCGTCGAGCGCGGCATAATAGGTGACGTTGATCTCGGTCTCAACCTCACCCAGCTCATTGACAAGTACAAAGGTCTGCTGGTCGGCGAACGCGTGTACAAGAAGTTTGGCAACACGTTCCCGCTGCTCGTCAAGTTCATCGACTCGCGCCAGGACCTGAGTGTGCAGGTGCACCCCGACGACAAACTGGCGCAAGAGCGTCACGGTTGCCCGGGCAAGACGGAAATGTGGTACGTAATCAAAGCCGACGTTGGCGCAAAGATTTACTCCGGTCTCAACAAGAGCATAACGCCCGAGGAGTACGAACGCCTTGCCACCGCCGAACCGGTCAACGGTCACTCGCCGATGCAGGACGTAATAGCCACCCACGAATCGCATCAGGGCGATCTGTACTTCCTGCCTGCCGGACGACTCCACGCCATCGGAGCGGGCAACTTCCTCACCGAGATACAGCAGACCTCGGATATCACCTACCGCGTCTATGACTTCGGGCGCAAGGACGCCAACGGTCAGCCGCGCGAACTGCATATCAATCAGGCGAAGGAGGCCATCGACTACCGCGTGTGGCCGGAGTACCGCACCGGCTACGACTCCACCAAGCCGACCTCGGAGCTTATCCACTGCCCCTACTTCACCGTCAACCGCGTGGTGGTGCAGGTGGCCGCCGAGATCGACCTGAAGACCGATTCGTTCGTCGTGGTGGTCTGCCTGTGGGGCGAAGCGAACATCAACGGCATCCGCGTCAAGCAGGGCGAGACGCTCCTCGTCCCCGCCTCAGAGAATGTCCTCTACATCTTCGGCAACGCCACCTTCCTCACCGCCACGATGTAATCCCCTACTAATCCTCTCCCACTAAAGTGTGACTCCCCGAGTTGCACTTTTTTTATGCCACTTCATGAATCCCGACTACTTCTCCATGCCCGGCTACCCTCTCAACCCACCCGTCTTCCGCGCCGGCAAATTGTTCTGTGACCCGTTGTGTGACCGTCAGTTGCTTATGCGGCACTATAATCTGACCGCTGCGCAATTAGGTGCAGCCTTTGCTCGGGGCAGCGAGTACGACTCGCTATCGGACTTTATCCGCGAGTGCCGACTTGAGTATGCTTGCACGCTGCTCACCGGTTCGGACAAGCAGATAGACGAGGTGGCACGCGAGGCAGGTTTCAGCCGCACCACGACCTTCAACCACGACTTCAAGGTACGCAACAGTCTCTCGCCCTCCGAGTACCGCCGGCAAAATATATCCGATATAGACCAATATTATTCTATGCCGCTCACATAAAAAGGTGAGTCGCTTAGTTTTTATGAAAAATTTTCTATTTGCTTTGCAAATACGATTTTTCTTGATAGAAAGTTGCAAATATCAGTTTTTTTTCGTAACTTTGCGGCGCGAATTGAAAATGCCGCTGTGACCGGATTGATAACACACCTGCCTGATACGTGAAACGGCTGACACATATTATCCTGTTTGCGCTGCTGCTTGGTAGCGCGCCTTCTATTGCCACTACCACCGACTCCAACAAGGCGGCGGCTGGCTTTTATCGTATAGGGGAGTGGGTGGATAAGTTCCATATGCGCGGGTTGGACACCGCTTATATCGGCTTGCCGGAGTTCAACTGGCGTGTGGCGCTGACCGCCGGCGGCACGGGTATCCATGCCACTTACACCACATGGGTGGACGCGGCTACTCCTATCGCTCTCCGCTCGCAGACGACGCCCAGTCTTGATTTGGGGTTCAATGTCAGCTTTTGCGGCTACGGTGGCGGTTACTCGTGGGATGTGCTCAACGCCTACACCACCAATTGGAACATCTCATTTGGCAGCAAGGTCATCGGCATTGAGTTTCTGAGGAATGTGAGCACGAACCTGACGGGGCAGTTTGTGGTGGACGGCAAGGTTGATCCTTCAATGCCTGCGCTCAACAAAGGGGAGTTCCGCATATCGAACACCTCGCTTAGTGCATGGTACGCGCTCAATGCCGCCCACTATTCGCACAACGCGGCAGCGAACATGCAAGTGGTGTGTTACTCGGTGAACCATGTGTCGTATATGCCGCCGACCGGCGTGTATCTGCCCGGCGAACCGCAATACGTACTGCGTCCCACATCGCCGGTGCATGTGGCAGGAAACGTGCGAGCGGCGGTCAGTTGGGAGATCAACCAATGGGTGCACCTGTCAGCGTGGGCACAAGCCAACAACCTGAGTTTCACGTCCAAGACCGGCGACATGTCCACTTTGGGCATCAGCAACTGGCATTGGAAGGCGCATCTGAACGTAGGTGTGCGTTTCGGTTCAAGCAAGCAGCGCCGCCGTCAGGTGCCTGGCGAACCCGAACCGACTGCTGTGCCGGCAGAGACAAAGCAGAGCAATCTGCCACAATGGGTGACAGATTATTTTTTCTCGTCGATGCAGTAAAATGTTAAATTGTTAAGCTGTTAAATTGTTAGAATGTTAAATCGTTAAACTGATATATGAAACATGTTTCTTTAATCCTTCTGACAGCGTTGCTGCTGATGGGATGCACTAAAAAATCGAAGTACAGTTATCTGACCGACAAGCCTCTGCCCGTAGAGATCGAGGTGGTAGGCGAGAGCAGCCGCATGGTGGAAGACACCTACGTGGGCGAGATCCGTCCGCTGACGGATATATCGCTGGTTTTCCCGCTGGGTGGCGAACTGACGGGCATCTACGTGAAGAGCGGCGACCGCGTCAAGGCCGGTCAGCTCATAGCCACGGTGGATAGCACGCAGGCTAAGGCGTTATACGAGAGCGCCAAGGCGATGTATGCGCAAGCGCAGGACGGCTATCGTCGTCTCAAACCCCTGCATGCCGAGGGCGGCATCAGCGATGTCAAATGGGTGGAGATGGAGACGAACCTCGAGAAAGCCCGCTCCATGGCCATCTCCTCGCTCAAGCGCTTGGAGGACTGCTCGCTCCGCGCCCCGCAGGATGGTGTGGTGAACATGCGCGATGTGGAAGTAGGTCAGCACCTGGCACTATCGCAACCCATCGGCAAACTGATGGACATGACCGCCTACTGCGTTGAGTTCACCGTGCCTGAGAGCGAGATAGGTCGTCTGACGGCGGGGCAGACCCTGCGCGTCAGTCTGCCGGCGCTCAACAAGGTGTACGAGGCGCGTATCATCGAGAAAGCACTCACATCCACGCATATCGCCCACACCTACATGGTGAAAGCCGAGATAACGGATAAAGACGCAGCCAACGACCTGCTGCCCGGCATGGTGTGCCGCGCCATCATCACCCAGCGCGAGCGCAACGGATATATCATCTCCGCCGGCTGCATCCAGACCCAGCAGCGCGGTCATAGCGTGTGGCTGCTGCGTGACGGTCGTGCAGAGAGGCAGATGGTGAAGATCGATGCTTTCGTCGAGAACGGCGTGCTGATCACCGAAGGTGTGACACTCGGCGACACGGTCATCAGCAAGGGCTACCAGAAGATGTACAAGGGAGCGAAAGTGGAATTCTGATTTGAGATTTGAAATTTGAGATTTTATGCATCAGAGCAATCATATAGAAGGCGCCATGCGGCATCACGGCATCATCTTCGCGGTGGTGGCGGTGCTGGTGGTGTTCGGCATCTTTGCCTTGGGCAGGATGAACAAAGATGAGTTTCCGCAGGTGACCATCCGTCTCGGTCTGGTGGTCGGCGTCTATCCGGGCGCGACAGCCCAGGAGGTGGAGGAACAGGTAGCCAAACCGATTGAGCAGTACCTGTTTACCTTCCCCGAGATAGACAAACGCAAGACCTACAGTCTGAGTCAGGATGGTATGTGCTACGTGTTTGCCGCGCTCACGCCCAAGGTGATGAATGCCAACGAGGCGTGGGGCAAGATACGCGGCGGACTGAGTCTGATGAAGCAGATGCAACTGCCCTCAGGCCTGCTGGCTGTGGCGGTGATTGACGACTTCGGCAACACCAGCAGTATGCTGCTGGCGCTGGAGAGCAACGAGCGTTCGCCACGCGAACTGGAGGATTATGCAAACATGGTGAGTGACCGTCTGCGCGAGATCAAGGAGATGGGCAGCATCAAACTGCTCGGCCAGCAGCACGAGGAGATAGCCGTGACGCTGGATGTGGAGCGCATCACCAAGTACTCAATAGACCAGAACCTGATCATGGCTCGCCTTGCCACGCAGGGTTTCCGCACCATGACAGGCGAGATAGCCAACGACATGGGCGCAGCACTCATCCATGTGGATGTGCCGTTCCGGACCGAGTACGAACTGGGTGAGCAGATCATCCTCGCCGAACCCGTTACCGGACAGGCCATCCGCCTCAAGGACATAGCCACCATCGAGCGGCGCTTCGCCGAACCGAAGAAGTACGTCCAGCGTTTTGCCGAGAATGGCGTAGGCGACTGCCTGCTGCTTAATCTGGAGATGCAGCCGGGCAATAACATCGTCGCTTTTGGCGAGAAGGTCGATGAGGTGCTGGAGCACATGTCCGCCACCTTGCCGCCGGACGTCAGGATGCACAAGATCACCGACCAGCCGCGCGTGGTGGATGACAGCGTTCGCTCGTTCCTCAAGGATCTGGTCATCTCCGTGCTGATCGTGATAGCCGTGATGCTGGTGCTCTTCCCGATGCGCACGGCGCTGGTCAGCTCCACCGGTCTGCCTATCTGTATCGCCATCACTTTGGGCATCATGTATCTGGCCGGCGTCGAGCTCAACACGGTGACCTTAGCGGCCCTGATCGTGGTGCTCGGTATGGTGGTGGATGATAGCGTGATTGTTATCGACGGATATAGCGAACTGCTGGAGAAAGGGCACTCGCGCTGGTATGCTGCGGCGGTCTCCACCCACGACCTGTTCGTGCCCATGCTGATCGCCACCACATCCATCTCGGGTATGTTCTTCCCCATGCTTGGTCTGATGACCGGTCCGCTGGCGGACTTCATCAAACTCTTCCCGTGGGCGATCTTCATCGCGCTGTCCTGTAGTATCCTATATGCCGTATGGATCATCCCGTATATGGCGAGTTCGTTCATCAAGCCCAAGCCTGCGGATGCCAAGCCTTCGCGGGTGGAGCGCGTGCAGAACGCCTTCTTCTCCGCCCTGCAGAACGGCTATCAGAAGCTGCTTGACCTCTGCTTCCGCCATCCGTGGGCAACCATCGGTGTCGGACTGGGCTCCGTAGTTGTGGGTGCGTTCATACTTATCCACCTCAATATCCAGCTCATGCCCAAGGCCAACCGCGACTGTTTTGCCGTGGAGATCCACCTGACCGAAGGTGCATCGTTGGAGCAGACGCAGGCTGTCGTGGATAGTCTGGGCGGCGTGCTCAATGCTGATAAGCGCGTGAAGAGCGTCACCGCCTTTGTCGGCATGGCCAGTCCGCGCTTCCATGCCACCTACGCCCCGCAGATAGGCGGCGAGAACTATGCACAGTTCATCGTCAACACCACGTCGTCAGACGCCACGGTAGAGCTCATTGAGCACTATCAGCCGCTGTACGAGAACGCTTTCCCTAACGCCTACTGCCGCTTCAAGCAACTGGATTATCAGGCGGTGGCTAACCCCATTGAGATCCACGTGCAAGGCTCTGACCTCGGTCAGATGGAGCTCATCGCCGACTCGCTCAAGGCATTCATGGCGGACATCCCGGACTTGGCGTGGGTGCATTCGGATTACGACGAGACGGTGCAGACCATCCGTCTGCGTCTGAAGGACGACGAAGCCAGCCGTCTGGGCGTGACGCAGACCACCCTCTCGCTTTATCTGAACGGCCTGCTGCGCGGACGAAGGATGACCGCCATCTGGCAGGAAGGCTACAAGACACCCGTCGTGCTCTACACCCTCGGTGCCGATTCGCTGAGTTACTCCGACATCGCCAACGTGATGATCCCCACCGCGCTGCCGGGCATATGGGTGCCGCTCAGGCAGGTCGCATCCATCGAGCCGGACTTCCACCACGCGCAGATCAAGCGCCGCAACAGCATCCGTACCATCACCGTGTCGGCGGATACGCGCGGGAAGATGGCTGCGCTGACTGTGATGAAGCCTATACGACGTTACGTGAAGGAACTGGAGACGCGCCTGCCCGACGGCATGCGTATCACCTATGGTGGTGCACTCGAAAACTCGTTGGAAACGATGCCCGGTCTGATACTGTCCGTGCTCGCAGCTATGCTCGTGTTGCTCGTGCTGCTCATCTATCACTTCAAGAAGCTCAGCATCGCTTTCCTCTCGCTCAGCTCCAGTCTGCTCTGTCTGTTCGGCGCGGCGCTGGGACTATGGATGTTCCATCAGGACTTCTCCATCACCGCTATCCTCGGTATCATCTCGCTCATCGGCATCATTGTGCGCAACGCGATCATCATGTACGAGTATGCCGATTTCCTCGTCACCTCCGAGCATATCACGGCGCGCGAAGCAGCCTACCTCGCCGGTCAGCGGCGCATGCGGCCTATCTTCCTCACCACCGCCACCACGGCGTTAGGTGTCGTGCCGATGATCCTTGCCGCCACCGATCTATGGATGCCTATGGGCGTAGTTATCTGCTTCGGCGCTATCATCACCATGCCGATGGTGGTGACGCTGCTGCCTGTGGCTTACTGGAAACTCTTTGAAAAATCCACTCGACGCTATGAACACAACTAAACGATTGATAATAGGGCTCTTGGCTCTTAGCTCTTGGCTCTTGGCTCCTGCTCAGCAAGTGTTGAGTCTGGACTCCTGCCTGAGCCTTGCCCGTCAGCATAACTGCACCATCCGCTCCGCTGCGCTGGAGGTGGCGGTCTCGCAGGAGTTGAAGAAGCAGATGCTCTGGAAATACTTCCCGCAGGTCAGCCTGCAGGGCTTTGCCTTCGGTGCCGCCCAGCCACTCATCGACATCGATGCCTCCAACTCCCACATGTCCGGCGGACTGGGGACCTTCCTCTCGGATGTGACAACAGCCATCGCCGAAGGTCTGGGCGACTCCATCGGCACGGATATCAAGATGATTCGCTGGGGAGCTTCGGCGCAAGCGCAAGCGGTGCAGCCCGTCTATTGGGGCGGACAGATCGTCACGGCCAACAAACTTGCCCAACTCGGCATCGATGCCTCGCGCCTCAAGCAGGAGGTCAGCGAACGCGATGTGCTGCAGGAGGTCACCGACACCTATTGGCTCATAGCCGGCTTGATCGACAAACGCCAGACCGTCAGCAAGGTCGTTAGCCTGCTCGACACCGTCAGCAACATCGCACAGGTGGCATACAACAACGGTCTAGTCACAGCCAACGACCTGCTACGCGTCCAACTCAAGCAGAACGAGATGCAGACCAAATCCTTGCAACTGGAGAATGGCATCCAACTCGCCTCGCGCCTGTTGTGTCACCTCATCGGCCAACCCTACGACCACGAACTGCTCCTCCAGCCGCTTAACGACGACGATATCATCGCCCTGTCCGAGCAACCCGACACCATTAATGTCAGCAACCGCCCGGAAACGCAACTGCTGGAACTCAACATCCGCTACAACAAACTCAACCGCCGGCTCACGCTCGGCGAATCGTTGCCGCACCTGGCTATCGGTCTGACCGGCGGTTACACCAACTTCTTCGAGAAGCACAAAGCCAACGCCTTGGCGTTTGTCAACCTCAGCATACCTCTCACAGGTTGGGGTGAGACGAGCCATAAGCTGAAGCAGCACGACCTGAAGATTCAACAGGCGGAACTCATGCAGCAGGATCTGACGGAGAAGATGAGCCTGCAGAACCGCCAGATCTACGACCAACTCATCGAGGCGCTCAAACTCATGGAGCAACATCGCTCCAGCCGCAACCTCGCGCAGGACAACCACCGCATATCCCTCATGAACTACCAGGCAGGTGTCGGCACCATGACCGAACTCATGGAGGCGGAAGCCCTCCTCCTCCAAGCCGAGAACGCCTACACCGACGCCCTCATCACCTACCGCTCCGCCCTGCGCAAATACAACGACTATAACAAATAGCATGCACCGACGAATCTTCGTTGTAATAGCCATCTTGGTCGTAGCTGCTTGTATGCAGGCGGAGGATAGTGTGCCCGCCGGCGTGCCCATCTTGCCTGTCATCGAGGTGAAGGCGGACAGGACGATGATCTATCCCCAGCGGATGGAGCTGACGGGAGAGGAGTCGTTGATGGATATATTGCAGATGATGCCCGACCTGATGATTCGCGGCTACGAGGATGTGCTTGACGGGTACAACCTGCGCGTGGACAACTGCCCACTCAATGGAGACACGAGGCTCATCCTCAGTCAGATGAAAGCCAAGGACATCGCCAAGATTCAGGTGTGCAACAACACCGGTGTGGCGAAAGGTACTATCGGCACGAACAAGGTGATAGACATCAACATGGCGATGCCGGACACCGTGAAAGGCTTCGTGGAGGGACAAGGCGGCTTTGGCAAGAACCTGGAGGGCAACGCTACGGCGAATGTGCTACTTGGCAGCGCGCATACCGACCTCTATGCCAATGCGACGTACCGGTATCAGCAGGGACATAAGGAGTACCTGTCGCTGCACATGACCAACCGTTTTGATGCCCGCAACAGGCTCTTGACCTATTTCACGCAGCAGTACCTCAAGCTACCAGATGTCACCACGCAGAAGATTATGGGCAGGGCACGCTACTTCCACACCTTCAACGATGCCGGCACGGAACTGCTGATCCTGGGCGGCTACCAGTATGACGTCAATGCCGCCGTCACCAATCGCTTGCCCATGTGGGTTGTGGAACTGAGTACGCCTCTGCCGGTGAAAGGACTTACGCTGATGGGGGGCGTGGAAGGTGACTACCTGATGACATGGCAGAAAGACACCGCCCGCACGTGGGACATCTTCAACCATGACATCTATCTGCAGCTGAGTTACAGTCTGCCGCAGTGGCGGTTCACGGCGGGACATCGTGTGATGATCTATAACTACCGGATGACCGATTCTGGCACTACGCAGCGGCACATGGATGTTCGCAACAACACGAACGCCTCGGTCATCTACATGCCGCACCACCAGCATCAGATACAATTGGGCTACTACCGCAAGTTCTACAACCCAGCCCACTCTACTCTACTGATGGCATCCAATCCGCTGGACGAGGTGCTTTGGGCGACGACGAAAGGGCAGCTGAACGAAAAAGTGATCAATCAGCTTCAGTTGTCCTATGCCTACAGCCGGCAGAAACTGACGGTGCAGGCGGGGGTCGGATATTACTTCGTGGAGAACGATGCGGACTTTGCCGAACTGAAGACCTCGGTGTATTGGCGAACGCAGTGGGTGACGCTGACAGGCGGCGCTAATCTCTATATCGCCCAGAGCAAGGTGTTCGCGTCCCTGCGTGTAGCGCCGACTGCCTATCTTCCCCGCAACTGGCAGATTGCGATGCAAGTCGTTTATTATACCTCGCAATCACCCGTCCGTGAGCTGTACGGCACACAGGTCTATGGCTGTCTGTCCGTCAATAAGCAGATCGGCAAGTTCTTGAACTTGGGTGTGGACTGGCATGACATGTTTGACAGCTTCTGCTCCGCCGCCAAGGTCAATAGGCATGCCGCTACTATTAAAGTACAGTATAGGTTTTAATTATCAATTGTCAATTATCAATTATCAATTGTCAATTATCAATTAATATGACAAACATTGAATTAGACATGATTCAGACGGCCGGCATTGGTGCGTTAGCCCTGATGATCGGTATGGTATTAACGCGAAAAGTGAGCTTTCTGCAGAAGTTCTGCGTGCCGTCACCTGTGACCGGTGGACTTATCTTCTCCTTAATCGGCTTGGCGCTGTTTGCGTGGTGTAATATTGAGTTGTCGTTCGATCGCACACTACAGGACATCTTCATGGTGGCATTCTTCACCTGCGTGGGATACCAGTGCGACCTGAAAGTGATCAAGCAAGGTGGCAAACCCCTGGTGCTCATGTTGGTGCTACTGGTGCTCATGATCACGCTGCAGAACCTGATGCCATGGGGTATAACGAAGCTTATGCATGTCGATCCGCTGTTAGGCATTGCGGCAGGTAGTGTATCCATGACGGGCGGACACGGCACGGCAGGCGGTTTTGCCGGCATCCTGGAGCAGATGGGTCTGCAAGGTGCGGGCACGATAGGCATGGCGGCTGCTACCTTCGGCCTGATAGCCGGTTCGATGCTCGGCGGTCCGTTGGCTAACCGTATCATCCGCAAGAAGCTGAAAGACGAGCAGAAGCAGCCCAAAGATGCCGCCATCGATCCCGCCATGTCAGGTATAGAGAGTGACGAGGCATCGCCCGCAGGACGAACCGAGCGCGTCAGCACCAACGAGCAGGAGTTCCAGCAGTATGCCAAAGCCAGTTACTGGATTCTCATGGCTATGGGCGGTGGCACCTTGCTCAGTTGGGCTCTCGCCCTGACCGGTGTCACGTTCCCTGCGTATTTCGGTGCGCTGATATTAGCCGCAATCATCCGCAACACCATAGGGTTCATTCCTTACAAAGACAACGGCGTGTGGATCAAGTTGGATAAAAAACTGGATATGGAGCGTATAACCAGCGTGGGTAACATCTGCCTGTCAATGTTCCTCGGCATGGCGATGATCTCGCTCAGGCTGTGGGAGTTGCAGAGCCTGGCGCTGCCGCTGGTGGTCATCCTCGCCACCCAAGTGCTGATGATGGCGTTGTTTGTCTATTTCGTTGCCTTCCCGATCTTAGGCCGCACCTACGATGCCGCGGTGCTGTGTGCAGGCTTGTGCGGCTTCGGACTGGGTGCCACCCCCAACGCGATGGCGAACATGAGTGCCGTGTGCTACAAGTACCGTTATGCCCCGACTCCCTTCCTCGTTGTGCCTATCATCGGTTCTATGTTCACCGACATCATCAACACCGGCATCATCTCCCTGTTCCTGAGGCTGATTAGTTAGATAATTAAGTTTCCGGGTTGTAGGGAACAGATAGAAACAACATAAAAAACCGTAGGTGATTATTGCTCCCACGGATTAGACGGATTAAACGGATGGCAGGTGATAAAGTGTTGGTCAAAAAAGACCCAAAATGTTTCAAAAACCACAAAGGTTGAAAAGGTCAAATATATCCAATATAAACCAAATATTCAAAGAATAAGGGGCGTCAAAAATTACCAACAATTATCCACAAATCTTTTCATGCGGCTCACTGAAGTAATGGGTGTTGCGGTGGAGGATTGATGCGGGATAAACTTCTTAGGCGGTCTGGTCTCCCCGACCGCCTTCTTTTTCGAAGCCAAAAGTCATTTGGCTTCTCCACAGCAAAAGAACTGAAACTTTGAGCGGTAAATGATGTTTGCCTATAATACAACAGACTTGTTCCTTTTTGTTTCGCTTTTAGTGAAAAATTTGATTAGAAAAGGAACAAGCCATGTTATAAACTGCATATATAGAGTGTGTTATATTTGAGCTTGCTCCTTTTTGTTCCGTTTAGATGATGATGTTTTGTTGAAAAAGGAGCAAGTCATAATTTGATTGAGGAAGATACACCGAGCTGAAGTACGGAGCAGGGACGAAGAAGGGAACGGTAAAGCCGTTTGTCTAAATATAATTTAGACGTAATGGACGGAAAGTTATCTCGGGATATGGGTTATAGTCCAATGATGTAAGCCTTTTACCTTGAATAATTCATATTCTATACCCAATTCTGTTACAACACATGCACGTGGGGCAAATGGTATGCCAAATTGATCAAATACCTTTTGCATTCGTTGTATGGCTTCTTCATAAGACAACGATTCGCCTTCTGTAAAACAATTCAAGATGGCTTCACGGTATGCGGTTTCTTGTTCATCATCCAATTGGCGCAAGTTTGCCGTTACAGTCGCTTTCGTAGTAGCAACTTTCTGCTGCTGGCGGTAATACAAATCTATTAATTTATAATCCTCACACTCCAATTCACTTTCAGAAAAATGCACATCCTCTCCGTTAACTTTTGCCTTGTATTTTTCGATTAATTGAGGCCAAGTCGTTCTACGCTCTGTTGGCATTTTCTCTTTCTTGGATGTTACGGGTAATTCAATACGATATTTGTCAAAGTTTTGACCGTTCAATATCTCTTGCAACTCATTTTCATGAATAATGCGGAAAGGTTTACCAGCGGCAAGCATTTCATGTGCTTTCTGCATTTTTGACGGTCCAGCCTCACGGCCTACTATCAAGAAATTAGTTCTTGCTCCGACACTTTTATCAATGTCAGCGCCCATGTTTTTTAGCCGCAGAGCCAATTCGTCACGTTCAATGTCAAACAAGCCTGTTATAACCACCCTGCGATTGTAAAACGGATTTGCTGAGTCTGCATTTGACAAGTCCTTAACAAGAATATCGCCCGACAAAACAGCATGTCCTTCATATTTGATGGTGTGAGGGAATGGTTCCTTAATATAGTCAGGTATATTCTCCTCTGCTACTTGACACTCTCCATTGACGTATGCAAGATATAACTTAGCACAGTTGATCGCGTCATCTTCTCCGTCATGGTGCTTTGCCAATGAAATACCATATCGTGCACAAGCCAATTCCAAATTCTCCCGATTATTGAGGTCACACGTACAGATATAACCAGCTATTTTCGGTCTTGGGATACCATAATAATCCAAAGTTGCGCGCAAAACGCTAATGTCAAAGTCGGCGTTATGTGCCACAATATAGGCGTTGTCAAAATATGCTTTTATCTTCTCCCATATCTCCGGAAATGAGGATTCGCTTTCCGTCATCTTCGGTGTAATATGATGTATGGCTATAGTTGGGCGTTGATATGCATTGTCAATAGGTCGTATTAGGTGATTAACAGTCTGTACTATCTCACCATTTTTAACAATGGCCATACCAATTTGGCAAGGATCAAGAGACTTAGCTGTCTCAAAATCAATAGCGACAAAGTCTTTTAACTTGGGATAATCCTTTAATTTTTCAAAGTCATATACAATCTCTTGTATCGGCTTTTCCTGTTCTTTGTCTTTGCGAAATAGAAAGTCTAAAAACATATTATTTCTTATCGTTATTATTTGTCAGTTGTTGATACATTTTGAAAAGTTCGGCAACGCACTCCGATTCGGGCATGTTGGCAGAAAAACCATAGGCGGCAAGGACAGCGCGGTCGTTAGCGCGGTGGGCTTCGCACAGTTCGCGATAGTAGTACTTCTTTTCGCCATACAACTCAGCAAGACTGCATTCGGGATACTTGGCACGCGCATCTAATATTGCTTGGGCAGTTTGTGCTATGCGCACTTTCTGCTCCTCGCTCGGAATAGGCCATGGAAAGTTGTTATAAACAATATTGGCTGAATATTGGTAGCGTGTTTCTAATCTGCCAGCAACAGCTCGCATCCACGCATTGTGGACAGATGAGATAATTACACCAAAAGCATACAAGGTAGCATTAGGGACAATGAGAGCTGAACCGTTTACAATTGTGTTCGGGTTAACAAACGCAATCGGAATATACTCTCGCTTTTCGGACGACACCTTTGGGATTGCAAGCATATCAGTATCCGGCTGCCGGATTTCTCCAAAGAGGTAGGGCGTATCGGCTGCTTTGATTGTTTGTGGTCGGTCGGATGACAAGCGGAAATTTCGTGTCAGTTCAACACGTGTCGCAACAAACTTACTTGCAAGCAACTCTTTAGGCGTAAATCCTTGCAGCCACAAGCACCAGCGTTCTTTGTTTTGTATTAGTTCCACGCCACCGGCATAGGGGCGTATAAATTTGGCGTTTTGTTCGTTTTCTTGCAGCAAAGAGGTGACATCTTCTTTTTCCAAAATCAAGTGACCGTCGTCAATAGGCATACTGCCATAACTCATCGAAGGAACATCGCAGAGAGGTTTGTTGCGGCTCTCAATCCATGTGTTCGGCGCGTCAAGAAGATAAGGGTTAATATTGGCAGCAGGTATGGATTGGAAATCTGCGATATAAATACGCCTATTAGTGCTACCTGCTGATTTTGAGAAGCCGATTATAACACAATGCACATGAGCCTTAATGTCAGCCTCGCTATCCCAACGGAATGTGCGATAGGCGAAGTCAAAATGGATGCCGTATTGTTCAAAGAGTGGCTTCCATAAAGTGCTGACCTGCTCGCCTTGGGTGATAGAGTTGGTAGAAACGAATGCCGCGTGGATGGATTGATTTTGTTGCATCATTTCTATGGCTTTCATGTACCAACATGCAACGTAATCAATGTTTCCAATGCCTTTCCATTTCTTGCCAAAGATACAGAAGACATCATCTTTCTGCTCCTTTGTCTGCTCTTTCTTTCCTACAAACGGAGGATTGCCCATGATATAGTTGAGACGGTCAGGTGCAATGATCTCTGACCAATCCATGCGCAGGGCGTTGCCTTCGTGAATGTTGTAGTAGGCTTTGAGCGGAAGCGGATTGAGTGTAAATGACGCTATCTTCTGTGTTTCCTGCATCATCTGCTGCTCGGCAATCCAGAGAGCGGTAGTAGCAACGGCTACTGCAAAGTCATTGATTTCTATGCCATAGAACTGGTGGATATCCACCTTTATCGGGTTAACAAACTGACCAATCATTGATTGCCCTTTCTCGCGCAAGGCAATGACTTCGTTTTCAAGGCGACGCAATGAGACATAACTTTCCGTAAGGAAGTTGCCACTACCACAAGCGGGATCAAGGAATATGAGACTTGCCAGTTTGTTTTGGAACGCATCCAAACGTTGCTTTTGCAGTCTCTCCTGCGGGATAGCCTTAATAGTGGCGAACTCATCCTTTAGGTCATCGAGAAACAACGGGTCAATAACCTTGTGGATATTCTCAATAGAGGTGTAGTGCATGCCTCCGCTACGGCGTGTCTCGGGGTTAAGCGTACTTTCGAAAACCGCTCCAAAGATCGTGGGGCTAATATCACTCCAATCGAAATTATGAGAAGCCTTAGATAGAATGAGCGTTTTGAGTTCTTCCGTGAACTGTGGAATCTCCAGACGAACATCGTTGCTGAACAAACCGCCGTTCACGTAGTCGAAAGCCTTCAGCGAATCATCCAAATATGGATCGCGCTGGTCTGGAGGTGTGTCAAGCACCTCAAAGAGGTCGATGAGCGCGCGTCGGATTTGCTTGGCAGGGAATTGAGCTAAATAATCGTGGAAGGCTGTTTTGGAATTGAACAGACCTGCATCCTCGGCATAGAGGCAGAACACCAGTCGCACACATAGTACATTCAGGCTGTGCAAAGTAGAAGGTGAGGTCTTATCAATATATTGGGCAGTTAACAAGTCGTAGATCTCTCCAACCAACTTGCCGGCCTTGACGGATACATCCAGTTCTTTTTTGATGTGGTCGTTTTTCTCGTCCACCAGGAACTGCAAACGATAGAGTTCTTTTTCAAGGTTGGCAAGTTGTATCTTTTCCGGCTCGGCTTTCGGGTTTTCCTGATCATAGACCCAAAACTCGGCGAAATTGCAGGTCACTATCCATCGCGGACGCTGGCTGTACGGCAAGGAATCTGCATAACGTTTGGCCTGTTCATAGGGCGTTAGAGGTTTGCTGTCAGATTGTGGAATAGGTGTGCCGAGGTCTTTGCCAAGTGACTTTTGCTCAATCATAACCTTGGTGGAAGGTATGCGCGCGTCAATATACAAGGTGTGCTCGGCTTGCACCTGACGCTCAAAGAAGATAAACTGTTCGGGGTGTTCGATGCCGAAAACCTGATTGAGAAGCGTTATCCAGAATGTCTGGCTGTCACTCTTTTCAGAACCTTTGCCTTTCCAAAACTCTGCAAAATCATGTGCAGCTTTTTCCCGTTGTATTTTTGTGTTCCATGCCATAGCTACCCGTTTATGTGCGTTACGGCTTAGTATGGCATAAAAAAAGCGGGACAACTCGTTATCTATCCCGTTCCTTTAGGCTCCGGAAAGTGCCTCTTTAACTGGATAGCAACTTGAAGCCCGCCGTGTATAGATATAGTAAGCCCCAAAGGACTTATGTATATGCATACACAAGCAGACATTCATTGTTGCAATGCCTTGGTTAAAGTTATTGAATTTTCCGGATTCAAAGGAGCCAAGAACAAAGCGCAATAAACGCTGTTAATATTTCATTGTCAATCCAATTTCTGGAAAGACGCTACAAAGTTACGAAAAAAAACTCAAAAAAGCAAATTAAATGAAAAGAAATGTATGAGAAAGTGAGATTTTAAACGAAAATGATGAATAAACCCGATTAAATCGGGGAAAAAGGAAGAAAATGGGAAGGGAAACCGGCATGGCATGCCGGGAATCCGGACAATGAACGAAAAGGGATGAAGATACAAAGATGTGTGAATTTGTGAAGGAGTGAAATGCTTGGGGCTGAAAAAATACCAAAAATGTGTATATATTTACTAATATATACATACAAAAAATACCAAGCAAAATATCATCTCACGTGCGCGCGAATTAGCTAACACAAAATAATTAACCCTACCGAGCCTATATACTTTTTACATTCGTATATAGGCTCGGTAGGGTTTTAGGCCTATAGGCTTATAGGCCGATCTTCTTCCACGTTGTCTCCGTGGCTTTCTCGATGCGGTTGTTGGCACGCCAGCGGTTGAGGACCATCGAGATGGCGGAGGACTTGACGGACTGGCCTTTGCGGGCACGGAGATGGATGAGGTCGGCGGCAGAGAACTCGTCAGGCAAGAGCGCCAATAGACTGGCGGCTGCACCTCGTTCGGTCTGTGCTTCCAAGCTTCTCTTGTAAGTCTGCTCAACCTGCTCGCCCCATAACTCAAGCTGGTTGCGAAGGACGTACTCCGCCACCCACTCGGCAAAGGCGGCAACGGTCTTGGTGAACTTGCGGTTCTCCAGCAAGTAGCAGAGCATACCTGCGCGGAAGCCAATAACGGCAGCACGACGGCGCAAACGGTCAAGAGCATGCGAATCGGCATCGATGGCCTGCTGGCGTTTTGTTTCATCCCAGGCATCAATCACCTTGTCGAGCTGCGGACAAACGAGAGTGCCTTTCTCCGCATCCAGCTGACGCGCCCAACGGATGATTTCGGCTTGCTCGGCATCCGTGTACGATGCAAAGGACGGTATCTTGGCAAACGATGTGTCGGGCAACTGCGCAAAACAGACACGTGTGATAAGACCGTCTTCGGGGTCACGGAAGAAGCGCCGGAGCGAGTTGGGCGTGCCGGTCAGAAGGAGGTTGTAATAGACCTTGACATGCGCGTTGAAGGATGCTTCGGACATATAAGCCTGCCCATAGACCGAATTGTCAAACGCCATGCGGTAGATGTCGGATTTCTGCGACCAGACACCGGCACGTTCGGTTTTGACGAGCGTATCCATTTCTTCGCCGATAGCGATGAGGTGCTTGCCTTCCGCGTAGGTGAGCAGCTGGAGGAGTTTGGCTATACTGATGGCGATGCCATTGTTACGCGGACAGGCGTGGGGGTCTTCGGGCTGGTTCTTGCTGTTCTTGCTGGCACGGAGCTTCTCGCGGTAGGCTTGTTCTTTCTCGCGCTCGATGGCATCCTGTTCGTTGATGGGTGTGAGCAGGAGGTCAAGCGGTTTGCGGATGAAAGACTTGCCGCTGGCGGCAGGTGCGGTGATACAGGAGAAGAACGAGAGTGACTGCTCCTGATGATCACGGTAGTCGAAGCGGATATGGGTGGCGAGTGCACCAAGTACCGGGAGCGAGGCGATGATCATTGCCGGCTGGTAGTCGGCAGGCAGACGACGGCAGACCAGTTTGAGAAGCCGCGGTAGTGGCGGCATCTCCAACATTTGTGATTTTTGATTTGTGATTTGTGATTTGGAGTTGGCTTCTTGCTCCCGCTCGCAGACGGCAACAGCCCCTTGGAGAATCATCGGAATCTGCGACTTGCGCGGACGACCGATAGCCGAGGTGATGGCTTGACGGCGTTCCTGTTCGGACAAGTCGAAATCGGGCAGAATATGGAGCAACAGCTCGGCATTGAAATCACAGATATAGCGCATGTACGTAGCAAGGGTGAAAAAGACGGTGTTGCGTTCGCCGACAACTGCTCCCTCTGCATTTCCTGTTGCCAACATTAACTGCGTAATAATGTCGGCATACGGAATGCCGCGGTAGCAGAGACCGCCTTCGGCTGAAAGACCGCTATCGCTGAAAGAAGAAAGACCGGCTTCGCCTGAAAGACTATCTACATGAGGGGGGAGAGCAAGCCGGATAGTATCCGAGCTAATGGACGCCACATTCTCCGAGCTGACGCTCGTAGCACGGGACGAAGAATCATCAGGCATGTAGAGTAAGCCGGACTCATATATCCAGAGGATGTAATCGCGTGGGACAATGTACGAGGCACGAGCGAGGTCTTTGGTGACGGCGTCATACTCGGTGATGCCGAGAGCGGTAGCCATGCGGAGCTGGGCGGATTCGATGCTTTCGCCCTGAGCTCGCTCGCCTATGATGCGGAGGCCATGGCCGGAGGCGGTGATAGCTACGAGATAAATGCGGTTGTAGGAAAGGACTTGGGTGTTGATGGTGTTGAACCAGGCACGCGGGTCTTCGACGTGATCGACATCAAGCATGGCGAGGCCGGAGGGGGTGGCATCGGCAGAGATGCGTTTGCCGTTGGCGAACGATGCAGCGTGCGGGATGATGATGGGCAAGCGGCGTTTGAGGGCTTGCTTGCGGTCGTTGAAGTCGGGCGCATCGGGGTTGAGTGCGGCGATGCGGTCACAGATGTTCTTTACTTCGGGACTGTCGATGAGCCTGTCCCAGATGGCTTTAGTGAGCGGCTGAGGTTGGCCGCTGGTTACTGATTTTTGATATGAAATACGTGGTTCCATATATTTGTTGTTTTTTATGCGAGCATTGCTGGGAGGCAATCTCACCCCACTGCATGTTATTTGTGTGGACCCCGCTATCAGCCAATCATGGCTGATGCATTTAATAGAGCCTTCCGCAATGTACGCATATTTGGTTAATGACTGATGTTAGATGACTTGGTGGCATTCCACTTGTCCTGGTGCTTCCAGTTGTAGCCGATAGGGTGGATCTCGGCGTGGTCATCGGGGTAGAGCTTACGCTCTTTGCGGGCACGCTTGCCGATGGCGCGCTGCATGGTCTGCCATTGCTCGTCGGTGACTTCGAGTTTCTCCACGGTGTGGGGATTGAAGAGCTCGCAATCGACGATGATGGATTCCATGGTGGCTCGGCAATGCGTTTGGAGCGGTACGCCGTTGACGCCGCGGACGATGCCGCTTTCGGCGTAGTAGGGGCAGTCCGTGCTGCACGGACTGCCACCTTTTGCTACAGATACTACTTGCCGCATTTTGCTACCTCCTCCGCTAAGTTGATGTCAGCCAGTGCGTCGGCTATCTGCTCTGCCTCGGTGACGATGAGGTCAGCGAGTAGTCGTGCGTCGGTCTGATAGTCGTCGTGGCGTGCGTACAGGATGAGCATCGAGCCGTTGGCGTTGGCGGACACCTTGCCGTGGAGCGATCCTGCGAGCGGATGCCACTGGAGGTCACGGTGCTCGGTGTGTGCCTCTTGTCGGGCAGACCTGGACTTGTGCTGGACGATTCGCAGGTTGTCCTCATTGACATAGGTCACATGGGCATCGATGGTTTGGCCAAGCTCAATGGCTTTGCCATTGGTTGTTACACTTGCATCCATACACAGGAGCTTTGTGGTGACCTCTTTGGTCTCGGGTGCCTGTTGGGCATTCTTTTTAGTTTTTCCCATTGTTTACATGTTCGGAGGGTTAAGAGCGTCTCACGTGAGGCTGCTCATGTTCCGAAAAACAGTGCAAAGGTACGGCAAACTCTTGACCCACTGTCCGCTTTTGTCCGCTTACTCGGCAAGGTGTCCGCTTCGTGTCCGCTTACTTGTTTTTTTGCTAATAGTTGATGTCAATTTCACCCTTATCGTACAAGTACTTGACAGCTTGAGGCGGTAGGATTTTGGCTGATCTGCGGATGCCCATCTTCTCAAGTTCGGCATGGTGCTTTCGTAACGAGCGGCGGAATGCGCGAGAGGTGACTCCGGCAGCTTTTGCCAACTCGGCTTTGCTCATGGATGGAAACTCTTTCTCCTTGGGTTTCTCTTCGGGCATCGGTAGTTCGAGGAACTGACAGATGGCTGTGAGTTGCTTTTGGAGATTCAGCACCTGATGTGCCAAATCAAAGAGTTGCTCTCGGTTTAATGATTCTCTCATTGTTTTGTTGTTTTATTTGTTTAACTTTTGTGGCATCATCTTTCGGATGCCCCTCTACTATACATACAAAAGCTTGTTTTTGGGTTACTTTTGACGTTTTTTGCGGATTTGACTCTTACAATACGAGAATTTAGTTGCCGCGGTTAGCTCGCGCGTGTGCGCTATGGTTAATACTAAACTTAATAGTAAAGCACCAAATTTTCGTCTATGAGGGTTTTACTTTTCGGAAAATGCGGAAAAATGGGTTACTTTTGCGGAAAATGGCGGAATCTGTTCACCAATTCACAGATTCACGCATCTGAAAATGTTGGTATAATGGTCATAATAAAATATAATAATAAATTATTATATTATTTATTATGGGGTTTTGATGAAGATATTTTTATGTGTGAATTAGTGAATCAGTGAAGTGTTCGGCTATCGAGGTTCGTGTTTTGCTACATAAATGTAGCAAACTGCATAAAACATAAAAATTCTGCGGAAAAAATTTGGAAAAAGTAAAATGTTTGACGTATCTTTGCAATCGCGTTCGGCAAATGGCGCTATCGGATGTCGCGCGGCGACATAAAGCGCACCATGGCCTCCGCTCTGACACCCCATTCGAAACGCTTCGCTGGTTTCTTTGGGGACCCCGCTCTCCCCACCGCAACCTACGGTTACGTCGGGGACCCCGAGAAAGCGGGAACAAGGGAAATGGATCGAGAATGGACCGAGAATGGCTCGGTCACACTCGCGTTCGGCAAATGAAAATTAAAACCAAATAAATAACCTAAACCTATGGCAAAAGTATTGATAGAAGAAGGAACAAGTTTCGAGCAAGCTTCGGCTGAGTTGGCGAACATTGGCATCACGCTCGACCGGCATAAACTCGGCGATGGGACGCATAGGGCGTATGTGCGACAGAAGAACAAGGCTCTGTTTGAAGCGTTCATCGCATCCTTTACCTCTCAACCACGCCGCCGCGCGTGACAAAAGAAAGCGGCAAACCTAAACCTCGCGTTCGGCAATCGGGTCGCATCGGATTGCGCCTTGCGCAATAAAGGCGACCGATGCCTTCGCTCTCCCCACCACAAACACTTCGCTGGTTTGTGTCGGGGACCCCAATTAACCTAATTATTAACCTAAACCCTCCCACGTCGGCCGGGAGTAAAGCATGGCTGACAAGAAATGGCAAACGTAGTATGGGCACCGGGTATCAGTACCGTAAGCGGTGCATTGTCGAAAATCAACAAAAAGTCTCCTCACGCGGCTGACCAACAGATGTTGCTGGCAACCCACCGCACGGCTCCGACCACGAGCAACGAGTGCAACAAGCTCTTCTTGCGCGGTATAAAATCCGTGACGCGCTCGACGCCGGTGACCGCATCCGAGCTGGAGGTGCGTAACCGCTTCACCGTGGTAAGTCAGGCTGTGGCTGCACGCAGGAAAGACCTGAGCAAGATCACCGTGGATCAGCAGAACTTCCGCGCGCAGAAAGATCAGCCGGGTGGCAAGAAGACCATGACTGCCTACTTGTGGATGGTCGAGCTGAACAAGTACGATCAGGAACACAACGGGTAACCTGAGCGTTCAGCAAGGGGCTCGCACAGGCTGAGCGTTCCGCGCTCATCAAAGCGCCCCCTGCCTCCGCTCTCCCCACCACAAACAGCCAAAGGCTTGGTTTGCGTTGGGACCCCAATTTAAGGAGAACAAGTTATGAAAGCTAACATTCAACTGATTACGGCGGCGGTGCTGGCGATTGGCGGATTAGTGCTCTTGTTCTGCGGGGTGTACATCGCTCCGCAGGGCGAGATACACGAAAGCCTGCTGGTCGGGTTCGGCGAGGTCGGGACATTCGCTGGAGCGTTGTTCGGGATAGACTATGTCTATAAGCAGAAACGTTAGATAGTTAAATTGTTAAATCGTTACATTGTTATGGCAAGCGAAAATCAAAATCAAGAAAAAGACTGGGTGAAAGTTCTGTATGGAGTCATCCTGAAGATTCTGACGCTGGGTTTCTATCACATCGAGAAGAACCGGCGTAAGTAACGAAAGAAGGCGTCCGAATGGGCGCCTTCATCGTTATTGCGAGAGTGAATGTCACATCCGCAAGGGCACGATTAGTTCACTCCTTCACATTTTCACACAAAAAAATATGTTCGCGGAATAATACACATCGAAGAATGGTCGTTCCGTGGACTTGAATGAACACTTGGCGTTGCTACCTACCAGATAAAGCAAATCGTAGAATGTCCGGTTTGGGGAACTTAAACAACGTAAGAAACAAACGATAAGTTTAGTTTGAAAAGTGCAGATTCGTGCACGTTTTCTGTGTCTATATTTGCAAAAGTCAAAAATTTTTTGTAACTTTGTAGCGTTTTCCCGAGAGGGGGCTTGTTTTGACACCTTTGGAATCTGCAAATTCAACCCCTTGGTCAAAGCAATGCAGCGATGGATGCATACATTGGGTATATACAGACACCTGATAAGGGTGGGTTATATACATTGGTGTAGGCTCTGCGTTGCTTGAACAGACAAAAGATTTGCAAAACAACAAAGGTGCAGGACAGGTAACAACGAGTCCTGCGCTTTTTATATGGGTGCATTTTTAGAAACACCCATATGCCGAAAGTTTGCTTATTTGTTTTGGCGGCTTGCTGATTTGTTTGCGGACTTGCAAATATAAAATATTTGTTGTAAATTTGCAATACCATACTAAAGATATTTAGTAGTGGGAATAGATTAACAAAAACAAAACAATGATCATAGTTCGTCAAAAAAGACCAAAAATGTTTCAAAAACAACAATGATTAAAATAAGTCAAATATTACCAATATAAACCAATATTACGATGATTAAGTGTTAGTCAAAAATTACCAACAAGTAATCGTGCCCTTTAGGGCTAAGAATTAACCAAAATTATTGCAAAGGTCAAAATAAGTCAAATATAATAAATATACGTTGTGATACGACCAAAGGACATAGCAGCCAGGAGCCTCGAATGGATGAAGCAGGCTGGCGGATGGTGCTGGGAACGGCTGAAAGAGCTGGGCGGCCTGTGTATGCAGCGGTGGCAGCGTGTGGCTGACTGGTATCAGGCGCAACAGGAGGTGATCAAACGTCAGAGCGAAGTGTCGCACGAGCGTATAACGATGAAGCGTGCCGTACTGACGTTCATGGAGACTTGGGGACTGGGGTCGAGGAACATCTTCTATACCGCGTGGCACCTGCTGTGGCGTCCCGGATACGTGATAGCCGACTACCTGAACGGGCGGCGGAACAGGTACATGCAGCCGTTCTTCATGTTCTTTGTGCTGACGCTTATACTGGTGCAGCTGGCGTGGGTGATCAACGTGCAGACACCCAAGAACAAGGATATGACATTGATAGCGTTCGAGCTGCTGCGCGATCATAAGGATGCGTTCACGCCGGAGCAATCGGCTAAGATTATCCATGCCGCGCAATGGCTGGATAAGGTGCAGGACTGGTGTGACGAGAACAGGGCGTGGGATCTGCTGCTGCACTCGATAGGTGTGCTGATTGTAACGTGGCTGCTGTGGCGCAAGAGTCCGCGTGTGGGCGAGGCGGAATGGGTAGTGGAGAGCGGCGAGCTGCTCGTGGGCTACAACTTCGCGGAGATAGCTACGGCGGTGGTGTATATACTCTGCCAGCTGCAGCTAATCAGTATGATCACTCTGGTGTTGTTCCACCGTCTGCCGTTTGACCACATGCAGGGCTGGGCGATGGTAGTGCCAAAACTGGTGCTGACGGGTATATTGCTCATCGACTTCAAGCAGCTGTTCCGGCGCGACTGGTGGCCAACGGTGTGGCGGACGATGGTGATAGTGGTGTTTGTATGAAAACAGACCGCTGCGCTGACAGAGTACAGATAAATAAAATAACATATATGACAAAGAAAATTTACTTACTAATCATTGCCTTGTGCACGATGATGCTCCTGCCGGAGCGGGCACAGGCTCAATGGCGCATCGGTGCATCTGGTGGAGCCACCTACAACTGGTACAGCATTGACACGCACTACCAGAATGACTTCCACTACGATGGCGCGTGGGGTTGGAATGCTGCCGTATTCGGTCAGTACAACTTCTTCGACTGGCTCGGTCTGCGTGCGGAGATAGAGGCATCAGAGCGCAACTATCGTTTCCGTCGTTCGGGCATCTATTCCGGCACGAACTACATCGTGCACAACACCTATGTACAACTGCCTGTGATGGCGCAGTTCTCGTTCGGCGGACAGAAAGTGCGCGGCTTCGTCAATGCCGGTGTCTATGCCGGTTATTGGGCTGCCGGACAGTACAAGGGTACGATATACGATCCGATGCTCGAAAAGACAAGTTCTGTCAACGCACCCTATATCTTCCAAAACAAGAAAGACCAGCGTGGCGACTTTGGTCTGGCAGGCGGTTTGGGTATCGAGTACCGATTCTTGGAGCATTGGGCGCTGCATGCTGAAGGACGATGCTACTACAGCTTCATCAGCACCACGAAACAGTACATGGAAGTCAAGGACTATCGCTTTAATACGACCATTGGTGTGAATTTAGGCTTTGCCTATATATTTTAAGGAGGACTGAATATGAAACGAAATATATCTAACAGCGGCATCAGCCGCGGTCTAACAGCGAAGCGGTCTAACAGGCTATTTATAGTCGGTCTAACAGCGTTAGCGGTCGTAGCGCTCTGCGCTACTTCGTGCCGCCCGCAGAGTGATGACCTTTTGTCATACGGCCAGAATGATGTTCAGGCTTACTACGAAGCCAACAGTAGTTTCGCCGGTGAGTTCAAGGCGTTCTGGACCGCGATGAATGAGAACTACGGTATATGGGACTTCGAGGAGTCGTTTGGCACCGATTGGGACGAAATCTATCGTACCTATCTGCCTAAGTTCGAAGAACTGGACAAGCGTGAGGCCAAGGTGACCAATGAAGAACTGACGGCGCTTTACAAGCAGATCACGGACACCTTACACGATGGACACATGAGCCTGCAAGTGAAAAATCTGCACACAGGCAGGTATTTTACGTTGACTCCTCATATGGACCGTGTAGCCCGTGAGCGCGGAACACGGCAGAACGAAGAGACTATGAATGCAACTACGCTGGATAAGTATCAAACAACCGAAGTGCCGGCTACCTATCGTGCTCTTGCCTACGATGCCGCCAGTTCGGATGATATCATCATTGATCATCTGGACTCGACTTTCCATCGTGTGAATCGCGCGGCGGTGGCCTATATAGC
>DBXI01000019.1:44701-55868 GCA_002309255.1 Bacteroidales bacterium UBA1216 | reverse complement strand
AGTTCGAGTCTCATCCTGCGCACACACAAAAAAGACATCTCAATTGAGGGTGTCTTTTATTGTATATATACTGTATAGTTGCTATGGTATGCGTCACTCGTCGGAGAAGTGCACCAGCACGTGGCGGTATGAGTTGAATATCTTGGATTTGGAGACAAATCCAAGGTATTTCTTTTTTTCATCCACCACAGGCAGGTTCCATGCTCCGGTGTCCTCAAAGATCTCCATCACCTTCTCCATAGGCATGTCGTGGCGGATGACCTCCTGCGGGTAGTTCATCAGTTGGGCTACAGTGAAGCGGTTATACAGTCTGGGCTGGAACATGATGTTGCGGACCTCATCCAGCAGCAGTATGCCCTGCAGTTCGCCTTTGCTATCCACAACGGGGAAGATATTACGCTTGCTGTCGGCTATGATCTTCACCAGTTGCCCGAGCGTCATGTCGGGCGATACAGTGCGCAGGTCGGTCTCCAGCACATTGTCCATCTTCAGCAGTGTGAGCACGGAGCGATCCTTGTTATGGGTGAGCAGCTCGCCTTTCTGCGCCAGACGCATGGCGTAGAGGCTGTGCGGCTCAAAGAGCATGATCGTCAGGTAGGAAATCACCGCCACGATCATCAGTGGCATGAGCAGGTGATAGCCGCCCGTGAGCTCCGCGATGAGGAAGATGCCCGTCAGCGGCGCATGCATCACGCCGGACATGAGTCCCGCCATACCCACCAGCGTGAAGTTAACCACCGGCACGTTGATGCCCACAACCTTCAGCAGGTACGCGCACAGAAACCCTGTCAGCGCACCCATGAACAGCGAAGGAGCGAATATACCGCCCACACCGCCACCGCCGTTCGTAGCCACCGAGGCGACGATCTTAAGCAGAAGCACCAGGGCGAAGTAGCCGATGATCACCCATGTTGAGTCGCCCAGCTGCGCCAGCGGACTGTACTCTATACCCGCCTGCGGGTTGTCGTTGAACAGTTGCAAGATCGTATCGTAGCCCTCGCCGTATAGCGGCGGGAACAGATAGACAAGCAAGCCTAACACCGATCCGCCGAGCAGGATCTTCACCCACATGTTATTGATTCGCTTGAAGTGGCGCTCCAAGTAGTTCATGCCGCGCGTGAAGTACAGCGAGATAAACCCGCAGGTTGCACCTAAGAATAGATACCAGGGTATGCGTCCGAGCGTGAACGACTCGATGGTCGTCAGCTCGAACATTGGCGTGAATCCCGTAGTGAAGTAGGCGATGGCCGTAGCGGTGACCGATGAGATCAGCAGCGGCGCGATGGAGTTCATCGTTATATCCATCATCAGCACCTCGAGCGTGAAGACGAGTCCGGCTATCGGCGCCTTGAAGATGCCGCCTATGGCACCTGCTGCGCCGCAACCGATCATCAGCATCATCGTCTTCTGATCGAGATGAAACAGTTTGGCCAGATTCGAACCGATAGCCGCACCCGTCAGCACGATTGGCGCCTCGGCGCCGACTGATCCGCCAAAACCGATCGTTATACCACTACCGATGATGCTCGACCAGGTGTTGTGCGGCTTGATGATTGACTTGCGCTGCGAGATAGCATACAGGATCTTCGTTATACCGTGCGATATATCGTCGCGCACCACGTACTTGACGAACAGCGCCGCCAGCGTGATGCCTATCATCGGGCATACAATCAGCCACCACCAGTGTTCATCAGCAATCAGGTACGTGCTGATAAGGTGTTGTATCAGATGGATGAACAGTTTGAGCAGATAACCCGCCAAGGCGGACAGAACGCCCACCATCAGACTGAGTAGCAGCACCAACTGCTTCTGCGGTATATGTTGCTCAAGCCACTTAATCATTAGTAGAAAGTCAAAAATCAAAAGTAGAAAACCTAATCAGTCTTTACTCTTTGAGCGTTAGCGGTCTTTGTTCTTTGAGCACCCAAGGTGCGGTCTATTCTTGCGTGTCCCAGCCTATGCCGGCATATTTGGATAGATCCCAGTCCTCTTCTACTTCGTTCAAGTAGATGGTGTGCTGCTCATCGTCCTGTTCGTTGCCCGTTTCAGCTTCCTGACGCTCAACGCGCTCGATGTCGAGCGGCGAGTGCGAGATCTCGATCACCTGGTTCTGCTCCTTACTCAGTTCTTCCCACAGCACATCTTTGAGTTCGCTCAGTCCCTGTCCGCTCACGGACGAGAACGCCACAACGGGGATATCATACTCGTCGCCAAGTTTGGATACGATCTTCTTGACCTCCTCCTCGGGCAGCGTGTCCGCCTTGCTTACCGCCAGGATTCGTGCCTTGGTCAGTAGTTGCGGGTTGTACTTCTCCAGCTCGGCGAGCAGGATCTCATATTCGTGTTTGGGGTCTTCGGTACATGCCGGCACGAGGAAGAGCAGCACAGCGTTGCGCTCAATGTGACGGAGGAACCGTAGTCCCAAGCCCTTGCCCTCAGCTGCACCCTCGATGATGCCCGGTATATCCGCCATGCAGAACGAGCGGTCGTCGCGGTAGGATACGATGCCCAACTGCGGCGTTAGGGTAGTGAACGGATAGTCGGCTATCTCAGGCTTGGCGGCAGATACGACGCTCAGCAGCGTTGATTTGCCGGCGTTGGGGAAGCCCACCAGTCCGACATCGGCCAGCACCTTGATCTGCATGATCACCGTTCGCTCCTGCGCGGGCTCGCCGGGCTGCGCGTAACGCGGTGCTTGATTTGTTGCCGTGCGGAAGTGCCAGTTGCCCAGTCCGCCGCGACCGCCCTTGAGCAGGATCACTTGCTCGCCGTGCTCCTTAATCTCCGTCAGCCACTCGCCCGTCTCGCCATCATACACGACCGTGCCGCACGGCACCTCGATGATGCGGTCCTCACCATCCTTGCCGAACGAACGGCTCTCGCCGCCCTTACCGCCATCGGTGGCCTGGATATGCTTTTGGTACTTCAGGTGCAGCAGCGTCCATAGGTTACGGTTGCCGCGCAGGATGATGTGCCCGCCTCTGCCGCCATCACCTCCATCCGGTCCCCCCTTGGGGACGTACTTCGCCCGATGGAAATGGAGACTGCCTGCACCGCCCTTACCCGAGCGGCAATAGATCTTGACGTAATCGATAAAGTTCGATGCCATAATTCATGTCATCAGCCAAGTTTGGCTGATATTAGTAAATCTTGTTCAGGATTCTACTGATGCGTCCGAAGATCTCGCTGATCGTACCCATACCTTGAATACGCGCATACTTGTCATGCAGCTCGTAGTAATCGTCCACCGGACGGGTCTGCTCGTGGTACACCACCAGGCGCTCCTTGATGATCTCCAGGTCGCTATCATCCTTTCGTCCGCTGGTCTTGCCGCGCTCGATCAGGCGGCGGATCAGCTCGTCCTCGGGCACATTGATATCAATGAGCATGGCTGTCTCATCGCCACGCTTCTTCATCAGTCGCTCCAGCTGCACGGCCTGGTTGAGCGTGCGCGGGAAGCCGTCAAAGATCAGTCCCTTTGTATCTGCAGGCAGGCTCTCGATGTAGCTCTCCAGCATCTTGATGGTCACATCGTCTGGCACGAGATGGCCGTGCGCGGTGTACGACTCAATCAGCTTGCCCAGTTCGCTGCCAGAGGCAGCCTCACGACGCATCATCTGACCTGTACTAAGGTGCAGCAACCCGTAGCGCGCTACAATGAACTCCGCCTGCGTGCCTTTGCCGCAACCGGGAGCACCGCATAGAATAATATTCTTCATATCGGTTGAAAGTTGAAAGATGAAAGTTTAAAGGTGAAAGGAGTTGTTCAACAAAAAACGAGTTATCCTTTCGGATAACCCATTTTCCTTGAACGTGCAAGATTAGAAAGCAAGCTTAGCGCCGGCTTTGAACTTAACAGCCTTCTTAGCAGGGATGTCAATAACTTGCTTGGTAGCAGGATTGATGCCCTTGCGAGCCGGCTTCTCAGCAACCTTCAGAGTTGCGAAACCGATCAACTGTACAGCCTCACCCTTCTTCAGAGCTTCAGTAATTACGTCCAGAGCAGCGTCAAGACCCTTAGCGGCAGCTGCTTTCGAAACCTCAGCTTTTGCTGCGATGGCAGCAACGAGTTCACCTTTGTTCATAATAGTAGTTTGATTAATTAAACGTTTAAAATCGGAGTTCTCCTCCATACTACACTGCAAAGATACAACTTTTTTTTCAAATACACAAATTTTTTTGAGAAAAAATGCGTCAATATGGCATATTTTTGCGTTTTTTTACTGTTTAGCACGGAAATTGTAGTTATTTTAGTGTGTTTTGATAGAAAAATCTCATGAGAAATCTACCTGTAGTAACGAAGAATCTCTTGCTTGCCAACGTTGTTGTTTGGCTTTTGGACTCCCTATTGCAGCGTTATGGCGTGCATCTGGTTGAGTGGTTTGGGTTGATGAACTGGTCGTTTTCGGCGTTCGGCGGCGGTCACGCTTCGTTCCATCTGTGGCAGCCGTTCACGTATATGTTCATGCATGGCGGTTTTGATCACCTGTTCTGCAACATGTTCGCCGTGCTGATGTTCGGTCCGGCATTGGAGCACGAGTGGGGTGAGCGCAAGTTCTTGCTCTACTATCTGGTGTGCGGTATAGGCGCAGCGCTTGTTCAGGAGGCTGTGTGGTCGTTGTTCATGCCCGGACAGTTGGCAGTGACCATCGGTGCCAGTGGTGCGGTGTTTGGCATATTGTTCGCCTTCGGATGGCTCTTCCCCGATACGCCCCTATTCCTCTTATTTATACCCGTGCCCATACGCGCGCGAGTGTTTGTTATCATCTATGCTGTGATCGAACTGTTCCTGGGGTTGGGTAACTTTGCCGGCGACAATGTGGCGCACTTCGCTCACCTGGGCGGACTGCTCTTCGGCTGGCTGCTCATCCTATGCTGGCAGAAGGGGTGGTTCAAGCGAGGCATACACCTTGCCTCCGACGACCGCGAGAAAGGCGAACGCGACTTCTCCGGCTATCACTACCACCCGTCGGAGAACAATTAGGCCGCTGAGCTGAAAGAAAAAAGAACAAAGACCGCTGAGCTGAAAGAACAAAGACCGCTGCGCTCAAAGAAAAAAGACTAATTAGGCTTTTATCTTTTGTCTTTGAGTGCGAAGCACGGTCTTTCGACAAAAAATATAATATCATGCAAAGCACAATTACAGTCATTGGCGGCGCGAATGTCGACCTGTCCGCCACCCTCTTTGACAGCTTCATCGCTGCGGACTCCAACCCCGGCAAAGTGGAGATAGGTTACGGCGGCGTGGCGCGTAACATCGCGCACAACCTCGTCCTGCTTGGCAACCGTGTACGGTTGCTCACGGCCTTCGGTGGCGATCTGTTCGGACGCCTGCTGCAGGATCACTGCAAGCAGCAGGGCATAGATGTCAGTCTGTCCGCCAGCGTGGATAGCGAGCGAAGCGGCACCTACCTGTGCATCAATAACCATGGCGGAGAGATGATAGCCGCGGTGGCGGACACTGAGGTTATACGCGTCATCACGCCCGAATGGCTGGAGAAACGTGCAGGAGACATCAATCAGTCGGACTACGTCGTAGCAGACACGAACATCAGCGAAGCGGCTATCCGTCACCTGATGGATACGGTCACCGTGCCACTGCTTATCGATGGTGTAAGCACCACCAAAGCCCACCATGTGATCAATGCCCTCACCAAAGCCAAGCTGCCCTATCTGCACTCGCTCAAGCTCAACCTGAAGGAGGCGGTGGCCGTCACCGGAGAACCGAACTCCGCCCTGGCGGCACAGCGGCTCATCGATCTGGGCGTGGCGCATGTCTATATCACCCTTGGCAGCGAGGGCGTCTACTGCCGCAACGCAGCCGAGGAGTGGCTCTATCCCGCTCTGCCGCTCACTGAGGTGACGAACACCACCGGTGCCGGCGACGCGTTCCTCGCAGGCGTGGTTTATGCCCTATGCAAGGGGCTCGCCTTCCCGCAAACCGCCCAGTACGGACTCATGGCCGCACGCGCCACACTCATGAGCCCCAAAGCCGTCAACCCCGAAATAGCGAACATCCTATTGTAGAACGCTACGCTCAAAGACGAAAGACCGCAGCCAATCTTGGCTTCTAAAAGATAAAAGAATAATAACACTCATCAACATGAATAAGTACTTATCTCTCTCGCCCGAAGTGGCGCAAGCTCTTAAGGAGGGCAAACCCGTTGTAGCCCTCGAGTCAACCATCATCAGCCACGGCATGCCGTACCCCCAGAACGTGGAGACTGCTCTCAAGGTGGAGCAGACCATCCGCGACAACGGCGCCGTACCCGCCACCATAGCCATCATTGGCGGTAAGCTCAAAGCCGGATGCACGCCCGATGAGATCGAGTACCTAGGCAAGAAAGGTCAGGCGGTGATCAAAGCCTCGCGCCGCGACCTGCCCGTGCTCATCGCACGCGGTGAAGACGGTGCCACCACGGTCACCACCACGATGATCATAGCCGCCATGGCGGGCATCAAGGTGTTCGCTACAGGCGGCATAGGCGGCGTGCACCGCGGCGCACAACAGACCTTCGACATCTCTGCCGACCTTGAAGAGCTCGCGCAGACGCCCGTCATGGTCATCTGCGCAGGCGCCAAGTCGATACTTGACCTCGGATTAACACTTGAATATCTGGAGACGAAGGGTGTGCCCGTCATCGGCTTCGGAACCGAAGAGCTGCCGGCGTTCTACACGCGCCATAGCGGCTTTGGGGTCGATTACCGTATCGATACGCCTGAGGAGCTGGCAGCGGCGTTCCGCGCCAAGATCGACTGCGGTCTCAAGGGCGGCATGCTCGTCACCAACCCTATCCCCGAGGAGTACTCCATGCCCGCCGATGTGATCAATGCGGCTATCGACCAGGCCCTGCGCGAAGCCGATGAGCAAGGTATACACGGCAAGCAGTGCACACCGTTCCTGCTCGCGCGCGTCAAGGATCTGACAGGCGGCGAGAGCCTGAACTCGAACATCCAGCTCGTACTCAACAACGCCCGTCTCGCAGCCCGCACCGCTGCCGCACTCTGCTTGGCTTAAAACATTTTTTCGCCTTTATATTTGCATAATTCAATAAATTTTCGTATCTTTGCAGCCGATTTGGAGTAAATTCCATCAAGCCACCCGTAAAAAAAGTACAACTATGCAATATACTTTCCAAGCCAGCCGCATATCCGGCAACGGAAACGCCGTTTTCCCCGACAAGTTGATCATTGATGACGACAAGGTGACCTATTACAAGGGCAAGCTGATCGGCTACGAGCAGTCGGTGATCAAGCGCGAGCGTATCGGTAGCGTGAGCATCAACCAGCACCTGCTGTTCGGCGATGTAGTGATCGAGAGCAAGGGCAGTCAGACCATCCACGCCGAGGGGTTCAGCCGCAGCGATGCCAAGCAGATCCTGCAGCTGCTGTCGTGAATGCGAAGAGATATACACCAAACAATGCTTACTATGATACGACTAAAGATAACTGCGCTCAGCATACTGCTTGCCTTATCGTGCGCCCTGCATGCGCAGGACACACTGCTGATTGGTATCCCGATGGGTTCATCGCCATCGGTGGATTACGATACTGGCGACTCTACGCGGACAAAGAACATACCAGCAGAGGCGTTTGACAGAGATACGACAACCTACTACGCATCCTATGTGCGCTCCGGCACATGGGTTGGTCTGGATCTGGGAAGTAGACATGTTATCACGCGTTTGGGGTGGTGTCCAAAGAATTCGGAAAAGGGACGCGCGCGAATGGTGCTGGGGGTATTTGAAGGAGCAAACCGTGAGGATTTCATGGATGCGATGCCGTTATATATCATTCCCCGGATAGACACCATCACCCACATGGCATATGCCGATGTGGATTGCTCGCTGGGTTTCCGGTATGTGCGCTACGTCAGCCCGAATGGCGGACGTTGTACCGTAGCGGAGATAGAGGTTTACGGTCATGAAGGCGAAGGCGACCATACGCGCCTATACCGCCCTACTAACCTGCCGTGTGTGGTAATTCACACCGTTGACAACCAAGAGCCTTTCGATAAAGAGACATACATAGAAAGCGTGGTAACAATACTCTCCGAAAGCACAGACGACGGAAAGCAGACCGTCATACTGCAAGACACGGCGGGCATCAGGCTCAGAGGTAACGCATCGCTCACCTTCCCCAAGAAACCCTACCGCATCAAGTTCGCGCACAAGCAGCGCGTGCTGAACGCACCAGCCAAGGCGAAAAACTGGGTGCTGGTGAGCAACTACGGCGACAAGACGCTTATGCGCAACATCGTCGCCTTCCGCGTGAGCGAGATCTTCGATATGCCGTACACGCCGTTCTGTCAGGCGGTGGATGTAGTGTTCAACGGCGAATACAAGGGGTGTTATCAGCTATGCGACAAGGTGGAGGTGAAGAAGAACCGCATCGATATTGATGAGATGCTACCGACCGATACCGTGGGCGAAGCACTTACCGGGAGCTACATGTGGGAGATCGACGGCAATGCGCGGAAAGAGCCCAATCCGTATTACAGTCCGCATAACATGCCTATAACACTCCATTCACCCAAGGACGATGAGATTGTGCCGGCACAACGAGCATACTTCGAGAGCTACTTCGATTCGCTGGAGAACATAGTCTATCGGGCATCGGAGACCGACACCACCTGGCGGCAATATATAGACTACAGCACGTTTGTTCGCTACTTTCTGATCAACAACGTCTGCGCCAACACGGATATATACTGGCAGTGCTTTATGTACAAGAAACGTGGTGACATGAAGGCATATACCGGTCCGGTCTGGGATTTTGATTTGGCCTTTGATAACGACAAACGTCTATATCCCATTTCTGAGTATCAGAAGTACCTTCTCAGTTCGGCCCCCAACACTTATCCCTTCACAAGACATATCCTCTACGCCGACCAATGGACGCGCGAGCAGAGGTTGGAGTATTGGCATCGGGCACGCAACGCAGGCATCAATGCCGATGAACTCTGCTTATTTGTGGACAGTGTGGCACAAGTACTGGATGCCTCGCAAGATCTGAACTTCACGCGATGGAAAATCCTGGACAAGCGCGTGCACCAGAACCCTGTAGCCCTCGGCTCTTACAGCGCGGAAGTAGAACGACTCAAGGAGTTCATCGTCAATCATATTGATTGGATGGACAGGAAGCTGAATTACGAATGGCATCCGATTGAAATCACCCCTCCCACTTCGGTTGAATACACAGAAGCAGAACAATCCGACTACCGCGTGTTCGATGTACACGGACGAATGATTCACTCCGGAGCACACCTACCTAATCTGCCTGCCGGACTGTACATCATTCAGCATAACGGCAAAGCAACTAAGGTATTGCACCCTTAAACAAAATGGTTACGTTGTAATATTCAGCCATCATCATGATGTAGAAGAATGCGTCAAAAGGCGCATTCTTCGTTTTTTTTCGAAAGGTTACGAAAGAGCAAATGAAACATGCAATAGGCTGATATTCGACATGTTAGAAAGGATCGTTTCGAAAATATGCTAAAGAGCATAGGAAATAGTTTCGAAATATGCAGATTTTTTTGTAACTTTGCAACGCAAAAATAAGAGAAGAGTACGGATCTCACGAATTTACACGAAAGAGACTTTTACAAAAGAGTACGGACTCTACGGATTGAGACGGAGTGAATAATTTCTAAATACCATACAGTTATGAACAATTTCACCTTTAACGAGATTCATCAGCAGCCGGCAATGTGGCGCAAGGAACTGCAGGCGCTGTTGGCAGCAAAAGCTGAGGTAAGTGCATTCATGCACAAGTATCTGACCCCTGACACAGACATCGTACTGACGGGTGCCGGCACATCGGCGTTCATCGGCGATGCGCTCTGTCCGGTTATGCGCGGCATGTGGCGCAACGTGCGCTCGGTGCCGACCACGGACATCGTGACCCACGCGGAGTACCTGCTTGACAGAGAGCGTCCGCTGCTGCTCGTGAGCTTTGCCCGTTCGGGAAACAGTCCCGAGAGCGTGGCAGCCGTGAACCTGGCTAACCGGATGTGCAAGAACGTAGCACACGTGTATATCACCTGCAACAAGAACGGTAAGTTAGCTCAACAGGCGCAGGGCAGGGACAACGTGCTGTCGCTGCTGCTGCCGGAGGAGACCGACGACAAGAGTCTGGCTATGACGAGCTCGTTCTCGACGATGCTGTTGACCTGTCTGATGCTCGGACATATCGACCGCTTGGAGCAAGACGTAGAGTTGATCGAGAAAACAGCGAAGAACGCCGAGGTCGTGATAGCCGATTACGAGGAGAAACTCAAAGAGATCGCCGGCCGTAAGTTCGAGCGTGGTGTATTCCTCGGTTCGGGTGCTTTGAAGGGCATCGCCGAGGAGTGCCACCTGAAGCTGCAGGAGCTGACAGACGGTGCTGTGATCTGCAAGTTCGACTCTTTCCTTGGCTTCCGTCACGGACCGAAGGCTGTGGTGAACGACAAGTCGCTGGTTGTTTACCTGATGACCGATCAGGAGCGTGTACAGCGTTACGAGCGTGACCTGGTAAAGCAGGTGGATGCCAACAACAAACCGGTGGCACAGATCATCGTAATTGCCGGCAACAAGCCCGAGCTGCCGGAGGTGAAGGCTGACCTGGTTGTGCAGATGCCTTACGGCTACAAGGACAACGACTTCTACGGCATCGTGCCGTTCGTGCTGGTAGGACAGCTGCTCGGCTTCTACGCATCGAAGGCTCACGGCCTCAACCCGGATGCTCCAAGCGTAAGCGGAAATATTCACCGAGTAGTAGAAGGCGTAACCATTTATGAATAAACTAGTCGACTAGTCAGCTAGACGTCTAGGCAACTAGTAAACACAACGAAATTAAAAACAACAACAAATATGGCAAAGACTGAAAACATCCTCCGCGTGATGGAGGAACGTAAAAAAGCAACCGGAGTACCGATGACACTGTTTGCAGCGTGCCCGAACTCCCTGTCCGTAATCAAGGCATCGTTCCGCGCAGCGAAACGTAACAACTCGCCGATCTACTTCGCAACGACGCTGAACCAAGTCGATTGCGACGGCGGTTACACCGGCATGACACAGGAAGTGTTCACGAAGATCCTTGCTCGTGAGGCAGCGGCTGTCAACTACACCGGACCTTATGTAGTGGCTATCGACCACGGCGGTCCGTGGCTCAAGGATGTGCA
>DBXI01000019.1:0-44679 GCA_002309255.1 Bacteroidales bacterium UBA1216 | reverse complement strand
AAGAGTTACGAGGCGGCTATCCTCGCTGGCTATGACCTCATTCACGTGGATCCGACAGTAGATATCTTCCTGCCCAAGGGCGAGATCATTGATATCCATGTTGTGGTAAAGCGCACCGTTGAACTCATCAAGCACGCCGAAGATTTCCGCAAGGCACATGGTATCGCTCCTATCAGTTATGAGGTAGGTACAGAGGAAGTGCACGGCGGTCTGGCAGACGAGAAGACGTTCGACACCTTCCTTGAAGGACTGAAAGCCGGTTTGCACGAGGTGGGTCTGGATGACATCTGGCCGTGCTTCATCGTAGGCAAGGTGGGCACCGACCTGCACACGACATTCTTTGACCCGAAGGTAGCCCGCGAGCTGACCGCCAAGGTTCGTCCTTACGGCAGCTACATCAAGGGGCACTACTCGGACGATGTAGAGAACCCCGAGGATTATCCGAAGGCAGGCATGGGCGCCGCCAACGTAGGTCCGGAGTTCACGATGAACGAGTACGATGCACTGGCTGAACTCGAAGAGGTGGAGAAGAAGCTCCACGCCGAAGGCAAGATCGCACAACTCAGTAACATGACCAAGGTGCTCTGGCAGTGCGTTTATGAGTCGAACCGCTGGAAGAAGTGGCTGCACGGCGAGGAGGTAGGCAAGGATCTGAAGGACTGCACACCTGATCGTCAGCTCTGGCTCGTAAAGACCGGTTGCCGTTACATCTGGCAGAAGCCGGAAGCACTGGTAGCCCGTCAGATGCTGTACGACAACTTGGAGCGTCTGGGTATCCAAGCCGAGGAGATCGTGCTGATGCGTATCGAGCACAATATGGACAAGTACTACAACGCGTTCAATATTGTGAACCTCAACGACTATCTGAAATAGACCGCTGCGCTCAAAGAGAAAAGACCGCTGCGCTCAAAGAAAAAAGCCTGATTACTTTTCAAAGGCGAAACATAATAGGCTTTGAGTGCGCAGCACGTTCTTTCGACTTATAATCTTTTGACTAAATTATGAAGAAAGCATCATTTCTGATAATAGCGCTGATGGCCATGGCTCTGGTGGCGTGTGGCGGATGCAAAGGCACCACACCCGAACCGGATCCTGAGCCGGAGCCGCAGGACACCACGCAGGTCGATCCGCAGCAGGAGCCTGACTTGTCGCTGATCAAATCCTCGGTGCCGGTGACGGACAACTGGGTGTGGAGCGGCAAGCCGGATATAACCATCCATATTGAGAATAGCAATACGATGGCTGTCAGGGTTGGCGTGAAGGTGAAGTTCACCACCGACAAGAAAGTCGATGTGGAGGCATTCGCCGACAGCGTGGATGTAGCAGGCAACGGAGCATTCGATTATAAGGTGACCACCACCAATAATCTGGAACCGGGTTTCTACCGCGCTTCATGCGTAGTTAATAGTAAGACGGCGAAGAACTTCTGCTTCGGTATCGATCCGTTCAAGATCGTCTCTGCACCGGACAAACAGCCGGACTTCGACCAGTTCTGGCAGACCGCCAAAGATCAGCTCGCAGCTGTAGATATGAACGCCAAGCTCACGGAGATAGAAAGCCATAGTTCGGCTGCGCGGAAGGTCTATCTGGTGGAGATGCAGTCCGTGCCTGACGGTTTGGATGGTGAGCCGGTCATCATCCGAGGATATTACTGCGAACCGCAGGATGGACAGAAGCACCCCGTTATTATGCACTTCTACGGCTACGACACCCAGGGCACCAAGGCTAAATGCGAGTGTCCGTCTGGCGGTTCGTCAACGAATGCCGAGTTCTACCTATCGCATCGCGGACAGTACCTCAACAACCGTCCTGCCGGTACAAATCCGGGTATAGAAGAGGCAACGGAGAACATCTACGGCGATTGGTTCGCATATCATCTTGGCGACGAGAACAGCTACTACTACCGCGGCGCGTATATGGATGTTGTACAGGCGGTGCGCTTCATGGCCACACGCGAGACGAGTGACATGAGCAAGCTCTTTGCCGAAGGATCGAGCCAAGGCGGTGCACTGACGTATGCCTGTGCGGCGCTCAGCGACTGGCCGTGCTCGGCTATAGCAGCAAATGTGGCTTTCATGGGTAATTTTGCGGATGCGATAAGTATCCCGAGTCTGGTTTATTGGGAGATCAACGACAACCGAGGCACTATGACGGATGAGCAGATCTTGCGTAGCTTGTCGTATTTCGACACGAAGAACCTCACGCCGCGTATCTCATGTGCCGTGCTGGCATCCAGCGGTCTGCAGGACGATGTTTGTCCGCCGCGTCTGAATGTGGTGCCGTTCAATAACCTTGCGACACCCGAAACGGACAAAGAGTACATCTTCGGCCCGGAGATGGGACATAGTTTTCCCGGTAACTGGAATACTAAGATGAATGCATTGTTTAACAGTAAGATGTAAAAAAAGACCGCTTCGCTCAAAGAAGAAAGCCTAATTTCCACTCGGAGACGAACCATAATAGGTTTTGAGTGCACTGCACGTTCTTTTATCTTTTAGCGAGCGTAGCGAACGGTCTTTCTACTAAAAATCAAAAAAAATGAAACAGTTTGATATTATCGCCTTAGGCGAGCTCAACGTTGACCTGATACTCAATAACATCGAGGGCTTTCCCGAAGTAGGCAAGGAGAAGTTTGCCAAGCAGATGACCCTTACCCTCGGCAGTTCGACGGCAATCTTCGCCGCCAATGCGGCAGCGATAGGCGCCAAGGTCGCTTTCTGCGGAATGATCGGCAACGACAGCTTCGGCGACCTGGTGGAAAGCAGTCTGAAGGCGAAGGGTGTGGACACCCGTTTCCTGATCCGTCAGAACAAGTACGCCACCGGCGCTACCATCTGCATGAGCTACGACGAGGATCGCGCCAACCTGACCTATCAGGGCGCAATGGATTACATGGGTCTGGACGACATCGACCCCGAGGTGTTCAAGACCGCCAAGCATATCCACATATCCAGTATCTACATGCAGAGCGGCGTAAAGCGCGACCTCAAGAAAATCCTCGAGCTCTGCAAAGCCAACGGCGTAACCACTTCGCTTGACAGTCAGTGGGATCCCGCCGAGCAGTGGGATCTGGACTACAAGGATATCCTGCCGCTCGTAACAGTGTTCATGCCCAATGAGACGGAGCTGAAGTTCCTCACCCGCTGCGAAACGCTGGATGAGGCGCTGGAGGCCATCCGCCCCTACACCAACGCCGCGGTCATCAAGTGCGGCAGCAAGGGCTCCATCCTGATGCGCAAGGGACAACCCGATCGCAAGCAGGAGGCTCTGCTGAACAAGAACGTTGTGGATTGCATCGGTGCCGGTGACTCGTTCAACTCTGGTTTCATCACCCGTCTGGCCGCAGGCGATCCGCTTGACCGTTGCCAGGAGTACGGTAACATGACCGGCGCTGTGAATACCACCGCTGCCGGTGGCACGACCGCCTTCACCAGCCGTGAGGATGTGGAGCGCATCGGCCGCGAACGCTTCGGTTGGAGTTAACCTCAGGCAAACAAGGAAAGATCGTCATGACGACATCACGTGATTACGACATCACGACACGTCAGCAATGAAAAAAAAAATCGTCATAGCATCCCTCGTAGCGCTGGCGCTAAATGCGTCAGCGTCTACGTGGTATGTGCGTAAGGACGGCAACCCCGATTACGACGGCAGCTCGTGGAGGTGGGCGCAGAACGCCATCTACTATGGTTTGGACAACTGTCAGGCGGGTGACACGCTGATGATAGCCGAAGGTATCTACTACGAGACGATCATATTGAAGGACGGCGTGACAATCATCGGCGGAGTATCGGTTAGCGGTGAGCGGTTAGCGGTTAGTGGACAGACCATCCTGGACGGTACAAGTCTGACTACGCGGCTCATCAGCTGCGAGCAAGACTGCAAGTTGCCAACGCGCATTGAGAACATTGTGCTCCAGAATGCGCGACACAACAAGCGCGGCGGCGCGGCGTGGTTGCGCGGCACGGTGACGATGAAGAACTGCATCATCCGCGGCTGTAGCGGCGTGCAGTGCGGCGGCGTGCTGATCAAGGGCGATCTGCCGGAGGCATCTGCCTTGGGCGCGAAGCTGGATAACTGCATCATCCACAACTGCTCTGCCACAGGTCACGACTGGCCGGATGCCGGCGGCGTGGCTAACTTCGACGGTACACTGACCGACTGCGTGATAGCCAACTGCTACGGCGACCGCTACGGAGGCATTCACTCGGAGAGTTCGGTGTATAACTGCACGATGTGGGGAAACCTGAACGAGTACGGGTTTGTTGATCCCACTAACTATGTGTCGGACGAGAGTACATCGGGCATCAGTCGTGCTGACGAGGGCTTTGAGCCGCACTTCTTCAGCCAACCTTGGCTGAATCATGACAACGAGGCACCCGACGGTCCGCACTTCCGCGATCCCGCCACATTCGTCGGAGTGCCTGTCACCGAGGCGGAGGAAGCGATCCTGCTTGCCGCCGACTATTGCGTAGGAACACCTACACACCGTATAGCCTCTATGCCGCCGGCTTCGCCGCGGGATTATGCCCCGAAGAATCTGGTAACGATTCCTCATCCTTTGGATTATACCGTGCCGTCCTACGTGGCACATCTGGTGGATTCGTCTGCCATATTGGTGCCCAAGGAGCAGCCGTACTGCATGGTGGCTACTATTAACGGAGATCCGCGCACACGCATGGGGTTCAACTGGTTCACCAACGAGGGCATTAGCGAGGGTGTGGTCGAGATCACGAGATTACGAGATCACGAAATCACGAGATTCGAAGCCACTGCAACGACCACCCCACCCTTGCACTATGCTATCTCCAGTTCAGGCATACTGAAGCAGGCAAAGTTGGATAAACATACCGCTTTCCGCTACGTTAGCCACAAGGCGGTGGCTACGAATCTTACGCCCGGCACGGATTACTCCTACCGTGTGGGCTACGACGGACATTGGAGCGAGGTCGGGCATTTCCGCACTGCGGATGCCGAGCAGGGCGATTTCAGCTTCATCTATATGACTGACAGTCATATTCAGAACAAGGAATATATCGACGCTGCCCACCTGTGTGCCGAGGCGGTGGCCAAATATGAGCGCAATGCACGTTTCTGTGTCTTCCCGGGTGACTTTGTGGATACGGGCACAGACAACAACAGCGAATGGGAGTGGGAGCGCTGGTTTGAAGAGGCGCTGAAGCCCGTGCTGCTACGCATGCCGATAGTACCGACCGACGGCAATCATGACGACTCGCCGCTCTTGAACTACACCTACCACTTCAACACTGATACAACATTCAACCTCATCGCAAAGGTGCGTCCGCAGTTCGCCGGAATCAACTACAGCTTCACCTACGGCGACATGTTGATGATAGCCTTCTCGATGCAGGATTTCTGGCGTGGGGAGTACGATATGACTACACGCCGCTCGGAGTACCTCGAGCGCGATTTGGGCGGATGGTTCAAGCAACAGGTAGCCGCAGCACCGGATGCCAAGTGGCATGTGGGATTGGTGCACAAGAACCTGTTCTCCGGTTCGGGACACCAGCATGACAAGGAGTCGCCTCTGCTGCGTGCCACCATGTTACCGGTGATGAAGGAGTGCAAGATGGATTTGGTGCTGCAAGGTCACGACCATTGCTATGAAGTAATCGGTCCGGTGGACAGCACGCTCTATTTCATCGGCGCTACCTGTGGCGCCAAACGCTACGAGCCCTTCACGCGCGAGGAGATGGAGGCGTCAAAACACATTCATCGGGTGGAGAACTATTATGATCTGTTCAGCAAGTTAGCGCAACCCGGTGCCCCGAGTTACACCCGCGTGACGGTGAGCAAGGAGCATCTGCTGCTGGAGACATTCAAGGTGCTGCCCGACGGACGAAAAGAACTGTTCAACACAGTGACGATTGAGAAGTAACCCCGGCGCGCAATGATTGTCGTAATCACGTAATTACGTCTTCGCGTCATCATGACGCGCGCAAAGAACAAAGTCATAACGAAAAAGACAATAATACAATGAAGAAAATTTATTTCGTATTGCTGCTATGCAGCATGGTTTGCTTGCCCTCCTGCAAGCAGGAGCCTATTGTTGAGCCGGAACCCGAACCGGAACCTCAGGACAGCACTGAGGTCTATGTACCGAAGACCGAGTGGGAGCTTGCTGACTCGATGTACACGGCTGAGGACTACACTATTCCCAGCCACACGGCCTTCAAGATTGCTCAAACGGCATGTGCTAATGACCCGACGGATGAGAATCTGCAGACCATGCGACAGCGCATCAAAGAACTTGTACCCAAAGAGGAACCATACAACATGGTGGCCACCATCAATGGTGATCCGAAGACCCGCATGGGTTTCTGCTGGTTCACAAACGATGGCGTGACCGAAGGCGAGGTGCAGATTGTGCCGCTGGCTGATGCCACAGAGGCGGATTTTAAGTCCGGTAACGTGATCACGGTGCACGCTGCCGCCACACAGACAAAAGCTATGCGCTACACAGGTATTTGCCAGTATATAGTCGCCTTCTCCGGGTTGGCTAAAAACCTGAAATACAAATACATCAGTCATAAGGCAGTAGCCACCGAGTTGACTCCCGGCACAGACTACAGTTGGCGTGTAGGCTACGATGGACATTGGAGTGACATTGCGCATTTCCGCACCGAGGATGAGGATCAGGGGGAATATTCATTCATCTACATGAGCGATAGTCACATCATGAACCCGGAATACATCACATATGCCCGTCGTTGCGCTACGGCTGCTGTAAAAATCGTTCCCGAAGCACGTTTTTGTGTATTTCCAGGTGACTTTGTGGAGGATGGCACCATAGCCAATAGCGAATGGGAGTGGGAACGCTGGTTTGAGGAAGCATTGAAACCTGTTACCATGCATATGCCTATTGTGCCCACCGACGGTAATCATGACGACAGCCCGAACATCAACTACACCTACCATTTCAACACCGACAACGAGTTCAACTACACCATCACCCGCAAACCGCAATTCGAGGGAATAGTGTATAACTTCATCTACGGCGATGTGCTGTTCCTGGTGTTCTCAATGCAGGACTTCTGGCGCGAGGACTACAGCTATACGGAGAAGACCTCGCAGTACTTGACCGACCACGTAAGTTACTGGTTCAAGAAAACTGTAGCAGAAAACCCGAACACGAAGTACCGTGTTTCGCTTGCGCACTTCAACCTGTTCTCCGGTTCGGATCACTCAACGGACGAAGAGCCGCCGCTGTTCCGCGCCTGCATGCTACCAACGATGAAAGCCTGCGAAATCGATATAGCACTGCAAGGCCACGACCACACCTACGAGGTGATAGGTCCGGTTAACCCCGACAACTGCACGCCTATCCTGGACGCTATCACCGACCGCGAGGAGGTTCCGATTAACACCAACAAGAACATGACCGGCTACAAGGGCGGCACATACTGCACCGACGACGGCACGCTGTACTTCATCGGAGCCACCTGCGGACGAAAACGCTATTATCCACACAGCAAAGAGCAGATGGAAGCCGACTACGCAAACACTCCGGAAGAGTTAAAGAAGGGAAAGCACGACGTAGAGAATTACTTTGACCTATTCACAGGCATGTTCGGTCAACCGGAAAGACCTTCGTTCACAAAGATTACTGTTAAGGACGATTGCATCGAGTTCAACTCCTACACCGCAGATGACGCAGACGGCAACGCTTCGCTATTCAACACGATGAAGATCATCCGCAACAAGCCGCACAGCGTGCCGGAAGCACTATAACCCGTTTTGCCGCGCAATAGTAACCATCATTCAGTTTCGGGATAACGAAATAACGTGATAACGGGATCACGACAGCGCGGCTGAAAGATAATAACAATCCTAAAATAATTACATCATGAAAAAACTTTTATTTCTTTTGACGTTCTGCGCAGCAGCGCTGTGCGCGTCAGCCAGCAACCGTTATGTTTCCCCGACAGGAGATGACGGTGACGGTAAGTCATGGGAACATGCCAAAACAACTATCGGAGGTGCGATATCGAGTGTTGGAGTAGGTGACACTATGTTCATTGCCGCAGGTGTGTATAACGAGCGCATTTCTACACGAGACGGTGCGACCTATCTGGGTGGTTACGATCCCGAGACCGGAATGCGTGATGTTGAATTATTCGAAACTATTATTGATGGAACGGATTTAGGTGATGGCGATCGATTAGTCACTAAGTATGACAATCCGCCAACGAATACGATTGTTATTGACGGTCTGATTTTGCAAAACAATTCCTTTAAGTATGAAGGTGGTGCGGTGAATATACGCGCCAATATGATCCTCAGCAATTGTGTTATCCGCGACTGTGATGGCTCACAAGGTGGTGCTATATATGTTGTTAGCGGAGGTGGTGCGCAACCTATCATACGTAATTGTACTATTAGTTCTTGCAAGGCCAGAAGCGGTTACGGAGGTGCTATTTATAACAAAGGTGGCTTGATTGACCATTGCGTTATTGAACTTTGTACTTCTACCAGCCACGGAGGTGCTATCTATAACAAAGAATCAGGAGTGGTTGAAAATACGATTATTCGCGGTTGTGGCGGCAAATATGGAATAATCAGTAACGCAGATTCCTGTGTCGTTCGTAACTGCGTTCTCCATAACAATGCAGCCACAGTTTCCGGTTGGCCAAACTCCGGAGGTATTTATGTCCCGGAAGGTAACAAAAGTCAGGTTATTAACTGTACATTTGCCAATAACTATGGTGAGTCATATGCCGGTTCATACATTGGAGGAGGTACAGTATATAACAATGTATTTTGGGGAAACAAATCCGCTGCATCTTACACCGGACACGTGAATGAAATACACGAATCAGCAACAAGGGGTAACAATGTTACAGATGATGGCTCTTCGTCAACATTTATGAGTATAGCGCTGAACAAAGATAACATTGCGGAGGATGGTCCTAACTTCCTCAATCCGTCAACTTTCGTAGGTATTCCTTCAAATGCGAATGAGATAACAATTATGCGTCAGGCGGATTTCTCCCTTACAAGTGCGTCTGCACCCCTTTTGGACAAGGGAGATGCGGATAAAGGTACCAAGACTGACCTTAAGGGGGTAGAGCGTTCGATAGGCGAGGGCGCGGATATAGGTGCATACGAATACGACCCTGATGCTAAGGTCATTGCTGTTACCGGTGTTTCAATCAGTCCGACATCACTCACAATGAGTGAGGGATCAAAAGGTACATTGTTGGCAAAGATAGAGCCCGTTAATGCAAGTAACAGACATGTCATCTGGTCTGTCGAAGACGAGACGATTGCTACTGTTGACAAAGGCAGAGTGACCGGCGTCAAAGAGGGTGAGACGACAGTTTGGGTTGAGACGGAAGATGGTGGATTCAAAGCTTCGGCTGCAATCACCGTGAAACCGGTCAAATATCCGGTAGAAGTGCTGGAAGCAGAAGAAACATACAAGATTGAGGATTATTCTATTCCGAGTTTCATCCCCTTCCTGGTTGCTAAGACAGAAGCAAAGATTGACAGCGTGGATCCGGAAGCGAACATCACTCTCATTGCACCCAGATTGGTGGTTATGAATCAGCGCATCGCTGAACTCCAACCGAAAGAGACTCCCTACAACCAGATTGCTACAGTCAACGGCGATCCTGCCACCCACATGGGTTTCTGCTGGTTCACCAACGGCGGTGTGACGGATGGCGAGGTACAACTGTTAGCAAAAGCCAATGCTACTGAAGAGGATTTCGCTACCGTTGATGGACTGATCACGCTTCACGCTACAATCAGCGAGGCATTGTTGCACTACACACCTATCCAGGCCAGCGAGAGTCCGAAGTACGACATCTGTACCGCCGCAGGTCTTCCGCGCGATACGAAGTTTGAATACATTAGCCATAAGGCACTCGCTGAAAATCTCACACCCGGCACAACATATAGCTGGCGTGTAGGTTTCGAAGGTCACTGGAGTGACATCGCACAGTTCGTAACCAAGGATGCAGACCAAGGCGACTACTCATTCGTATATATGACCGATAGCCATATTCAGGATGCTGAATATATTGAGCAGGCACGGATCTGTGCGGATGCTGTGGTTAAGAACGAACCGGACGTTAAGTTCTGCATCTTCCCTGGTGACTTTGTGGATACAGGCGGCAAGACCAACTCCGAGTGGCAGTGGGAACGCTGGTTCGAAGGTTCGATGCGTCCTGTGCTCAACAAGATGACCATCGTTCCTACCGATGGTAACCATGATGACAGTCCGAGTCTGAACTACGACTACCACTTCAATACCGATTGGGGCTTCGCTAATGCAGCGGAGGTTAAACCGCAATTCCATGGTATCACCTATAGCTTCGTTTATGGCGACGTGCTCTTCCTCGTATTCTCTATGCAGGACTGGTGGCGTGAGTCCGGCACGGATGAGACTATCATGAAATCCACTTACCTCTCCGAGGATATCCGCAACTGGTTCAAGGAGCAGATTGAGGCTCACCCTGAAGCCAAGTATCGTGTAACGCTTTCGCACAAGAACATCTTCTCCGGTGCCGGTCACCACGAGGACGACGAGTGTACGCTGTTGCGCACAATGATGCTGCCAATCTTCAAGGAGTGCGAGATTGATCTTGCTATCCAAGGTCACGACCACTGCTACGAGGTCATGGGTCCGGTTAATCCCGACACCAAGACTGTTGTTCCGGGTTCTGTTACCGACACAGTGCGTTTATATCCGGAAATGAAAAAGAGATATGAGCGCAGCTTGAACGCAACCGGCCTCGAAGGAGGTACATTCACTACCGATGATGGTACGCTGTACTTCATCGGCGCTACCTGCGGACGTAAGCGCTATGAGCCGCACAGCCGTCATGATATGGACTCCACCTATACAACTGATCCCTCCAAGTTGTTTGATAATCACCATCATAACGTAGAGAACCTGTTCAATCTCTTTACCTCAAAGTTCGGTCAGCCCGGTTTCCCATCCTATACACGTTTCAATGTATCAGAAGCCGGATTGGAAATGGTAACCTATTACATAGACACCAAGAATAACAATAAGAGGGAGGTTTACAACACCATCCGCGTGAAGCGTACTCACCCCCACGGCATGCCTACCGGCTACGAGGAACTCATCCAGCCTGTCATCAATGATGGCGATAAGTTCTTCCGCGACGGCCAGATCTTCATCCGCAAGGATGGCCACACCTACAACATCCTCGGTGAACTGGTCAAGTAACGATAGGTTATAGATAGTCAACAATTGCCCACAATCAAAGACAATGCAATGAATAACTAAATTGTTGAAAATTGTGGGCAATTGTTGATTGCTTTCGGACAATTTGGCACAATTATTGCATATGCAATTATTGAAAGCGCAATAATTGAAAGTGCAATAAATTTACACAATCATGAGAGAAAACGTTATAAATCCTTTTGTGATAGGCAAGTACGTATCGCCTGAGTATTTCTGTGACAGAACGAATGAAACCGCTTTGCTAAAGAAGCATCTTCAGAACGGCAGGAATATGACTCTCATATCGGATCGCCGTTTGGGAAAGTCTGGGCTGATCAGTCACCTTTTTGTTCAGGATGACATCCGGCGTGCTTACTACACGGTATATGTGGATCTTTTTGCCACAAGCAGTCTGGACGAACTGGTATGTGCCTTCGGCAATGCGGTTTATAGCACTGTTTCTGCTCATGTTACGTGGAAAGAGAAGTTCTTTCAAATAATTAGTTCGCTCCGTTTCGGTTTTAAGTTGGATGAAGTGACAGGGACACCAACGTTCAATGTGGGTATCGGTGAGATCGCCAACCCTCAACTGACATTGGAGCAGATCTTTGCCTTTCTTGAAGCAGCTGATCGTGTTTGCGTTGTGGCTTTCGATGAATTTCAGCAGGTCGCCTTATACGACCAAAAGAATATCGAAGCACTGCTACGCACCCATATACAGCAATGCAAGAACACGCAGTTCATCTTTGCCGGTAGTCGCAAGCACATGATGGCGCAGATGTTTCTGTCACCGTCCAAGCCCTTCTATCAGAGCACGGTCAATATGTCACTTGAGCCAATACCCGAGCAGACCTATATCACTTTTGCGCAAGATATGTTCGCCAAGAGCAATAAGAGCATAGGTAGTTCCCTTGTAGAACGCATTTATTCGATGTGTAGAGGCATAACGTGGTATATGCAGGTGATGCTCAATGAGATGTTTGCCCTGACACCTGACGGTGAAGCTTGCGCGGACGAGACTATTGAATTGGCGATGACCAATGTTATTCAGATACAGGAGCTTTTTTACCGCGAATTACTTGCATCTACCCCTGCCCGACAGCGCCAGTTGTTATATGCCATTGCTCGGGAAAGAGTTGCTCACAACTTGACATCCGAAGGTTTTGTCAGAAAGCATCATCTGGCATCCGCCAGTAGTGTACAATCTGCTTTGCGATCGTTGCGAGACAAAGATATCGTTACACAGATAGGTGACGGCTATGCTGTATATGACGTCTTCCTGGAGCAGTTTATCCAGATGAGCTGAAACACCATCCGTTCATTCCGTTAAATCCGCACTCAACATATATACTTCTATGAAACGCTACTTGCTTACCATGTTTGCGGTCTTCGCTCTTATCGAGGCGGAAGCGGCAAACATTTTCGTCCGTCCGGACGGCGATGACAAGAAAGCCGGTACGTCGTGGGAAACGGCGATGCTGACCATCAAGAAAGCCCTCTCCACTGCTGCAGTGGGTGACACCGTGTTCGTCGCCCAAGGAACGTATAATCTCACATCGTCCATCAGTCTGGTTGACGGCAAGCACATCTTCGGCAGCTTCAAGGCGGGCACCCGCGAGCAGGACATCGACCTCTATCCGTCTGTACTTGACGGTTCGTCGATGACCAAGCGTTTGATAGAGGCAGGCGCGGCGTTCACCAATCCGACGGTTATTGACGGTCTGGTGCTGCAGAACGCCACCACCTCCAGCAGCGGTGCCGGTGCGTCTATCCGCCAGAACATAACGCTCCGCAACTGCATCATCCGCAATTGCACGACTACCGGCAGCACCGGTGGCGGCGTGTATATGCACAGCTATGCGGGCATCAGCGGATGCATCATCGAGCTCTGTTCGTCGATGAAGGAAGGTGGTGCTGTATGCGTGAACAGCGGATGCGTAGTGGAGAACACCATCATCCGTGGCTGCACAGGCAAGTGGGGAGCCGTGTATAACAACGGCGGCACAGTGCGCAATTGCGTCATCCATAACTGCGAACCTTCCGAGTCCACATGGCCGGCTACAGGAGCTATATACAACTACAAGGGACAGGTCGTTCATTGCACCGTGTGCAATAACCTCAGCGACGGCGGCTATGCAGGAATTCACTCCAATGCCAAGGTCTATAACTCTGTGTTCTGGAACAACCGTGCTGCCGATGACTTTGGCGATCCTGTCAACTTCATTTCTGCAAGTAGCGGTTCGTCGTCTAACTGGGCGGATGAGGGATTCGACGGAGTGTCGTTTGGCAGTATAACACTCGATCCTACGAATAACGTTGCCGGCGGACCGCAGTTCCGCATGCCTGCAACATTTATTGGTTTGCCCAAGGATGCCGGACAGATTGCTGCGATGCGGGCAGCCGACTATTCGCTCATGGCAACCTCGCCACTCATCAATCAGGGCAAGGCTTCCGTTACTGCCGATACGGACATCAACGGTGTTGCCCGTCCCAAAGGCGGCACAGCCGATGTGGGTGCTTATGAGTTTGATCCTGATGCCGCTGTGGTGAGTGTGACAGGACTGGTGCTGCTGACCGAGGAGGTGAATGTCATTGTCGGGCAACTCAGCGGTGCAGGCGTAGTCGTTTATCCCAAGAACGCCACGAACAAGAGCCTCACATGGACAATTGATGACGAAGCAGTCGCTACGGTTGATGCTAATGGTTCGATCACCGGCGTTAGCGTAGGTTCGACCACGCTGCATGTGACTACCGTTGATGGCGGGTTCACGGCCACCGTCACGGTCATTGTATCGCCCGTACCGCCCACGCACTACCCGAAAGAGGTGCTGGAGGCAGACGAGCTCTACCTGCAGGAGGATTACACCGTGCCCTCGTTCATCCCGTTCCTCATCGCCAAGGAGTCTGCCCGCCTTGACAGCACCAAAGCGCCAATAGCCGACATAACGGCTAACGTTCAAGCTATGCGCGAGGCGATAACGCGGCTCGTGCCGAACACTGAGCCTTACAATATGGTGGCGAACATCAACGGCGATCCGCGCACCCGCATGGCGTTCTGTTGGTTCACCAATGCCGGCATCACCGAGGGTGAGGTGCAACTGCTCGCCAAGGCCGATGCCACCGCTGAGGATTTTGACGCGGCTGCAGACCTCATCATCGTGGATGCTACGCCCACTACTACCAAACCGCTGCGTTACGCGGTGTCCCGCTCGAAGATCATCGACTCCACCGGTCTCGCCGCCAACACCAAGTTCACCTACGTCAGCCACAAAGCCCTCGCCGAGGATCTGACCCCCGGCACGACCTACAGCTGGCGTGTGGGCTATGAGGGGCATTGGAGTCCGATAGCGCAGTTCCGCACCGAGAATGCCAAGCAGGGTGAGTTCAGCTTCATCTACATGTCTGACAGCCATATTCAGGATGTCGAGTACGTCAACCATGCGCGTTGGTGCGCTACAGCGGCTGTGGCTACGGCACCTGATGCACGCTTCTGCGTTTTCCCGGGCGACTTTGTTGAGACGGGCACCTCTGCCAACAGCGAATGGGAGTGGGAGCGCTGGTTCGAACAGGCACTCCGTCCCGTGCTGATGCGCATGCCTCTGGTGCCTACCGACGGCAACCATGACGACAGCGACAATCTCAACTACACCTATCACTTCAACACCGACAACGCTTTCAACCAATCGGCGGTCATCAAACCGCAGTTCGACGGCATAACGTACAGCTTCGTCTATGGCGATGTGCTGTTCCTCGTCTATTCGCATCAGGACTACTGGCGCGGTCCGTACAACTACGACAACATGACCGCCGAGTACCTGAGCAATGATGTAGCCAACTGGTTCCGCGAGCAGGTGGCGCTCCATCCGGACACGAAGTACCGCGTCGGACTGGTGCACAAGGGTGTGTTCTGCGGAGCAGGCCACTGCAAGGACAAGGAGGGACCGACCTTCCGCACCATCATGTTGCCCGTGATGAAGGAGTGCCAAATCGATGTGCTCCTGCAGGGTCACGACCACTGCTACGAGGTGATCGGTCCTGTCAATCCCGACACCCGCACACCGATCCTCGACGCTATCTCCGACCGCGAGGAGGTGGCTGTGGATAGCAAGGTCAGCATCTCCGGTTACCGCGGCGGCACCTTCAATGTCGATGACGGCACGCTGTACTTCATCGGTGCCACTTGCGGACGCAAGCGCTATAGCCCGTATAACCGCGAGAAGCTGGAGAGCTACAAGAGCACGCACAAGATGAACAACTACTTCGACCTGTTCACCGGCATGTTCGCGCAACCTGAGGCTCCTTGCTTCACCAAGATCATCGTTTCCGACGAATGTCTGCTCTTCAACTCCTATACGGCCGATCAGGACGGCAATGCCACCCTCATCAACACCATGCGCGTTACGCGCAGTAGGCGTCACGTCGTTCCCACTGGCTACGAGGATCTGGCACCGCTGCCCACGCCTCGCGATGGCGAGAAGTTCATCCGTGACGGGCAGATCTTCATCCGCAAAGATGGTCACACGTTCAACATGCTCGGCAAGCGCGTTGAGTAAGGGCTGAGATAAGGTAGTCAACAATTATCCAAATTATCCAAAATTTTCATTGCACATTGCAGGGAGGGTAATTTGGGTAATTGTTGACTTGTTTTTGTATATCACGCAATGAAATGCAGGTCTGATTGGCAAAATCGAATAAATACGTCAGAATAAGCAATATTTCATCCGATAAAACTTGAAATATCAAATATTATTTGTAATTTTGCATCATAATTATAGATATATCTAATATGATTGACCCGTATTTGGCATCAGACAAAGTCCTCTTGAAAGAAATAGGACAGAAGATAAAGCGCTTGCGTATTGGAGCAAATCTAACTCAAAAAGCGCTTGCGACCCGTTGTGGCATATCGGATTTCAGTATAAGCCAAATTGAAAATGGAAGCAACACCTCATTGCTTACATTGCTTATGATCCTCCGCACGCTAAACGCGCTAAACATGTTGTACCTGTTTTTTGAGGAAGAACAACTGGATCCTATCGCGATAGCTGATTATATGAAATCCCATCCGCAGCCTAAGCGCGTAAGGAACTCTAAATTATCGAATACTATTCAACCCTCTAATCCTGAATCAGAATGGTAAACGCAGAAGTTATATTGTGGGGCGAGCGCATAGGCGCTATTGCATGGGACGAGCGCCGAAACGTGGCTGTTTTTCGTTATGACGAAAATTTTGCGACAAAAGGTATTGAGCCGTCGCCTCTAATGATGCCGGTCGTAAGGAATAAGATCTATGAGTTTCCGGAGTTGCGGAGCAATACGTTTAACAGTCTGCCGGGCTTGTTAGCCGATGCCTTACCGGATGCGTTCGGACGAGCATTGCTGAATAAGTGGTTAGTGAGTGTCGGCAAATCCTTTGCCAATCCGATTGAACGTCTTTGCTATCAAGGCACACGTGGAATGGGAGCATTGGAGTTCGTGCCGGCGTATGCCGATTATTTGGAAAACTCCGAGAAGTTGGAGATAGATTCATTGATTGATGTCGCTAATCAGGTACTGCAGAACAAAGAGGCATTTCATACCAATCTTAAGACAGATGCACAAGAGGCTATTGACAACATCATCCGCGTCGGCACCTCTGCCGGCGGACAACGAGCCAAGGCCGTGATTGCATACAATGATGCAACAGGTGAGGTGCGCAGCGGACAGACTACTGCGCCCGAAGGATTCGACTACTGGCTGATCAAACTCGACGGAGTGACCAATAAGGAACTGGGTGACCCGATGCATTTCGGCGAGATAGAATATGTTCACTCCTTGATAGCCAAAGCTGCCGGTATCAACATGACCGAGTGCCGCCTGTACCGCGAGCACGATCGTGCGCACTTCATGACGAGGCGTTTTGATCGCGTGAATGGTCATAAACTGCACATGGAGACCTTGTGCGGCTTGGCACACTACGACTTCAATATGCTGCACGCCTATTCCTACGAGCAGGCCTTTGGTATTATGCGGCGCATGCGGCTCACGTACCCCGAAGCCGAGGAGCTCTACCGGCGCATGGTGTTCAACGTTGTGGCACGCAACCAGGATGACCATACGAAGAACATCTCCTTCCTCATGAACCGCCGTGGCGAATGGCGCCTGTCGCCGGCTTACGACATGAGTTGGGCATACAACCCGCAAGGCGGCTGGACGGCTACCCACCAGATGCCGATTAACAACAAGTGGGACAACATCACCCGCGATGACCTGATCAGCGTAGCCCGCGAGATGAATGTCAAACGTGCCAAACTGATCATTGACCGGGTCGTAGAGGCTGTCAGCCGCTGGCCGCAGCTCGCCAAAGAGAACAGTGACATACCGCAAGCTACCATCGATGCCATCGAACGCACACATGTGTATCTGTAACTTCCTGTTCATGGCTTGAAGTGACGGAGGATGGTCATGGCATGCTTCTGTGCATCTGCCTCGGTGAAGATGCCTACCTCGCCGTTGTACTCGGCAGAGACGAGTGTGCCGGTCTTGACTATGGTCAGGAAGTCTGCGGTGTGGTTGTAGTTCTTTGGCGGCGTCAGTTTCGGCGGTTCAGGATCCATGTTGTGCTGCAGGGCGTAGTAAGGATTAGGGCTGATTTGCTCGCCGCGCTGCAGCTTGCCACGGATGCGCAGGTAGATGGCACGCTGCTTGTCTAGGTCGAAACTTGACCACATCTGCCGGCAGATCTTCTCACGATAGACGTACTCGCCCTGAGGGTTCAACAACTTCCAAAGATGGATGAATGTGTCTTGTTCCATAGTAAAAAAATAAATTTATTTTCAAAAAAAACGATCTCTTCTCTTCTTTCCACAAAGGGAGATTATAGAGGGATAAGTACGTTATACAAGCTATAGACGAAGAGAAGAGATTTTCTTTTTTAATTTTCTTTTTTGCTCCTTTTTTCTTTTATCGGCTTTCTTTGGGTTTGAGAGGTGTTTGAGGATGTTTGGTGGGGACATTTTTGGTGGTTTTAGCAAATTTTTATACAAATATATGTCGTTTTGGGGGCGTTTTGCAAATTTTTTGACCACTTTTGGAAATATAGCCTGCATTTTTTAGAAATATAGACCATTTGGGGGGCGTTTAGCGAAATTTTATACAAATATGTACACGTTTTTGGCCTTTTTGCAAATTTTTTAACAAATTTTGTTACGAATTTTGTGTTTTTACGGGATTTTAGGTCTTTTGTTAACATTTTTTAACCACTCTCTAAAACATATTTGCTTCATGGTATAGAATTGATCCCGAACTACATCGAGTTTCACTCGCGACCATCACGGGACCATCTCACGACAACCACCTAATCACATCCAAATCCGATTCACCTGACAATGTTTTTTAGGTTTATGGCTTTTGATGCTTTTACTCCGCAAGAGTGCTGGGTTTGATGATAAAAACTATCTAATAGTTTACTTTTAAGGAGTTTTTAGCAGCAAAGCGTGCAAGGCGCGTAGCGCTAAAAGCATTCAAAAGTGTTTATCTGGGTTTATTTTCTTTCAATAAAGCGAAACTATTTGAAAGTAAAAATAATCATTTCGAAAGTTGCGAAACATGCGTAATTTGGGCACAAAATGCATTTTTCTACGTAAAAACAGCATTTTTTTGCTTTGCAAATTTGCACATATCGTTTTTTTTTCGTAACTTTGCATTCGCAATCGGTGCAAAATACCCATTGCCCCATGAACACGGAACCATTTTGTTAACCCTAATATTAACTAAAATCTTAAAATCATGAGAAAGATTTTCTCTTTTTTCGCTGCAATGCTGGTAGCAGTTGCAGTTAATGCAGCAACCGATTTCGCTTCTCCGTATGTTTGTGCAGCCGATGATGCTGTTCTTACAGGAGGTGCGGGAAGTGACAATTTCTGGCTGGACCAGTCTACAGAAACTCACTATGTTGCTTGGTTGGACGCCAGTATTTCTTCTAACCCGGTAGCCACTTGGACAGTTGCGGCTACACGTGGTTGCTATGTTTCTGTTACCTTGGATTTAGGTCCTATGGTTGGAAATAACAAACACGTCTTCGAAGTCAAGATTCTTGATGAACTGGGTAACGCAAAGGGTACTGTAGCAGAAGGTCTGGCTACTGATAACGGCGGTGACGGATATAAAGAAGATTATGATAAGGAGAAACCTTTGGAAGGAACCATCCTCCTTCCTACAGAAGGCATCTATACTGTTGAATTGCGTAATATTCGTGACTGGGGTAAAGGCTCTGTTAAGAATGTTATCTTGACCTATGCCGACGATGCTCCGGAAGAATTGATAGCAGTTTCAGCAATTGAGCTCAACAAGACCGAACTCGCTTTGGAGATTGATGAAGTTGAACTGCTTACAGCTACTGTTAGTCCCGATGAGGCATTCGACAAGACCGTAACATGGGAGAGTAGTGATGAGGCCGTTGCTACTGTTAGCGAAACAGGCTTGGTAACTGCTATTGCAGCCGGTACGGCTACTATCACCGCAAAAGCAGGAGAGAAGACTGACGAATGTGCAGTAACCGTTTCGGCTGCTACTGTTCCTGACGTTGATTTCGAAGAGCCGTTCGTTCTTTCCGCCAAAAAGGCTCACCTTGAAGGTGCAGTATGGAAAAACGATGATTTGAAACTCTATGGTGACGGTGGTCACAACAAGAACTACGGTACAGCTGTCTGGACAATCAATGTAACGAAGGCTTGCATTGTAAGCGGCGTGCTGAACGGAGTTGAAGGTGGACACCTGTTCGTATTGGATTTGTATGATGACGAGGATAATTTGCTGGGTTATATAGCTCACCCTGTTGCAAAGAAATGGTCTGACGGTGAGGTAGCTTTGGACAGTACAGAGCATAGCACTCTTACGTTTGCTAAGAAAGGCGAATACACACTCAAACTGCGTAATACCCAAGAGTGGTCTTCCGGTAAGGTTGCCGGTGTTACCCTTACGTTTGTAGAAGCCGTTGAGGAAGAAGAGCCCGAAGAACCCGCCGTTAAGTATTGCGAGTTGCCTCAAGGTCACCTTGGAGCGGCTGATTTCGCTGATGTCAATGGTCGTATCCTGTTGACGATCTCGAAAGCCGATGGCAATAACATCAAAGTTGCTGTTAAGAATAACAACGAAGCCGGCAACACGAAAGAAGGTCTGAACTTCTTGTGGGTGAACGCTGCTAATTCTACAGGCGTTGTTCGTTACGGTAACGGAACACATGATGAGGCAGATGTAGAGGAGGTTTCCGTAATTGTTGAGTTTGAAACTGCTCAGGAGAGCTTTAACTTCATTAACATCCACTGGGCTTATTCCGGTTGGGTAGGCGAATGGGCAATTGACGGTCTGATCGTTCCGCTTGACGAACTTTGCGATGAGAGTGGGGCATCTGATCCGACCTCTATCGACAACGCCATCGTTGCTCCGGCTGCGCTGAAGATGATTGAGAACGGACAGCTAATCATCATCCGCGACGGCATCCGTTACAACGCTCAAGGACAGCAGTTCTAAATCCCGTAAGACGATGGTTCAGGGCCTCGTGCCTTGGCCATCATTCCTATTGCACAACAATCGCCGCTCACCAGCGGCGATTGCTTTATGTTCCATCGAAAATTGTTGGCAATTGGGGTAATTGTTGACGAAATGCACCTTCCGCCTGACCCGAAAAATCCCCTTCTTCCGAAAAAATGGAAAAATTCTGACAATTTATATTCTAAAAATTTGCATATATCATTTTTTTTTCGTAACTTTGTAGTTGGTTTTATGGCATTGGAAGCAACGCGAAAAGATATGTCCGACTTCAACGAGGTTTTAACAGGGTTTTAACGAGGTCATCCTAGACAATACACAACCTTTTAACCAGTGCAAACCCCGACCTCATGCCAACCACACTACGCAGAAAAACACAACATTGTTAACTTTATACATTAACCAAAAATTTAATTTATGAAAAAGATTCTCTCTTTATTTGCAGCCGTGCTATTCGCATTCGCAGTAAACGCAGCGACAACGACGGTTAATCCGACTAATTTTAAGAACAATCTTAGAACAGCTGTAACAAGTGCTTCTGCAGGAGATGTTCTTGAATTAACTGATGGTATCTTCTACGAAGAAGGAAACTTTGATATTAAAAAAGATCTTACAATCAAAGCTGCAGCCGGAGCCCATCCTGTGATTGCTAATCTTTATTATTTCCGTGTGGAAGGTGATGCAAAGGTTACTTTCCAAGGAATAGAATTTGATGGAGCAATTTACAAAAATGGCGAATCCGCTGACGTAACAGGTGCCTCTGACCACTGCATTCGTTCTTATAAGGCTGCTGGTGGAAATGAAGAAGTAACATTGGAGGATTGCGAATTCCATGGTTACAAAAGTTATGTTCTCTACACGCATAGCGAGGCACGCAAATGGAAATCGCTTGTAGTTCGGAATTGCTATTTCCATAATAACGTAAAGCACTCTATTGCTGCTACTCATGAGGCGAGCGGTGGCTCTTCTTGCGATGAGATAATAATCGAGAATTCGACGTTTGCTCATACCACAGGAAGTTATAACGCTATCTATGTAGCCGATGGTAATACCACTACATTAAGCGTTGATCATTGCACGTTCTATAATTATGGATCCTCATTTATAAGCACTGGAGCATCTGTAACGGATGTGGCTATTTCAAATAGTATCTTTGCTAATCCTTCAGCAAAATCTACTGTCCCAACTACTTGTGCTTCCGGAACAATCACCAATTGCCTCACTAATAATACAGGTGATTTTACCACAGGACCTACTATCACAGGTTGTATTACCGGTGATCCCAAATTCAAAGATCCGGACAACGAAGATGTAAGTAAAATAGACTTCACTCTTGCCGGCGACTCTCCCGCTATTGACAAAGGTTCCGACGACAAGACCCTCGGTGACCCGCGTTGGTGGCCCGCAGCAGAAGAACCTGCTGATGGACTGAAACTTTATCTCAGGCTCAGCTCCGATTGGGCTGGGTGGCCTGCAAGATATGCCATTTACACTTGGAAAGAAGGCGTAGGGGACTTGTGGGTTGCTATGGACGAGGTTGAAGGCGAAGAAAATCTCTACACCGCATCAATCCCGGAGGACAATGATAAGCTGATCTTCGTTCGTCTGAACGGCGAAACAGAACCAATGGACTGGGATAATAAGTGGAGCCAGACGGTTAATCTTGACCTCCCGACAGGTGATAACAACCTCTTTACCGTTACTTCCGGCGGAATAGGCAGTGAATGCAACGGCGAATGGTCGAAATATGAATATGTAGAACCCGAAACTCCTGCTAAGTTCTACATCACCGGTAACGCCGCATTGGTAGGCGAAGAACTTAAATGGAATCCTGCTGCTATTAAATCCGAAGAAGATTCCTACACGCTGAGTCTGAAAGCTGACGTTGACTACATGCTCAAACTCACTCTTAACGGCACATGGGAAGGCGACAACAACGTCAAGGGCTTTGACGCTCTGACCGTAGTTGCCGACGGTCTGACACGCGGCGAAGACGATAACAACGATAACATCTGCTTCAAGCTCGCCGAGGATGGCGACGTAACCGTTACCTACAAGGTAGTAGAGGACGTTGTAACCTTCAAGCTTGAGGGCAACTTCTATGTTGCTCCTGTCGCTAAGTACTATATCGCAGGTTCGATGACTGATTGGGAGGAGAACATGATACCTGTATATGAAGACAGTTATGTTCTGGAGCTGGAAGCCGGAGATCACAAGCTGAAAGTGGTTGATGGAGGTATATGGCTTGGCTACATCGCGCTGACAGAGAAAGCTGAAGGTCTGAGCAAAGATGATGACGGCAACATCTGCTTCACGCTGGCTAAGGCCGGTAACGTAACCGTTACTTACGGCAACGATGTATTCACTGTGGAAGGAAACTTCTATATCAATCCTTGGGAATCTTGGTTCACCGGTCCGAATGACTGGGACGGCGAGACAGACTCCAAGCTCGTTTATGACCAAGAGAACAAGAAGGCTACTATCACAATTGCTCAAGACAAGAACGCTCAATGGAAAGCTCAAGCCATGTACCAAGGTCTGCTTACGGAGAATGGCAAGTTCTACCACGTAGGTCTGAAGATCAAGGCTAACCACGCTTTGTCGGGCGTTACCATCAAGTGGGAAAATAACACCGGCATACTGATGGAGAATGCTTCTATCAGTTTGGAAGAGGCTACAGAGTTCGTTTATGACAAGCCGTTAGTTCATGTGACCAAAGCAGGTGGTGACGGTGTGCTCGTACTTGACTTCGGTCAGGCCAAGACCGGCGACGTTATCGAGATCTACGATGTAGTGATCGAAGAGGTGGATGCTCCCGTAGTTGATCTGGAGGACGGTTACTATCTGATTGGCCTCAAGGGCTGGACGATCTACGACCTGGCTGCAGCAGACAAGTTCGCGCAAGGCGAGACAGAGGGTGAGTACGAACTTGAGTTGGCTCTTGCTAACGGCGACGAATTCAAGGTTGTAACTATAATTGACAACCAATTTGGCGCATGGTTCCCGGGTGAAGCAGGCAACTACCATGTTGACCTTGCTCATGCAGGTGACGCTAAGACCGTTTACTTCCGTCCCGACTACAGCGGCAACGAGGATTGGCACGCCGGATGCATCTTTGTTCACCCCAACGAAGTTCCGTTCGACCCGATCGTCAATACAATTTTCGCTGAACCAAGTTGGGATAAAGATACAGAATCCAGCGCTGTTTGGGATAGTGAGAACAAGAAGGTTACCGTTACCATTGCAATAGATAAGGTACAACAATGGCAGGCTCAAGTATTTTTCCAGACCATCATTCCTTCGGCTGGCAAGTGGTATCGCTTCTCGGTTAAGTTGAAAGCTAACAACGATATTGAGAACGTTACAATCAAGTATCAAGACAATGCTGAGATGTTCTATGATCCGAACGTAGCTTTGGAAAAGGATGTTGTACTTGAGTTCGTCAAGGTTGTTCCCGGATTGGCAGGCAGCGGTATTATCGTATATGACTTCGGTTATGCGAAGGCCGGTGACGTGATTGAGATCTATGACCTCTCAGTTGAGGAAATTGATGCTCCGGCTCTGAACTACTATGTGGCAGGCACGATCAACGATTGGGCAATTGCCGATGACCAATATGAGTTCGAAGCTAACGAGCAGGCAGAAGGCGAGTTCATCGCTCATGCAGAACTTGTAGCCGGTGCTGAGTTCAAGGTTGTAAGTGTTCAAGGCGACAAAGTTGTTTGGTTCCCCGGAGATGATCCAGGCAACTATGTAGTTGACGCTGCTCATGCAGGTGTCGTTACCATCTACTTCCGTCCGAACTATGACGGTGGTGAAGGCTGGCACGGTGGATGCATCTTCGTTCAGAAGGACCAAACGACCGGCATCGAAAACGCTGACGCTGCTGTTAAGGCTATGAAGCTGATTGAGAACGGACAGCTGATCATCATCCGTGACGGCAACCGTTACAACGCTCTTGGTCAGAAGTTCTAAACCGTAACGCGACGGGTAGGCCTCACGCCTACCTGTCGCCCATCCTACACAACAATCGCCGCTCATCCGCGGCGATTGCTGTATTTTGGATATTTGGGGAAATTTTTGACCTATCTGGTCTCTTATACAAGTCTGACTTCAACTCCGGCGGCTCTGAGCTTAGACGGCATGCCTACCGGGATAGCTCTATCGGTGATGATATAATCGAGTTGGTTCACTTCTGCTACATGGACGAAGCTGCGTTTGTTGAACTTCGACGAGTCGAACACGGCGATCACCTTCCCCGCCTGCTGGATCATCATCTGGTTGAGTAGCGCCTCCTCCATATCAGGGGTGGACAGGCCGTTCTCCATCGAGAACGAGTCAACGCCGAGGAAGAGCTTGTAGCCATGGAAATGCCGGAGTTCGGACAAGGCGATGGGTCCCACCATCGACTGGCTGTTGAAGCGCACATGCCCGCCCAGCAGGACAACCTCGAAGCGCTTGTAGACCATCAACTCGGTGGCGATGTTCATAGCATTGGTGATGATGTGCAGGTTGTGGAAACAGTCAAGATTCCGCGCCACCTCAAGCGTGGTGGTGCCGGAGTCGAGCATAATATGGTCACCATCCTTGATGAGTTTGACCGCCTCCTCGCCGATGCGCGCTTTCTCCTTGGTATTGAACATCCGTTTGCGCGCGATGGCTATCTCTTCAATGTTGTTCTCCACGGGACGCCGCATAGCGCCCCCACGCGTGCGGATAAGCAAGCGGCGGTTCTGAAGGATCGTCAGATCTTTACGGATTGTCACTTCCGAGATCCCTGTTTCACGACTGATTTCGGTTACCAGGATTTCCTCTTTCTGTTCGAGCATGCGCAAGATCAGCGCCCTGCGTTCCTTGGCTGATGATGAGTTCATGGTACGGATATTCTTTTACGTCAACAATTACCCAAATTATCAAAATTGTAGATGGTTAAAATAAGTCAACAATTATCCAAATTATCAAAATAATATTAGTGATCAAAATATTCATAAATGATTCATAACGTTCTTGGTGGCTACAAATAGTCGAATTTATCTAATATAGATCTTTTGGTGCTCAAGAAGGATATTTCATTGGTTTTGGGGTTATAGAGGTATTTCTCCGCGTAAAAACTCTTGCCAAAGTTTATGAGCAGTCCTACCGGTTTCTTGGTCAAGCGCAGATAATTGAATAATTGTGCCCTGTGATCTGAAAGTATAGCATCTACCGCCTTTAGCTCTATGATAATATCATCTTCAACTACCATGTCCATACGAAATCTCTTTTCCATCAGTTGCCCCTTATAGTATACCGGCAAATCACATTGATGGGCAAATTCATATCCGAGTTCGTTTAATTCTATGCCCAGAGCCTCCTCGTATACCCCTTCGGATATACCATAGCCTAATTCGTTGTGTACATTCATCCCGGCACCGATGATGTCGTATGCCATGTCAGCCAATTCTATTATTCTTTCTTTATCTACCCTCATTTTATATTTTGGCAATAATTATTTAACTTTGCCCTATGTGTTTTGGGTAATTTTGGTAATTGTTGACTCCAAAATCTCAATTCGCATGCAAAGATACGAAAAAAATTTGACATTTGCAAATAAAAAAGTTTCGTTCGATCTTTTCGAAACGTTCCGAAAGCACAACTGCATGGCGTAATATATTATAAATATATACGTTACGCAAAAATGTTTCGAAAACATGCTTAAGAGCATATCAAAATATATGGAAAATTCATTTTTTTTTTGTAACTTTGTGCCCGAATTCCAAACTATGCACACATGCATAAGAATGGATTGAACCACATACGTACCAACAAAAACACCTAAATAACATGAAGAAATCGTTTCTTTTCATCTTCTCCGCTGCACTCATGTTAGCAGCTTGCAACACACCGAAAGCTACTGACGAGATGCCGGCATCCCCTGCCGACAAGGTGCTGGTGCGTGACTTCTTCCCCAGCGTGGCGAACAACCTGCAAGTGACGGAGGTCACCCGCGGCAAGTTCCCGATCATCGACATGCACTCCCACGACTACGTGGAATCTGCTGAGCAGATCGCCAAATGGGTGGAGACGATGGACGCCGTAGGCGTGGAGCACACAGCTATTATGCACTGCTCGTGGATCGGTCGTCCGTTTGATGAGGTGATCGAGCTCTACGCACCGTGGAAGGATCGCTTCCGCTTCTGGTGCTGCTTCGACTACACGGGCATTGACAGCGAAGAGTGGCCGGCACAAGGCATTGCAGCCTTGGAGCGCTGCAAGGAGCTGGGCGCTACGGGTATAGGCGAGCTGGGCGATAAAGGCGAAGGTGATACCTACGCGCGTCCAGCTGACGGAGCAGGTATTCATATAGATGACCCGCGTATCCAGCCACTCATCGCCAAGGCCGGCGAACTCCGTATGCCCATCAGCATCCATATAGCCGAACCCATTTGGATGTACCTGCCGATGGATGACAAGAACGACGGTCTGCCCAACGCAGCCTGCTGGCATGTAGATACGACCAACTGCCTGGGCTACGAGCAGCTGATGACGAGCTTTGAGAATGCAGTGCGCCAGAACCCCGGCACGATCTTCATTGCCTGCCACTACCTGAACATGACCCACGACTGGCCGCGACTGGGCGCGCTGCTGGACAAGTACCCGAACATGTATGTCGATATCAGCGCCCGCGTAGCGGAGAGCGCCCACACACCGAGAGCTACGCGCGAGTTCCTTATTAAGTACCAGAATCGCGTGCTCTTTGGCACCGACAACGGCTTTGAGCCATCGATGTATGCCGGCATCTTCCGCGTGCTGGAGACCAACGATGAGCACTTCTACGTACCCGAGTACAACTACCACTGGGCACTATCCGGCTTCAACCTGCCTGACGAGGTGCTCAAGAAGATCTACCGAGAGAATGCGCTGAGGATATTGAACGAATATAAATAATTAGACCGCTTCGCTCAAAGAAAAAAGCCTAATTAGATTATAATATGAAAAGGATATCAATTATAGTTGCACTGAGTGCCATGGTATTGGCAGGTTGCCAGCCGAAGCCTGACACAGAGCGCCTGATCTGCTCTGAGGTCGACATGCAGTCGTTCCCTTATCAGCAGAACGGTCTGCACGTCATCAAGCAGCAGACCGTCACGCCGGTAGAGAGTGTGCCCGGACTGGAAGTGATCGAGACCCGCTTCATCAATCTCGGCAAGCCTGTCACAGTCAAGGGCTACGAGCTCTGCCGCACCGAGCTGGAGGCGAAGGACAGTGTCGTATGGTCGCTGCAACCGACATCGTCCGCTGCGCGCATGGACTGGGTGCTGCCCGTAACCGAAGGATTCAGCAAGGAGAACTATCTGGGCATGAACAATACCGACTACGGCGGAGGCATCCCCGTGGTTGATCTGTGGCAACGTGACGGCGGCGTAGCTATCGGTCTGGTTGAGCCCGTGCTCCGTATGATCTCAATGCCGGTGGAGTGGAAAAACTACACCAACAAGGTTACCGCCTGCCTGCACTACAACCTGCCCAAGCCCCGCGAACTTGCCACGGGTGACACACTTGTCTGCTTCAAGGCGTTCCGCCTGGCGCACAAAGGCGACTACTTCAACGCACTGCGTATATTCAGCGACTACATGCAAGCCAACGTCGGCGTTGAGATGCAGCCCGCAGAGCCCGAAGCCTATGAGCCCGTTTGGTGCGCATGGGGCTACGGACGTCCGTTCAAGATGAACATGGTGTTAGGCACGCTCGACAAGGTGGCTGAGCTCGGCTTCAAATGGGTGGATGTGGACGACGGCTACCAGATTGCTGAAGGCGACTGGAACACGAATGAGCTCTTCCCCGGCGGCGACAAGGACATGCGTCACATCACCGACGAGTGCCACAAGCGCGGATTGAAAGCCAAACTGTGGTGGGCACCGTTGGCTGCCGACCCGGGCACGAAGATACTGAAAGAGCACCCCGAGATCCTTCTTCGCACCGAGGAGTGGGCACCGGAGTTCATCACATGGTGGGACAGCTGGTATCTCTCGCCGCTCAGCCCCGTGACCGAGGCTTATACCAAGGACCTGCTGAAGATGTTCCTGCAGACCTGGAACTTCGACGGTCTGAAGATCGACGGCCAGCACCTCAACTGCTGTCTGCCCGACTACAGCGAAGCCAGCGGTCTGGATGACCCCTGGCAGGCACCGGAGCGCATGCCGGAGTACTACGCTATGATATATAAGGAATCGCGCGGGTACAAACCCGACGCCGTGATCCAGATATGCCCCTGCGGTTGTGCCGTCAACTACTGGATCATTCCGCAGATCAACCAAGCCGTAGCCTCTGACCCGATGTCGTCACGTCAGGTGCGTATGAAACGTAAGGCATACGCCGCTATGGCACCTGAGCTCGCTTACTATGGCGACCATGTGGAGCTCACAGACGGAGGCAATGACTTCGCTTCGCAGATTGGTACCGGTTCGGTTATCGGCACCAAGTTCACCTATCCGGAGGACAACCCCGATTGGACAGAAGGTCCGTTCAAACTGACGCCTGAGAAGGAAGCACTCATCCGCAAGTGGGTGAAGATCTATAAGGATAATAACCTCGCCCGCGGCGAGTACCTCAACCTCTACACCTGGGGCTTTGACTACCCCGAGGCGCATGTCATCCGCCAGAACGATGCGCTGTACTACGCGTTCTACGTCGATCCCGTTGCTCCCGAAGGCGCGATGGATCCTGCGCATGTGGATGCAACTTCGGTGCCCGTTCCGAGCTACAACGGCACGATAGAGCTCCGCGGATTGGATCCCGCGAAGACCTACACGGCCATTGAGTACACCGCCGACGAGCCACGCACCTTCGAGGTCAGCGGCGCTGATCCGAAGATCGAAGTGAGCTTTGAACGGAGCTATTTGCTCAAAGTAGTGGAGAAGTAGTTAACTATACGACTAGACAACTAGGTGACTAGACAACTAGTAGAAAACGACAAACAAAACAACAAACCAAATAACTTAAATCCATGAAAAGATTTCCAGCAATCCTATTGAGCCTTATGCTTGCTGTTTCAGCCTACGCTGACATCAACGTGAAAGGCCAGGTTATCGATGCCGACGGCTCGGAACCTCTGATTGGCGTGAGTATCCTGGTTCAGGGTACGACACAAGGCACCGTAACGGACTTTGACGGTAACTTTGAGATGACCGTTCCCGACAAGTCCGTCCTGCAGTTCTCTTACATCGGTTACAAGACCATCGAGGTGCGTGCGGTAGAGAACATGAACGTAATTATGGAGAGCGATGCCCAGCAACTGCAAGAGGTCGTATCGCTCGGTTACTCGGCAGTGAAACGTGCTGAGTTAAGCTCGGCGGTAGTAACAGTATCGGGCGACCAACTGACAGACGTGACCACCAGTGACGTAGGTAACATGTTGCAAGGTAAGGTAGCCGGTGTACAGGTCAGCAACTCTACCGGTCAGCCGGGTGCTGGAGCCGAGATCCGCATCCGTGGTACAGGCTCCATCACTGCAGCCAGCGACCCTGTTTACGTAGTCGATGGCGTGATGGGCGGCAGTTTTAACCCCAACGATGTAGAGTCGATATCCGTGCTGAAAGATGCCGGTGCAACCGGTATATACGGTGCAGCCGCAGCTGGCGGTGTAATCGTTGTTACCACCAAGCAGGGTAGCAAGAACGAGAAGGCACGAGTAAATATTCGCGCCACCGTAGGCTCAACACAGCCGTTGTTCGGTAACTGCGTGATGATGAAGTCGGAAGAACTATTTGACTATCAGCGCGGGATGTACAGCGACAAAGGTCTAAAAGGCGAGGCGCTAAACAAACAACTTCCGATGTCACTAATAGACCAGGACCACAACTGGCGTGATGAGTTTTTCAAGAACGGCTTGACACAAGATTACTACATCTCCGTAGCAGGCGGCACACGCAAACTCGGCTACTATGCCTCCTTTGATTACTACAAACAGGATGGCACATTCATCGGCACAGGCTATGAGAAGTATTCAGGACGTGTTAATCTGAATGCCGAGGTCTTCAAGTGGTTGGATATGCACATCAGCGCTTACTTCGACAAATCGAAATCCTCCAGCGAATCATCATGGACGATGATGGACGACGCATACAACAAGATGCCATGGGACAACCCGCGCGACGAGGATGGCAATCTGGTATTCGTCAACTCTGCTACCTCACCATGGTATTCCGCCAATAAATGGAACTCATTGTACAACGCACAATATGACTATTCAAAGGGAGGCGGTCTTTCTATGGGAACAGACTTGCAGCTGAACTTCCACATCACCGATTGGCTGACATTGCAATCAAGCAACCGCTACTCACATAGTAACTCGAAGTGGGCGGCCTATTATGATCCGCGCAGCAATGCATCTGATTACTATGGCATAGGCTACCTTGAGAACGATATGGCCATTTCCAACTCATTCGGGACTACTAACATACTGAAAGCTTCATACCAATGGGGTGCACATTCGCTGAACGGCATGCTCGGTTTCGAATACGGCATATGGAAGAGCGAATACACCAATGCAGCCGGCAAGGGCATGCCCAACGGGGTTGACGCTCTGAACGCAACTGTTCCGCAAGCGGTATCCGGATATGAGGTTCCGGGAGCCAGTTGGGCTGCTTTCGCACAAGTTGGCTACGACTATGGCAAGCGCTACTTCATCAACGCCACTTTCCGCGCAGAGGCAAGTTCAATCTTCGCTCCGGGAAAACGTGTAGGCTACTTCCCCTCAGTAGCAGCCAGTTGGTTGATTAGCAACGAGGGATTCATGAAAGACCAGAAAGTGGTGAGCTTCCTCAAGCTCCGTGCTTCATATGGCATAACGGGTAACAACAACATCCCGGCATACCAATATCTGGCCACCTATGCACTCAGCACCTCATACCAGAACATCACAGCCGCTATCCCAAGTCGTTTGAGTAACCCGATGTTGTGCTGGGAAACGGCAAACATGGCAGCCGTAGGCGTTGACATCGCCTTCATCAACCGAGTTGACATGTCTATTGACCTGTACAACACCGATAACACCGGCTTGTTACTGAACGTTCCGGTAGCACCGTCCACAGGCTTCTTTGAAGTAACAAAGAACGCAGGTTCTGTTCGCAACCAAGGTATTGAGTTCCTAATCAACGCCGAAGCTGTCAAGACGAAGGACTGGAACTGGAATATCGGTTTCAACATCGGCTTCAACCGCAACCGGGTAACCTATACCCCCGATCATAAAGAGTTCCTGCAATCCGCTTCAGCAGTTAACCAACAGGTGAAGGAAGGTCAGGATATATACTCATGGTACATGAAAGAATGGGCTGGTGTTGACCCCGATAACGGAGATCCGTTGTGGTATAAGATTGACAAAGATGGCAACAAGACCAAAACCAATAATTACAATGAAGCTACGGAACATGTGGTCGGTAAAGCCACTCCGCTCTTCCAAGGAGGTTTAAATACCCAAGTAAGTTGGAAAGGCCTGAGCCTGAGCATCAACACCAACTTCACCTACGGTAACAAGGTATATAACTTCAACCGACAGACCAGCGACTCCGATGGTGCATACATGGGCCATAACCAGATGTCTATCGAGAATTCCAAACTCGGTTGGAAACGTTGGGAGTTCCCTGGTGACGACGACGCTACTCACCCCAAAGGCGTAGCATTCGGTAATCAGAGCTCCAATGAGGTATCATCACGTTATCTGGAAGACGGCAGCTTCTTCCGCTTGAAGAACATCACCTTGAGTTACGACTTCGCCCACTCGCTCATCCCGAAGAAGATCATGAGCAAGTGCCGCGTATTCGTATCTGCTGACAACATCGCCACAGCAACCAAGTTCTCCGGCTTGGATCCCGAGGTTAGCATCACCACTACTACCTACAAACTCGCTGGTATGTATGCCGATCACTATCCCGTTGCACGTAACATCGTGGGAGGTATAGAGATTGAATTCTAAACAATCGTCATCACGTAAGAACGATTTCGCGTAAGAACGACAAAAATATAGAAATTATGAAAACAAAAGTATTATATCTGACCGTAGCATTTGCAGTAGTGCTCGGCATGAGTAGTTGCAAACTCGATTACTTCCCCTCGGATGAGTTGAACGGCAACGCATTGTTGACGATGGATGGTGGTGCTGACTGTATGATTGACGGTTGCTACGCCATGCTCAAAGAGCAATACGAATACGTGGAATACGCATCCGGCAACTGCTATGAACGTCACTACCTGCAGATGGCAGAGTTCCCCGGCGACAACATATGCCTATCCGGCCGAACCTCCGACCCATTGTATCAAGCAACTACTTATACAATGACCGACCACCTAAAGAATATCGAACTTTTCTGGTGGATAAGCTATAAGGTTATTTTCTCCGCCAACACCATCATCGAAGGCTTCAAGGAAGGCGAAAGTGCCGAGTACGACCAGATTCTGGGCGAGGCGTATTTCCTGCGCGCACTGATGCACTTCAATGCTGTTAACCTTTGCGCTAAGCCTTACGTGCTGGGACGTGACAACATTGGTGTACCTCTGCGCATCAGCACTAACACCGAAGAGACGACACGTGCTTCAGTAGGTGAAGTATATGACCAAATCGTAGCTGACCTACAGAAGGCAGCCGAGCTGATGACAAAGCCCCGTCACCCGGGCAATGGCGGTTACGCAACAAGAGCTACAGCGCTTGGCTTGCTCAGCCGCGTGTACCTCTATATGGAGGAGAATCAGAAAGTGCTGGACGTGATAGCAGAAATGGGCGATCCTGTAGCCAACCTCGATAGCGATCTGCCTAACTACTTCGCCAAGGGATTGAGCAGCAAGGAAACCTTGTTCGCAATCGCACACAGCTCACTGGAGAACTGGGGCAAGAGCAGCATTAGCTCCATGTTCAATGGCTATGACGATGGTTGGGGCGAGGTTTACCCAAGCGACCCACTGCTTAATCTTTACGAACGCTATCCTGATGACAAGCGAATGGAGTTCATCAAGCCACAGTTTGCAGCTGCTACCAATGACGTCGTTTACTTCGCCATTCCTACCACTGATGGTACCTTCCGTAGCAATCTGGTGGTACCGGTTGAGATATCAGGCTCTGACAAGTTCTGCACCGTGGAAGGTAAGAAATACGCCATTCAGGAGGAAACTGTTAACGGCGAGTACAAACAGTATTTCGTTAACTATGGTGGCGAGAAGTGTGCGGCACGTATAGTTAAGGCGATGATGCAGCGTAACACCTACCCGATGTACTACATCACCAAATTCTCGTATCAGGATGGAATCACCCACCTCATGTCTCCTGTTCTGCTTCGTTGGGGCGAAGTGCTACTGAACCGTGCCGAGGCATATGCCAAGTTGAACAAAGACGCCGAAGCTCTGGCTGATGTTAACGCCATTCGCCAGCGTGCCGGCATCCCTGCCGAAGGAATGTTTGCAGCAGGAAAAATGCACGGCTATACCAACGTTCTTGACGTTGTACTGGACGAGCGTCGCATGGAGCTGGCTTGGGAAGGTCACCGAGTATTTGATGTGTATCGCAACAAGCGTAACATGGATCGCCGCTTTGCAGGTGTGCAGGCGTGGGAAGTAATTGATTACAACGATAACCGCATTCAGTACCCTATTCCTTACGGAGAGTATTCTGTAAGCCATATACCCCAAAATCCCGGTTACTAAGCCGCGATTAATAAATCAAACGTTTTATTTATTAATTTTAATTTTTCAAAACAATGAAAAAGAGTTTTATTTTCGCAAGTTTCATTGCTTTAGTAGCAATGCTTGCTGTTTCCTGCAAACCATCAGTTGAGAAGCCCAAAGCTCGTTTCAGTTACGAGATTGATGGCCTGACCGTTAAGTTCACTGATGCATCGAAAGATGCAGTATCCTATCAATGGAACTTCGGCGACGGCAGCGAGGTTTCCGCTGAGCAGAACCCGACTCACGAATATGCTGAGGCAGGTAAGTACACCGTTAAGCTGACTGTTTCCAACGCCGGTGGCGAGGACTCCAGAAGTGAGGAAATCAATGTTGAGCCGAAGCTCGTTGATATGAAAATTGACGGCAAGTTTGATGACTGGGCAGAGATTCCCGCAAATCTGCTGGCTGTAGCTGAGGCCGACGAAAACTCGAAGTACGAGTTGCTGCACAAAATTATGTTCTATACCGATGCAGACAACATCTTCTTCTACTTTGAGTTTGATGCCTCAACCGGAAGGTATTTTGACGAAGAGACTCAGACTGAGTTCGACGGCTTCGAAGTTGACTATGTTGACATGTATCTGAACCTCGACGACGATCCTCTGACAGGCTCGAACAGCTACCTTTGGGTAGAGTCAGCTGCTGAGTACCTGATTGAGGGTTCAATCCGCTCTTACGCCGATGCTGGCATGTTCTTCTTCGCCAGCGAGGATCAGACCGCTTGGGGCTGGACAGACTCGGGTGTATCCGGTATCATCGACGCCATTTCGGATCCTGTAAAATTGGAAAATGGCGCATTGGCTGTTGAGGGCAAAATGATGCGCGCTATGTTCCCCATCACCCCGAAGGCAATGAAGGTTGGTGTATTCACCAGCAACTCCGGTTGGTCTGAGACTGGCTGCCTGCCCCAAACCACCATCAAGGACGATGGTTCTACAGAACCCAGCCCGCTGCTTGAGGTTAAACTCAACTAATCATCGCACATGTCGTAGGCGACTGCCCGCAGGGCAGCCGCTTACGGCTGTTTTTTTCCGTAGATATACGGATATAGATATACCAACTATATAAACAAACCCGATATGAAGAACGCATATTATCTCTTTGTTCTGCTATTCGTTTTTGCTTTGGCGGCATGCAACCCTGAACAACCAAAACCGGAACCGGAGCCAGATCCTGACCCCAAACCGGTAAATGATGGCATGCGCCACGACTCACTAACCGTAACCTATGATTTATTCTGTAATCCCGAACGTGGATTCCATATTTTTAAAGAGTTCCATAGTCCGAACCCTGAATCGATGTCGGCTTATGCGATCAAGAACATCTACGAAACGGGCTACACGTTGGTACTCTACAACTTTTACTTAGAAAACTACCGCGATACACTTATAGCCGACTCCTATCTGGATGTAGTGCGCAACAACCTGCAAGTATTACGCACAGGAGGCTGCAAGTGCGTCCTTCGATTTGCATATACAAGTTCAGAGAGCCAAGTGCCACACGATGCGCCACTGGATCTCGTTCTACAACATATAGCACAGATCAAACCCATACTTCAGGAATATTCCGACGTCATCTTCACCATGGAGGCAGGCTTCGTTGGCGTGTGGGGAGAGTGGTACTACACAACCAACTTCAAGTATCAACCAAACTTGGACGAGGATTTCGTTGGCCGTCGCCAAGTACTTGACGCACTTTTGGAGGCTCTCCCGCAGGATCGAATGGTATGTGTACGTACCCCCGAGTTCAAAATGCGCTGTTACGGCTGGGGCTTAGCCGACACTCTTACTCGTGCCGAAGCATACACCGGCACACCTAAAGCTCGTCTGGCTTCACACGACGACGCGTTCATGGCAGATGCATCCGATATGGGAACATTCCATGGCAATAACCAGCGAGCCTATTGGGCGGCTGAAACGCGTTACACCATATATGGTGGTGAGTCCTGCCGAGCAACCAGTTACGCCAACTGCGAGAACACGCTCGCTCAAATGGAAGATTTGCATATCTCATACCTGAACATCAGTTACCATAAAGGGGTAATCAATGGCTGGCAAAAAGGTGGTTGCTTGGATGACTTCCGTCGGCGCATCGGTTATCGCCTATATGCGACCGATGTGGCTACAACTAAAGATCCTAAAGCAGGCGAAGATTTAAAAGTAGTGTTGACTATCGAGAACGAAGGTTTTTCCTCACCTAAGAACCCTCGCGAAATACATATGTTGCTCATCAACAAATCCGATGCCAAAGACATAACAAGCATCACGCCAGATAGCGACCCTCGCTTCTGGGATCCCGAAAATGAGCATAAAGTAACTGTAACATTCCACCCCGAAAAGGCTGGTGAATACAATTTATACCTCTATCTCCCTGACCCGCAACCCACACTGCATAACGATCCGCGCTACTCTATCCGCCTCGCCAACGAAAACTGCTGGGACGACAAAACCGGCTACAACTATCTGACAACCATCACTGTGGAGTAAATGGCTTTTGACTTTCGACTAAATAATTTTCAATATGAAAGACAAACTTTGGTTACTATTCATCCTCATCACCGTTGTTACGTGGGGTGTATGGGGCGCTTTCTCAGGCTATCAGATTCAGAACGGTATTCCTGATACCGTTGTTTACATCCTGTGGGCACTGTCGATGATCCCATGTGCCATTGTGGCGCTTATCATCAACAAGGGCAAGTTCCTATGCGATGGCAAGTCAGCCCTGCTCGGCTGCACGGTTGGTCTGCTTGGTGCAGGCGGTCAGCTCGTGCTCTTCAAGGCGCTGACCTTAGGCCCAAGTTATATCATCTACCCGTTCATATCAATGTCACCGGTGATTGTTATCACACTGGCAGCTATCTTCCTCAAGGAGAAAGCCACGCGCTGGCAGGTGGCGGGCATTATCGTTGCACTGATCGCTATCCTGCTACTCTCGCTGGAGACCGGTCAGGAGGGCAGCCCCGTCAGCGGGTGGCTGTGGATCGTGCTGGCTGTTCTCGTGCTCTTTGCATGGGGCATTCAGGGCTTCTTCATGAAGTTCGCCAACAACTCTATGGACGCCGAGTCGATCTTCGTATGGATGGCTATCTCCGGTCTGGTGCTTATCCCTGTAGCATACTACATGACGCCGGACGCTGCCAACTTCTTTGCCGGTGAGGCTGTGCTGGGCAAGAGTCTGGGCTGCTTCGGCATACAGATTCTGAACGCTATCGGTGCGCTGACACTCGTCTATGCCTACCGTTACGGCAAGGCAGTTATCGTTTCGCCGATGGAGGGTTTGTCGCCTATGGTAACGGTACTGTTGTCGCTGATCATCCTGAGCGTCATCCCCAACCCGCTGCAAATAGCTGGTATCTGCTGCGCAGCCTTCGCGATGTATGCACTGTCAAAATAACACGAATTATTAACCCTAAAATAATATAGTTATGAAAAAATCTATCCTTTTTATTGCTGCTCTGTTTGCAGCCGTTGCAATGAATGCCAGAGAAATCAACATTGATCTCAGCAAGGGTGTTGCATATTCCAGCACCGAAACCGTGATGGGTAGCATTGCATTCGCCGATGGTGTACTGATTGTTAACTGGCAGGCAAGCGCTGGTTGGCAACATCATGGTGTTGCTTTCGCGTTAGACAATATTGAGAAGGTGACAAATATTACCTTTGATTATAAAGGTGATGGTGTAGCTGCGTATGGTGATGATGGTGTTTGTATCTATCCGTACCTGCGTGACGCTGAAGGGAGACGTTGGTTTAAAAAGGACTATTACCCCAATGCGCAAAATACCGAATGGCAAGCTGAGGAGTTTCTTCCTGATAATTGTCCCTATGATGGAGCTACATATCAATTTGGAGAGCAACCTTTCACCAGCTTAGAGTTTATTGTTGATCCAAGTAAAGAAGGCCAAGGCGTGTTCTACCTTCGCAATGTTAAGCTCATCGTTCCTGACGATCAAACGGCTATTGATCAACTCAAAACACAAACCAATGTAAGCAAAGTAATCCGCAACGGGCAAGTGCTCTTCATCCGTGACGGCAAGACCTTCAACGCACTGGGAGCAATCGTTGCTGAATAATCCCTTATGATAACAGAAAAAAGCCGGATTACCCGAGAGGGCTAATTAGGCTTTTTTCTTTCTAAATTTGACTTTCGACTAATAAATTGTACTATATGAAGAAACTTTTCCTTTTGACAGCAGCTGTATGTGCGGCTGTAGCCGTTCAGGCGGCGGTCATTGATCTAGATTTGAGCAAAGCCAAATCATATTCTACGGCCGGTTCTTCCTCTTTGCAATATTCTGAATCGGACGGTGTACTTACCGTCAATTGGACCGTCTCAACAGGCTGGGAGGTAAGTGGTATTCAGATTCCTTTGCGGAGTATCACGGGGATAAAGGGTCTTATGTATGAATACCAGGGAGATGGGACTGAGCACGCCTTCCTGCACTATTTTTGTGACGAACAAGGTACCTTCTGGTGGGATCCTAACGGCTGGTATGATTTGACTTCTACCGAATGGCTGTCAGCTTCTCTTACTCCGTCAACTGCTTTGTGGAGTTCGCCAAGTTATGCGTTCGGTGAATCACCGGTGGTATCTTTGAGTTTTGTGGCCAATCCCGAATTGGGCAACACTTCCGGCACCTTCAAACTGCGCAATGTGAAGATTGTCACATCCGGGGAGAATGTCGATCCGGATCCCGAAGGTCAGTCGTTGCCTTTGACTTATAAAGGTGAGGTTCTGCCCATCAACACCGAGTTTACACGCACGATGAGCGGACAGATAGGTAAAAATATCGGTATCCCCGAGGTATCGGGAATCGCATGCTCGCGCGTCACTCCGGGATACATCTGGATGCATAGTGACGAGACGGATGCCGACACCAACCCGTTCATCGTGGCAACGGATGAGACCGGATCCGTATTAGGAGCCAAGGTGAGCTTTGACCATGTTTACCGTTGGGACTGGGAAGATATGTGTGGAGGTGTATATAACGGCAAGAACTATCTCTTCATTGGCGGTTTTGGTGACAACAACCACACCGACGGCAATTATTGCATCATTTACTTCGAGGAGCCGGCTATCGACCCGGCTAACCCGGATGTATCAGTTCAGGCACATCGCATCAAGTTCGAGTATCCTGATCACCAGAAGCATAACTGCGAGTCGATGATGTATGATAATATTGAACAGATGCTATATATCGTCACCAAGGTCTATGATGACGTTAACCAAGTCTTCAGCCTGCCCTTCCGTCTTGACTACGGCGACACGCAGCAGACCATGACCTACGTATGCGACCTCGGTGTAACATCCGATATAGGAGAAGGTGAGTATAAGGAAGCCATTCATCGCTACAAAGGTTTCCATCTTGCTACCGCTGCAGACATCTCGCCTGACGGCAAGTACATTCTTATCAAGAACCACAACAACTATGTGGCTGTCTATTCGTGGATTCTGTATTGGGAGCGCGTCGGCAACGAAAGCATCGCGGAGACTCTCAGGAATCGCCAGCCGCAAGTCATTGACTGCTACGAGTACGAATGGCAGGGTGAAGCTATCGCTTGGAAAGATAACTGCACCTTCTATACCACCTCCGACTCCGACATCGCCAGTGAACCGCCGATCTACAAGTATGCGCGGAATATTCAGCCAACCGATCTTGGCTCGATCGAAAGCACCGAGACCACTGCTCGGCTCATGCTCATCGGCAACATCCTGTACATCAGCCACCCGCAAGGGCTATACACCATTGATGGTCGAAAAATTCAATAAGCAAAAGAACATATGAGACACCTACCAAAAATCCTCCTGCTCGGTCTGTTGTTTGCCAGTCTTACGACGTATGCAGTCAAGCCCAAGCCTCTTGTATATTACGGTGACACCCTTGAATTCAACACCCAATGGATGCGCACGCAATGTGGTGTCGTGAGTTCTGATTTGGGACTACCGGAGATATCCGGAATAGCTTGCTCGCGAGTTACCCCAGGGTATATATGGATGCAGAGCGACGACTACGAGGATCGCATCATCGCCACCACAGAACGAGGTAAGATGCTTGCTGCCAAAGTTAAGTTCTCCAAACGCATCCGCTGGGATTGGGAAGATATGTCAGGAGGCGTTTTCAACGGAAAGAACTACCTGTTCATCGGAGCATTTGGCGACAACGAAGAGACGGACGGCAACTACCACATCGTCTATTTCGAGGAGCCGGCTATCGATCCCGCCAATCCAAACATCAATATCACCCCCTCCGACATCAAGTACGTCTATCCCGACGGAAAAAAGCATAACGCCGAAGCCCTGATGTATGACAACGTGGAGCAAGTAATCTACATCATCACCAAGGTTTATTACAACGTGTGCCAAGTTTTCAGCCTGCCCATGAGTCTGGACTACGGTGATGAGCAACAGACACTCACTTATGTTTGCGACCTTGGCGTTAAGTCCGACTTGGGAGAGAGTAGTAACGGCAAGCCCTTCAAAGGATTCCATCTGGTGACCGGAGCGGATATATCGCCGGACGGCAAGTATATCCTCATCAAGAACCACAACAACATCGTGGCTGTCTGGTCATGGGTACTGCTGTTCACGCGTGAGGAGGGCGAGAGTGTAGCAGAAACGCTCAAGCGCCAAACACACCCTGAACCACTGTACTGCTACGAATACGAATGGCAGGGCGAGGCAATATGCTGGCTCGACTCCACCACATTCTACACCACCAGCGACTCCGATGGCGCACCACCTATATTTAGGTACAACAAAAAAGAACCCGATGCCGTTGAGACCGTTCAAGCCGACAAGAGCAAGAACTCCGCCAAGAGCCTCGTGCTGATCAACAACGTGCTGTACATCCGTAGCAAAGATGGATTGTACACCATCGACGGCAGAGCAGTGCGGTAATATAAAACAATGAAACGATCACTCATCATAGTAAGCCTCGCGCTTAGCTTTACAGTCAGTGCACAAAACACGTACTGGTGGGGAGCGGCTGTAGGCTTAGGTCACGAGCAGCCGTATAAAGAGCAGGATCTGTTTGACCTAAGAACACAAGACGCCAACAACCAGATTGCCCCTCTATTCCTCTCATCCGATGGCGACTACATGTGGTCAGACAAGCCGTTCAACTTCACCGTGAGGAAAGGCGTAGTCCGCACATCCGTGCCTATGCCACCTAAGATGGTTGGCAAGACCCTGCGCGACGCTTATCTGGCGGCGCAGGCGCGTTTCTTCCCCCCATCGGGGCTGCTGCCCGACACCCTGTTCTTCACCCGACCGCAGTACAACACATGGATAGAGCTGATGTACAACCAGAACCAGGCAGATATCCTCCGTTACGCCCACGCGGTGATCGATAACGGCTTCCCTGCCGGCGTGCTGATGATTGACGACAACTGGCAGCGCTACTATGGAAACTTCAACTTCAAGGCGGAGCGTTTCCCTGATGCCAAGGGGATGATCGACGAGCTGCATAGCTTAGGCTTTAAGGTTATGGTGTGGGTGTGCCCGTTCGTCAGCCCCGACTCGCCCGAATACCGCGATCTGGCGGAGAGAGGATTCCTGCTTCGCGACCGCGAAAACAACATAGCTACCCTCACTTGGTGGAACGGTCAATCTGCTTGCTATGATCTCACCAACCCAAAAGCTGCAGAGCACTTCGTGAGCATCCTCCGTCAGGCGCAGGCCGAGTACGGCATCGACGGATTCAAGTTCGATGCCGGCGACAACAACTGCTACGCCTCCGTCAATCCGCTGCGAGCATTCAATGCCAAGGCGACGAACGTGGATCATACAGAATCGTGGGCGAAGATTGGACTGCAGTTCCCCTTCAACGAGTACCGCGCCTGCTGGAAGATGGGCGGTCAACCGCTCGTGCAGCGATTGGGCGACAAGGACTACAGCTGGGAGGCTGTCCGACAACTCATCCCGCAGATGTGCGTAGCCGGACTCATGGGTTATGCCTTCACCTGTCCGGATATGATTGGCGGCGGACAGTTCACTTCTTTCTTGTACATCGACTCTACCCGTTTCGACCAGGAGCTGATCGTCCGTTCTGCACAAGTACACGCCCTGATGCCGATGATGCAGTTCTCTGTAGCGCCATGGCGCATACTGAGCGAACAGAACCTGGCAATCGTCCGCCGCATGGCACAACTGCACACGGAGTTTGCGCCGTATATCATGCAGTGCGCCCACAAGGCTGCCGAGACAGGCGAGCCGATAGTCCGGCTGATGGAGTACCAGTTCCCCCACCAGGGACTGGCGGAGGTCAAAGATCAGTTCATGTTAGGCAACAAGTACCTCGTAGCACCGATGGTGGACAACGGCTCGTCGCGCAACGTCATCCTGCCTCCAGGCACCTGGCGCGATGACCAAGGAAAGAAATACAAAGGCGGTGAGACCTACCACATACAAGTACCGCTGGATAGGTTGCCGTACTTTGAAAAAATACGATAGAACGTGTTCCTGCTTAGAGCTGCATGAACTGCTCGAGGAACGTAGGGTAACTTTTGGCGATACAGTCTGTATCATCCACAGGAAAACCTGCCACCAGTAACGCCATGGCCATCCGATGGTCATGGCGCGTTTCGTGACGGGCGACTGCCTCCAGACGGTTGGATTCCTTATATGCAAGGCGCTCGGTGCCGGTGGCGTGAAGGATGATGCCCAGACGCTCGCAGGTAAGGGCGATGGCAGGGTAAAGATCCGGTATTCTCTCGAAATTGAGAGAAACCGAATTATGTTTGATGTGTGATGTGTGATGTTTGATGTTTACGCCTTCGGGGGCGAAGGTTGTGGTGACACCGAAATACTCGGCGTAGATGTCTGCGACGATGCGGTCGCCTTGGAGACTGTCATCCGTCAAACCCTCTAATTGCAGTTCTCCGCCATGAATGGCAATATATTCGTACCAAAATGCAGCACTGCTCCAGTCACGCTCTAACTGAATGTAAGGATACGCCTGCACTATACGCCGTGTCATCGTGATATACGGCGACTCATCGGGTGAGACCGGTACATCCACTCCGTGCATAATCAATGCCGAGGTGGTCTGCGTGGTGGGTGCACCGTTGCGCTCCATGAGACGTGGATCGCCGGTAAGGGTGATCAGTTCGCCCGGATAGCATCGCTCAAGATGTACCTGCAAGAACCGCAGCGCAGTGCCGCAGTTCTTGAGGTTAAGGATTAACGGTGAACGGTTAGCGGTGAGCGGTGAGCGGCTGTAGTCACGCAGCTGTTGCAACGCGTCGTGCAGTACGATGACATCATCCGGCATATCCGCAGAGACCCGCATGAGCGGATCTCCGTGGATAGCCTGTAACAGAAGGATTCTGTTGGCAATTGATTTCGATATAGGAAGTTTAATTGACATCCGGCAGCGGACTATAGTCGCGCGAGTAGCGCAGGTGCTGCTCGGTGTAGCCTTCGGTGAAGTCCAGTGTGATGTTCGTGATCTCGCCATCGGTGTTGCGCTCGACCTTATACACCGGATTGATGAAACCCTTGTATGGCGCGAGGTTGAGCTTGGCGTAACGCTCACGAACTTCCTTATGCAGGTCTTGATTAACCTTCACAGCGTAGGTCTCCACCATCGCCTTGGCGGCAGGATAATCGCCCTCGGAGGTGATGCGCTGGATCTCAGCCAGCAGTTCGCCGTACAGACGACGCAGACCGTCGTAGTCGTTGATGGCAAGGTAGTGCTTGCCCTCACGCTCGATAATCTCCACCTCGGGTTTCTCCGGGGTGACATGTGCCAGCACCCAGTTGGCAATCAACTGACGGTTACGCATATGCGCCTCTTCCACATCCTTGCCCGGCTCAATACGCACCAGTTGCGTCATTGCGCCGTTCATCATCTGCTGGTAGTAGCCGGCTTTGTAGGCGTCGTTGTTCGGCAGCAATCCGAGCTCCACGAGCTTCGGGTCAGCCAGGTAATACAGTCCGAACAGGTCGGCACGTGCCTCCTCGATGGTCGAGGCGTGCTCCTTGAGCGCGTCTTTGGTGACGCCCGGCATGAGTTTGCCGCTACCGTGACCGACGCACTCGTGCAGATCGGTGTGCAAGTCACCGCACATCGCGCCGTACTCCAGACCTAATTCACGGGTCGCCTCGTCAATCACAAACTCCTCGCTGAATCCGTTGCCTTTGGCGGCTTCGTTGTAGGCGTGCATGAGGTTGTCGATGGTTACGGATTTGGAGCCGTACTCCTTGCGGATCCAGTTGGCGTTGGGCAGGTTGATACCGAT
>DBXI01000057.1:20568-31792 GCA_002309255.1 Bacteroidales bacterium UBA1216 | reverse complement strand
ATCACAGGCAGCCAACCGTAGATAAGGAACACATCGGACATTGACTGATGGTTGGCTACGAACACGTAGGATGTGTGGCTGTCGATGTTCTCCAACCCTGTCACGCTCACGGGCAGGAAGAGCAGGCGGAAGAACGAGCGCGACCAGAAGGCCTGTATGCCATGCAACCACCAACTATTGCGCCAGTGCTGGAAGATGATTGTGGTGATGGCGGTAAAGATGGTGATCAGCGCAAAGATAGGTAGTGCGATCAGGTACTGATAGATGCGGTAGATGTACTTCATACAGTATATTTAAACATAAATCCACGGTATAGCGCACAGATGCGTCGTATCTCGTCCCAGTTCTCATCGCTCAGCTTGGTGCCGATGACCTCCACCACTCGTCCGGCAGCTATCGTGCCTATCTCGCCACACTTATGGATATCGAATCCGTCAGCCAACGCATGCAGGAACCCTCCGGCATAGAGGTCGCCGGCACCTGTAGAGTCGGTACAGGAGGTAGTGATGGCACCTATGTGATAGCGCTGGTCGCCCTGCTGAACATACGAGCCGCGTTTGCCGACCTTCACCACCGCTATATCCACCTCGCTGGCCATCTTGGCAACGGACTCTTCGGGATTGAGGTGCGTGTAGGCAAAGCTCTCGTCTTCGTTAGCGAACACTATATCCACGTATTGACGGATCAGCTCCTTGAGGAAGTAGTGGTTCTCGTTCACCACGTTGTACGAAGCCAGATCGAGACTTACCATGCACCCGGACTCTTTTGCCAGACGGATCGCTTTCTCGATGAGCGCGTGGTTCTGCACCATGTATCCCTCAATGTGGAAGATATCGTATCCAGTGAATGCCTCCTTACTGATATCATCAGCCTGCATCTCGGCCGATGCACCCAGGTAGGTGGCAAAGGTGCGCTCGCCATCCGGGGTGATCAGCACGATCGAGCATCCGGACATCAGTTGTGGATGGGTGAGCAGCAAAGGCTTGACACCGTTCTTGACCAGATCGCCGCGGTAGAACTCGCCTACTTCGTCAGCGCCGATCTTTCCGATGAATGCAGCCTTGCCGCCCAGGGCAGCAATGGTGGAGATCGTGTTAGCTGCCGAACCGCCGGCTACCATGTGCTTGCGTACTGACGCAAAGCGCATCTGTATGACTTGAGCTTGCTCCATCGAGATGAGGTTCATACTTCCCTTAGGCAGGTTGAGCTCGCGCAGATCGTCTTCCGACACCTGCATCAACATGTCTGTAAGGGCGTTTCCTAAACCTAAAATGCGTTTCATATATTACAAAATGTTATGTTTTTTGCTTTTGTTGACAGTTTTTTTGCGCAAAAATTTGCATATTTCAAAAAAATGTTGTACCTTTGCGGTCGCTTTGAGTAAAAATGTTGCTTCCTTAGCTCAGTCGGTTAGAGCATCTGACTGTTAATCAGGGGGTCCTAGGTTCAAGTCCTAGAGGGAGCGCGGAGCAGGTCAGCAGACCTGCTTTTTTTGTGACTGTCATTGTCGCTTCTTCGCCGAAGAGCAAGGGCATATTGTGCGCTACGTGCCCCGCAGGGAAATCGAACAGCACGGGGTAGTTATACTCCCAGACTGCTTGCGCAATGCTCTCCAAAAGTGTGCACTTCATCTCTGCGTCATCACTGCAATCGGCGAACTGCCCGACAATCAGTCCGCTGATGCTTGCCAGCACACCGCTCAGCCGGAGCTGATGCATCATCCTGTCGATCTTGTAGTGATGCTCTCCCACATCCTCAATGAACAGAAGAGTGCGCTTACCCTGCTTAGTATCCTGCTCTATACTCCTGCTTATATCATAGGGTGTGCCGCTCAGGCCGCACAGTACCGCCATGTTCCCGCCACGCAATATACCGGTAACCTCACCTGCTCTATTAAGCGGATGATTAGCCAACTCGTAATTCAGTCCTTCGCCGCGCATCAGTCGCTGCAAGGCAAGCCACGGCTCGGCATCATTGGCCAAGGTGGCAATAGGCTTGCACATGATACCATGTATCGACTTACCGCCCAGACGGGCTATGAGCTGGTGTAACTCCGTCACATCGGAAAAGCCGCACACAGCAGCCCCGTTATATCCCCGGCTGCGCACACCCTGTTCTATCCGGTCGATAATCTGCTGCAATCCGTATCCCCCGCGCGTGCAGAGCACTAATCCCACCTCCGCGTCGGTCAGCGCGGCCACAGCATCGGTCGTGCGCTCCTCGGGGGTAGCCGCAAAACGTCCCCACCGCCCTGTGGTGTGCGGAGCAAGTTCCACCACGAAGCCCTTAGCACGCAAGCGCGCTGCAGCCTGCTCCACAATGGCGGCATCCAAAGCCCCCGCAGGGGCTATGATACGAATTGCTTTCATTGATTGTTGTTGTGTTGTTCTTACGTGATGACGTTATTACGATTATCCTTTCACTGCTGCAGCTTTATAGAGTTGCGCAGAGTTGAAGGCGTTCTGCCATATGATGTATGCCGCCGCCCCGATGGCGCTGAGCGGGTGGAGGAACATCTGGCACATCCATATGCCGAGTGTGGTGTTCTTCTGCCCGAAGGCCTGTCCGGCTGTTATGCGGCTCACGCCTGCCATCGTTGTGGGCACTGCTGCGGGGTTGATCACTACGTCCTCATACTCCTTGCCCTTGCTCGGGGCGGGGAAGTGATAACCTATCCATCGGCCGATGTAGTACTGCAGCAAACAGGTCAGTAATGAACCAATCATCAGCACCAGCAGTATCCACCAGCTGTACTCCGCGTGCAGCAGGGTGTGGGTGATGTCCCCCATCAGTATGACCAGCGTCCCTGCCCACAGGCAGAACGGTACTTGTGCCCACGTGTGTGCGAGGACGAACCGCTTATCCGATTCTTTTCTCCGCTGCCAACCATCGTACCCCAAGCGCAGCAACCATGCAGCCAAGAATGGCAGTAGCAGTAACGGCGATACGCGCCTCAGGATGAATAGCATCTCTGTCATAAACGACAACTGTCCTTCCGGATGCACCAGTGGGAAGAACGTCGGGACGATCACCGCAGTGGCTATATTGCTCAGAAGGGTGAAGGTCGTCAGGTTCTGTATGCTCCCCCCTAGTTTGCCGGCAATGATCGGCGCAGCCGTGGCTGTAGGCATCAGCAGGCACATCATCAGCCCCTCGCTTATGATCATCGTCTCCTCCTTACCTGCGCCCCAATAGTTACATAGCGCCACTGAGCCGTAGTACGTACCTGCCGTGAGCGCCAACTGCGTTATCAGCACCAGCCAGTGCCAGCGATGCAGTCGTAGGTCGAGCGGGTTGACCTTGCAGAACGTGAAGAATAGCATCAGCCCTATCAATGGCGGTAGCAGGGGTGTCAGGTGTCGGAATAACTCAAAGCCCGCTGCACCTATCACCATGGATAGTGCCAGGGCGTACCTGTCTATGAACTGCTTGGCGCTCATTCGGCTGCATATTCGGTGTAAAGCTCTCCGGCAGCCGAACGTTCGTCGTATAGTGAACCGTACTCCTGCACGATAGCATCCATGATATCGAAGACCTCTTGTTTTGTATCAGCCCGCAACAGACTGATGCGCGTCTGCCGGAAGTTAGGCAATCCTTTCAGTATCGGGCTGGCAGCGAAGTGCCGGCGGCTGTGAACGATGCCTTTGCGCTCGTCACCTACCCATTCTATGCTGCGCTCCACATGCTCCTTAAGCACATCCATGCACCACGCCATCGACCGTTTGGGTATTGGTTGCCCGCTCAGGTAGCAGCGTATATCCTCAAAGATCCAGGGGCATCCGAATGTCGCTCTGCCTATCATTACCGCATCCACGCCGTACTGTTCAAAGCAATCTTTTGACCGTTCGGGTGATGTTATGTCGCCGTTGCCAATCACAGGGATGCGCATTCGCGGGTTGCTCTTCACTTGACCTATCAACGTCCAGTCTGCTTCTCCTCGGTACATCTGCGAGCGCGTCCTGCCGTGAATGGCTATCTCACTGATTCCGCAATCCTGAAGCCGCTCTGCCAGATCAACGATGAACGGTGTGCCGTCATCGAGGTAGAGCAACTTATCCTCCCACCCGAGACGCGTCTTCACTGTGACAGGTGTATGCACGGCATTCACTACGGCGCGCGTTATGTCCAGCATTTTTGGCACATCGCGCAGCAATCCTGCACCGGCACCTTTGCCTGCAACCTTCTTCACAGGGCAGCCAAAGTTGATATCGATGATGTCGGGCTTAGCCTGCTCCACAATGTGTGCGGCGTCCGCCATCGCTTCCGGCTCGCGACCGTAGATCTGTATGGCTACTGGTCGCTCTGCATCGTTGATCTGCAGTTTGCGCATCGTAGATGCCACGTCGCGCACTATAGCATCTGCGTTCACGAACTCCGTATAGACCCTGTCAGCTCCGAAACGCTTGCACAGCAGTCGGAACGCAGGATCAGTCACATCCTCCATCGGAGCCAGATATAACGGATACTTCGGCACCTCTCTAAACTCTGAATACTCAACTCTCAACTAATCCGCGGGCAGCCATGTCTGGTTGCGACCTAAGAAACCACGTTTGTCCAGCGATCCGCGCAGCACTAACTTGCCGTCCTTCAGGTACAGCTTGCCGTAGTAGAACTTGCCGTTGTTGGGATCCAGTACCTTGCCGCCGCGGAGCTCACCATCCACCATCTTCATGCCGCGGATGATCACGAGTCCCTGGATAGGCTTGTTATGGTCATCGCCTTCGCACTTGATGCACACGGCGTCCTCCGGTCCCATCAGGATTTTGCTCACCTTGCCGTAGAACAAGCCATCGCTACCCTGGTAGATGCTTACGATCGAGAAGTTATCGCCTGTGGCGTCATCTACGGTTTTCCAGTTGCCCACAATGCTGTTCTGCGCTACGCAAACAAACGATGCGCCCGCCAGCAGCAGGGTCAGTAGTGTTTTTGTTTTCATTCAATCAGGAATAATTTATTCTTTTGTCCTTCTTTCGCGCAGCTCTTGCTTGATGAACTTAACCAGCATGTTGATCGCTGCGTTGTTGTGTCCGCCCTGCGGAATAATCACATCGGCGTAGCGCTTGCATGGTTCGATGAACTGTTCATGCATGGGTTTGAGCACGCGCTGGTAACGCTCCATCACCGCCTCGGCTGTACGTCCGCGCTCCACAATATCGCGACTGATAACGCGGATGAGACGATCGTCCCCATCGGCGTCAACGAAGATCTTCAGATCCATCTGCTCCCGCAGATCCTTGTCGCTCAGCGCCATGATACCCTCCACGATGATGATCTCCTTCGGCTCAATATGGATCGTATTAGCCTGACGCGTACAGGTGATATAATCATAGATCGGCTGCTCGATCGATTCACCTTGCTTGAGCATGGATATATGTCGCTCCAGCAGTGGCCAGTCGAACGCATCAGGGTGGTCGAAGTTGATGTTCTGACGCTCTTCAACAGGCACATGACTACTATCCTTGTAGTACGAGTCCTGAGGAATTACTACTACCTCACCTTTCGGCAGGCGCTCAGTCAACTTGCGAACTACGGTGGTTTTACCCGAACCGGTTCCTCCGGCAATTCCAATAATAAACATAGATATAGGGCTTATGTGTAACGTTTTTCTGCACGCGGCTTAGCCGATTTTGCAGAATGACGATACAAAGATACGAAAAAAAATGCATATTTGCAAGTTTTTTTACCTATAAAGGTAATTTTTTTCACCTTGCTACTTGCATATGTCAAAAAAATGTTGTATCTTTGTACCCGTAAACCAACTATCACCAGCATATGGATCCGGTTGCTTATGCCCATAACGGTTTCACCGACAAGTTCGGTATACCTCGTCAGGTACGCGAGCACAGTGCGTTGCGTACTCGTATTGTGTTCTGTCCGCCTTACCGCAGCGATGATGCTATCCGTGGCATCGAGCAGTTCTCTCACCTATGGCTTATCTGGGGCTTTCATGCCACCAATGACCACAAGCCATCGCTCACTGTTCGTCCGCCGCGCCTGGGCGGCAACACACGTGTGGGTGTCTTTGCTACGCGTTCGCCCTATCGCCCTAATCCCTTAGGTCTGACCTCTGTGCGACTGGTGGCGGTAGAGCACTCACCAACCGAAGGAGCAGTACTCATCGTGGAAGGGGCTGACATGCAGGACGGCACACCTATCTATGACATCAAACCGTACCTTAGTTATTGCGACAGCCACCCCGATGCGCGCAATGGATTTGTGGATACCACGCCCAGACGTATGCTGCAGGTCATCTGGCCGGAACAACTACCGCAAGAACTACCAAAACAAGAACTGCAAGAGATACTCGAACAAGATCCGCGACCGGCCTACCATGATGCACCCGAGCGCATCTACGGTATAGATTACGCTGGGTGGAACATCCAATTCCGTGTGGAGGACAACACGTTGTATATCACCGACATTAGGGTGATAAAACGAGCGAAGAATCAATAGTGGATAGTGGTGATCACCGGATAGTGATCGGAGTAATCGACATGCGGCACCTCCAGGTCGGAAGCGGACAGCTGCTTAGAGTGCAGGATATAATCTATTCTAACGCCAATGTGATGCATCTCGTAGGTGTGCCCAAGTTCCCAGTTGGATGATTCCAGAAAAGCATCTCTTAGCCCGCTCTGCAGCACACGATAGGTGTGCGAGACGGGGGTAGTATTCATGTCTCCCACCAGAAGTACAGGATGTGGCGAACGCTCGGCATCGTCATGAACGATGCGTGCCTGTTGGATGCGGCGCTCCGAGGCTTTGGTCAACTTGGCTGTTGTGCTGTTGACGGCAGACTTGGTCTGCGTTGTCGTGCTGCCGATGGTCAGATCCTTGGGCATCAACTGGTTGGACTCCAGGTGGATATTGTACAACCGTATAGTGTCAGTAGGCAGGATGATATCGCACACTGAGGTGATGTTTCCGCGTGACTCATAGCGCAGCGTGTGCTTGCCTACAAGCGGATACATGCTGAATACCGCATTGCCGCTCTGGTGGTGGGAGTTATAACTCTTGAAGTCGAAATACGTGTAGGGGTAGATCTTCATAGCCTCGCGTAACTCCGGTAGCGAGAGGAGTTTTTGGGATTTGTATAGCCTCACCTCCTGCATGCAAACGATGTCCGGCTTCGTCCGCAGGATATACTGTATCACCCTGTTCTGCTTGGCTTTGCGGGCGTTATCCAGATAGAAAACGTTGTACTGCATCAGTGTGAATGAGTGCGGCAGTTCGCGCTTGGGGAAGAAGAGCGCCCCATGCGAAACAGTATAACTGATCGGTGTAGCCGATAGTAGTAGTACAGTCAGCCCCAACCACACCCAACGGCGGCGCTTTGTGAACAGCAAGAGCAATGCTGTCACTACTTCGGCTACCACCAGCCACTCGAACGCCAAACCGAACCACACGGGTATCGGTAGTGCGGAGTACGGTATATACACCGACGCCACTGCCGTCAGCAGACACAGACTAACCAGTATATGCAGTATAAGTATTATCACCTTTCTCAGTTTTCATCAGCCAATATTGGCTGATACATTTCTCCTTTCACTTCGGCTGCAGGTGCACCAGCGGGATAATCATCTCCTCCATCGATATACCGCCGTGCTGGAAAGTATCACGGTAGTACTGGGCGTAATAGTTGAAGTTATTCGGGTAGCCGAAGAAATCCGTACCGGTGCAGAACGCGTAGGTGCTGCTCAGGTTCGGTGCCGGCAGACCCACCTTCTCCGGACGGGCTATCTCGAAGATGTTCCTGCTCTGGAACGACAGCGACTTGCCCACCTTGTAACGGAGGTTGGTGTTCGTGTTCTTGTCCGCTATGATCTGCACCGGTTCAGCCACGCGGATCGTGCCATGGTCGGTGGTCAGGATCACCTCGTAGCCTAAGGCAGCCACCTGACGGAAGAACTCCAGAATAGGCGAGTGCTTGAACCAGGAGAGTGTCAGGCTGTGGTAAGCTGCCTCATCGGGCGCCAACTCGCGCATCATCTTTGAATCGGTGCGCGAGTGCGAAAGCATATCGATGAAGTTCACTACGGCTATGTTCAGCGGCGTCTGCAGCGACTTGAGCTGGCGGATGATCTTCTCGCAGAAGTCCGACTCGTTGATCTTGTAGTAGGTGTAGGTGTCATGCCGGCGGAAACGCTGCAGCATGGTGCCCACCAGCTCTTTCTCAAACTTGTTCTTCGTCTCCTCGTCACCTTCCTCCACCCAGTACTCGGGGTACTGCTTCTGTATCTGTAGCGGCATCAGCCCGGCAAAGATGGCATTGCGGGCGTACTGCGTAGCGGTGGGCAGGATAGCCGAATACAGTTGCTCGTCCTGCACCGTGAAGAACTCCGCCAGCAGCGGCTGGATGGTCTTCCACTGCGAGTAGCGGAAGTTATCCACCACTACCACAAACACTTTCTTCTCCTCATCCAGCAACGGGAACACAGCTTTCTTGAACACATCGGGGCTCATCATCGGTCGGCCGTCAGGCTTGTCAAACCATTGCTCGTAGTTCTGTCGGATGAACTTAGCGAAGGCGGCATTTGCCTCTTTGCGCTGCATTGTCAGCAGTTCGGCCATCGCCGAGTTGGCGTCTTGCAGCTTGAGTTCCCACTGCGTCAGTGTGCGCTCGATAGCCGCAAACTCGTCGAACGTGCGGGCGGTATTGATCATGTAGGTGATATCCGAGAACTCCTGACGGTAGTTGGCGTTCGTATGCTCCTCCACTATTTGCTTGCTGTGAACATGCTTCTTTAGGCACATCAGTATTTGACTCGGATTAACCGGCTTGATCAAGTAGTCGGCGATCTGTTGACCAATAGCCTGCTCCATGATCCGCTCTTCCTCCGACTTGGTGATCATCACCACCGGCAGTTCGGGGTGCGCCTCTTTGAGTATCTGCAACGTCTCGATACCCGACAAGCCCGGCATCTGCTCGTCCAGAAAGACAATATCCACAGCACGCTGCTTGCATATATCGATAGCGTCCTGACCGCTCATGGCAGGTACAACCTCATAACCCTTACTCGACAAATAAATGATATACGGCTTCAGCAAGTCAATCTCGTCATCCGCCCAAACAATCGTATTCATACTTGTTATCAGTTTTCAGAAATCAGTTATCAGTATTCAGCGTGTTCATCTGATAGTTGCGCCACTTCTCGATCACCGCTGCAAAGTCGGGTGCCCACGGGCTGTCGAAATGCATGCGCTCGCCTGTCCGCGGATGCGTGAACCCCAGCGTCTTGGCATGCAGCACCTGGCGCGGGCACAAGGCAAAGCAGTTCTGTATATACTGTGCATACTTCTGCGTGCGCAATCCTTTCCGGATGACCGTGCCGCCGTACTTCTCATCGGCAAACAGCGGGTGACCAATATGTGCCATGTGCACGCGTATTTGGTGCGTTCGGCCGGTCTCCAGTCTGCACTCCACGAGCGTCACATACGGGTAACGCTCCAGCACGCGGTAGTGCGTCACGGCCGTCTTGGCCAGCGGGTTGTCCTCCAATGAATAGACGCGGTAGATCGTTCGGTCGCGATTGTCGCGCGCCAAGGCACCGTCTATCGTACCCTCATCCTCGTCAAACGTGCCCCACACCAGCGCATTGTAGGTGCGCTCCGTCGTGTGGTTGAAGAACTGCAAGCCGAGTTTCGTTTTCGCCTCAGCGGTCTTCGCAATCAGCAGCAGACCCGATGTATCCTTGTCGATGCGGTGCACCAATCCTATGTTCGGATCATTGACATCAATCTTGAAATCTTGAGATCTTGAAATCTTTGAATCTTCCTCAAAGTGCCACGCCAGTGCGTGCAGTAGGGTGTGTTCGTAGTTGCCGTGACCGGGGTGCACAACCAAACCGGCTGGCTTGTTGACAACCAGCAAGTCTTCGTCCTCATATACTATATCCAGAGGGATATTCTCCGGCCGTATGGTGAAGTCCTCCGGCTCATGGTTGAGGAGCACCTGTATCGTCTCGCTGGGCTTGATCTTGTAGCTGCTGCTCACCGCCTTGGCGTTGACGAGCACCTGCCCGCTGTCTGCTGCAGCTTGCACGCGGCTGCGCGACGTACCCGGTATATGCTCCGCCAGGTACTTGTCCACACGCACAGGCGTCTGTCCCTTGTCCACCACGCATTCAAAGCGCACGAACAACTCGTCCTGCTCCTCCGCCTCAACCATATGTCCCTGTTCCTCTTTCACCTTTCAATTTTCACCTTTCATTTTAGAAGAATTTCTCCTCGCTCTGCGAATCATCAGTAGTGATCGCGCGCTCCAGATTGGTGGATAACATGATGTTCACCGTTGAGCCTTCCTGCAGTGCTGCGCCTTCGGTAGGCGACTGGCGGTAGATGATATACTCTTCCAGCGTCTCCGGCGTGGGTTCTTCGTCGTAGGTGTACGCACCTATGGTCAATCCGATGCTAAGTAGTTTGGAGCGAGCCTGACTGAGTGACATACCTAATAGAGCCGGCACAGTTACCATCTTGTTGCCTTGCTTGCGCCCAATCACCAGCGTCACGCCTGATCCCTCCGGCAGACGTGTACCGGCTTCCAGGCTCGTTGTCCCGTCACGCACATCCAGCACATTGTCAGGGTAGAGCGATGGCTCATACAGCACATTGCTTACCTTCAAACCCAGCGATCGCAAGGTAGCGTCAGCCTGGCGGTACGATACATCGTGTAGTTCAGGCAGAGGTATCATCCTGCGCGTGCGCGCATTCATAACAACATATACCGGACGGTCAGGCTTGGCGTGTGATTCAGCCGGAGGGGTCTGCTCCACTACGGTACCCAAAGGAGCCTTGTCGGAATACGTGGAGTCAACAATCACCAGATACAACTCATTCGCGCGAAGCACGATCTCCGCCTCTTGTTGAGTCATTCCTGTCACGGCTGGGATAACTACCTCCTTGCCATGCTTCGTATATCCCTTTAGCCAACCTATTGCTATCATCAGTAGCGCAATCACAGCAACTACTGCTGCCAATAGATTAATTGCGACAAATCTTGTCGCCGACATCGACTTTTGTGGTTTATCTTTCATTTTTTTTTAGAAAATTGCTACAAAGTTACAACTTTTTTTGGATATATGCAAAAATTATGCTAACTTTGTTGCGTTATTTTGTGAAAAATGATATTTTTTTCCCAAAAAATGACAAAATAGATGGCATTGTGCACAATTAACAACTATAGTTTAACACATTTAATCCTAACAAAAATGAAGAAAGTTCTTTTCAT
>DBXI01000057.1:0-20467 GCA_002309255.1 Bacteroidales bacterium UBA1216 | reverse complement strand
GCTGAAGAAGCTGCTCCGGCTGAAGAGGCTGCTCCTGCTGAGGAAGCTCCCGCTGAGGCTCCCGCCGAGGAAGTTGCTCCTGCTAACTAATTCTATCTACTTGAGTACTCAAAACAATTGTGAGGGCGTGTCGTAAGGCACGCCCTCTTATGTTTATACTAACCCCTGTTCCACCATTGCGTTGGCGACTTTCATGAAGCCGGCGATGTTGGCGCCTTTGACGTAGTTGATGTAGCCGTCCTCCTCGGTGCCGTACTTGAGGCAGGCAGCGTGGATGTCCGCCATGATGGTGCGCAGACGCTGATCGACCTCCTCGGCTGTCCACTTGAGGCGCATCGAGTTCTGCGTCATCTCCAGACCTGATGTTGCTACGCCGCCGGCGTTGCTGGCCTTGCCCGGGCTGTAGAGGATGCGGGCGTTCTGGAAGACAGCGATGGCTTCGGGTGTAGAAGGCATATTTGCACCTTCGGTCACGCAGAAGCAACCGTTGGCAATCAGCTTCTCGGCATCGGCTTTCTCAATCTCGTTTTGAGTAGCGCAAGGCATCGCTATGTCGCAAGCAATGCGCCATGGACGCTCACCGGGGAAGTATTGTGCCTGCGGGAACTTCTGCGCGTACTCCTTGATTCGTCCGCGGCGGATGTTCTTGAGTTCGAAGACGTAGTTCATCTTCTCCTCGTTCAATCCCTCGGGATCGTAGATGAAGCCATCGGAGTCACTGAGTGTGAGGACCTTGGCGCCGAGGCGCATGGCTTTCTGCGCAGCGAACTGTGCCACGTTGCCTGCGCCGGATATGCAGACGCGCTTGCCTTCGAATTTCTCGCCACGGGTGGCAAGCATCGCCTCAGCGAAGTAGCATGCACCATAGCCTGTAGCCTCTGGTCGCATCAGACTGCCGCCCCAGAGCTGGCCTTTGCCGGTCAGGGTGCCTGTGAACTCGTCGCGCAGACGCTTGTACTGACCGAACAGGAAGCCGATCTCTCGTCCGCCTACGCCTATATCGCCGGCAGGTACATCGGTGTCAGCGCCAATGTGACGCTGCAGCTCGGTCATGAACGACTGGCAGAAGCGCATCACTTCGGCGTCACTCTTGCCGCGGGGCATGAAGTCCGATCCGCCCTTCGCGCCACCCATAGGCAGCGTGGTGAGCGCGTTCTTGAAGGTCTGCTCGAAGGCCAGGAACTTCATGATACTCAGGTTAACCGATGCGTGGAAACGGATGCCGCCCTTGTAGGGACCAATGGCGCTGTTCATCTGCACGCGGAAGCCGCGGTTGATTTGCACCTCGCCCTGATCATCCATCCATGGCACGCGGAACATGATCACGCGCTCTGGCTCAACCATTCGCTCCAGTATCTTCTGCTCACGCAGATAAGGATATGCCATAACCATCGGCGCTACGCTCTCTACTACTTCTTTTACTGCCTGGTGAAACTCATGCTCACCCGGGTTCTTCTGTACCAAATCGGCCATGAACTGGTCGATGTACTGACGTGTTTGTTTGTCCATAGTTAATTCTAAAATTTTTAATTCTTAATTTTCAATTCTTAATTTTCAATTTTTTCTCCTTCCATCCTCTGCCTTACCGCCTCGTAGATCATCACGCCGGCGGCTACGCTGACGTTGAGCGATTCGAGTTTGCCGAGCATGGGGATGCGCACCTTGTCGGTGGCGAGGTCAAGGTTAGCCGGATAGATACCTATATCCTCGCTTCCCATGATGATCGCCAACGGTTCGCGCATATTGACCTCGGTGTAGTTCTTCGTCGAGTGCTCGGTGGCTGCCACGATGCGCAGACCCGATTCGCGCAGGAAGGTCAGGGCGTTCTGCATGTTAGCGACCTTGCATACCGGCAGGGTGTGTAGCGCGCCTGCGGAGGTCTTGATGGCATCACCGTTGATGGCAACGCCGCTGCGGGCAGCTATGATGATGCCATCCACGCCTGCGCACTCGCAGGTTCGGGCTATTGCGCCGAAGTTCCGCACATCGGTTATGCCGTCCAGCACCATTAGGAAGGGCACCTTGCCCTGCTCGAACAGCATCGGCACGAGCGACTCCAGCGGCGTGAACTCCACCGGCGAGAGAAATGCTATCACACCTTGATGGTTCTTATCGGTGAACTGATTGAGTTTCTCCACCGGCACACGCTGCACGGTGGTGGGTGTGTCACGTAGTTTGTCCAGCAGTTCGCGTCCGATGGCGGACGACATATCACGGCGGATAAGCACCTTATTGAGCGTCTTGCCGGCATCTATTGCCTCAATCACAGCGCGTATACCGAAAATCATCTCCTTCTCCGGCGGCCGCTTTGTATCGTAGTTTCGTTTCTGTATCATAGTCTCTTTGTTTTGTCATAATCTTTGCGGCTGCAAAGATACGAAAAATTTCTGACATTTGCAAGAGATATGCCAATAATTTTAAAATGTCAAATTTCAAATATCAAATCCCTACTCTACCGTTACGGACTTGGCGAGGTTGCGGGGCTGATCGACGTCGCAGCCCTTGACCACAGCGATGTGGTAGGCAAGCAGTTGCAGCGGGATGACGGTCAAGAGCGGCGTCAGGCATTCCTCGGTCTCAGGCACCTCGATGATGTAGTCGGCAATGCGGCTGACGAGCTCGTCGCCCTCGGTAACCACGGCGATGACGCGACCTTTGCGCGCTTTGATCTCCTGGATGTTAGAGACGACTTTTTCATAGGTACCGCACCGTGGCGCAACGACCACCACCGGCATCTCCTGCGAGATAAGGGCAATCGGGCCGTGCTTCATCTCAGCGGCAGGATAGCCTTCGGCGTGGATGTAACTGATCTCCTTGAGTTTGAGCGCACCCTCCATCGCTACGGGGAAGTTATACCCTCGACCGAGATAGATGAAGTTCTGCGCGTAAGTGAAGGTCTTGGCGAAGTCCGCGATGCGCTTGTTCTGACCTAATACTCGTTCTATCTTATCAGGGATTTGTCCCAGTTCGCGAACAATTCGGATGAATTGTTCTTCGGTTAGTGGGTTAGTGGTTAGTGGGTTAGTGGTGCCGCTAATCCGTTCATCCCTAATCCGTTTCTCGCGACCGATGCAGAGTGCGAGCATGGTGAGTGCCACCACTTGCGCCGTGAAGGCTTTGGTAGATGCCACGCCTATCTCCGGGCCAACATGCGTGTAGCAGCCGCTGTCCGAGATGCGCGGGATGGATGCGCCTACCACGTTGCAGATGGAGAAGATGAATGCACCTTTCTGCTTGGCGAGCTGGATAGCGGCAAGGGTGTCGGCGGTCTCGCCGGACTGCGAGATGGCGATAACCACATCATCCTTGTTGATGACGGGTTTGCGGTAGCGGAACTCCGAGGAGTACTCGACCTCAACGGGTATCTGCGCAAACTCCTCGATGGCATACATGGCAATTAGTCCGGCGTGCCACGAGGTGCCGCAGGCTGTGATGATGATGCGCTTGGCGTTGAGGAATCGGTCTTTGTTATCGATGAATCCGGAGAGGGCGATGTTGTCCTGACGGACGTTGACTCGTCCGCGCATCGAGTCAGTCAAGGTACGCGGCTGCTCAAAGATCTCCTTCAACATGAAGTGCGGATAGCCGCCTTTCTCCAACTGACTCAATGACAGCTCCAGCCGCTTTATCTCCGGCGTCTTGGTTACGTTATTGATAGTAGTTATATCGACATCGCAGCCAACTTGCAGACTGACAACTTCTTCGTCTTCGATGTAAATCACCTTATCCGTATATTCAACGATAGGCGTGGCGTCGGATGCAAGGAAGTACTCGTCTTCACCGATGCCGACGACAAGCGGTGAACCCTTACGTGCTGCAATCAGTGTATCAGGGTGATCCTTGTCGAGCACGGCTATGGCGTAGGCGCCGATGACCTGCTGCAGCGCAAGTTGCACGGCGGTCTTCAGATCAACGTGTTGGTTGATCTGTGTATATTCGATGAGTTGCACAAGCACCTCGGTGTCCGTATCGGACTTGAACGTATAGCCCTGCTCCATCAGTCCGGCTTTGAGCACAGCGTAGTTCTCGATGATGCCATTGTGGATAATTGCCAGCCGCTCGCTCTCCGAGTAGTGCGGGTGCGCGTTCACGGTGTTCGGCTCGCCATGCGTCGCCCAACGGGTGTGCGCGATGCCGATCGTGCCTTCTATGTCCTTATCAGCAGCAAAGGCTTCGAGTGCAGCCACCTTGCCTTTGGCCTTGTAGATGTTCAACTGTCCTTCGGGGTTGATGAGTGCCACTCCGGCACTGTCGTAGCCGCGGTACTCCAGGCGATGCAAACCTTTAATCAGAATCGGGTACGCCTTGCGCTTGCCGATATATCCTACGATTCCACACATAATTATTTGCGATTTTACGGATTTACGATTTCTTTACGATTTATAGTTGTTCCATTCTTTCTAAAGCCTCTATGCAGTCTTCACGTTTAGAGAAGGCGGAGAAACGCACATAACCTTCACCCGATGGACCGAAACCTGCACCGGGTGTGCAGACCACCTGACAGCGGTCAAGCAGCAGGTCGAAGAACGACCACGAGGTATAGCCCTGCGGCACGCGGCACCAAATGTACGGCGCATGCACACCGCCATAGGCCTCGTATCCCAATTGGCGCAGACCGTTGAGCAGCAGTTGTGCCGTCTGCTGATAATAAGTGATGTTCGTCCGGATAGCAGCTTTGCCTTCCGGCGTGTAGGCTGCCATTGCACCGCGTTGGGAGATATACGACGTGCCGTTGTACTTGGTACACTGGCGACGTAGCCACATGGCTTGCAGACCTGTGGCTTTCGGTACGACGGTGTAGCCGCAGCGCACACCCGTGAAGCCGGCCGATTTGCTGTAACTGCACACCTCGATGGCGACCTCTTTCGCGCCGGGTATCTCATAGATTGAATGCGGGATGTCCGGCGACTGGATGAACGCTTCGTAGGCGGCATCGAAGATTATGATGCTCTTGTTCTCTCGGGCATAACGTACCCATTGTGCCATCTGCTCACGCGTCAGGACTGTGCCGAGCGGGTTGTTGGGGTAGCACAGATAGATGATATCCACGCGCACCTTTGGCAGTTCGGGCACAAAGTTATTCTCCACTGTACACGGCAGGAAGACGATCGGTCTGCCAGCCATTAGAGTGGTGTCCTCATAGGCAGGATAAGACGGGTCAAGTACGGCTACCGTGTTGCGGACGTCAAAAAGTTCGCTCAAGTTGCCGAGGTCGCTGCCTGCGCCATCAGAGATGAACACCTCGTCAAGCGTCAGGTCGATGCCTCGCGGCGTATATTCGTTGTCGAGAATAGCCTGCCTGAGCCATGCGTAGCCGTTCTCCAGCCCATAGCCACGGAAGGTGTCGGGCTGCCCCATCTCTTCCACCGCGCGGTGCATCGCCTCCACGATAGGCGCAGGCAGCGGTCGGGTTATATCTCCTACTCCGAGACGCAGGATTTCCGCATCGGGATGTTCCTCCTGATACGCTTTGGTGCGGTTCACAATCTCCGTAAAGAGGTAACCGCTCTTCATCTGCTGTAAATGCGTGTTGACGTTCATCACTCGTCCTCCCAATTATATTCGCCTCGGAACACCTCGGTGGCGGCGCCTGTCAGGTAGATGATGCCAGTATCGTCCCGTTGCACCAGCAGGTCACCGCCGGGCAGATACACGGTCACGCTTTTGCCGGTCAGTCCCTTATCCATCGCCGCCACGGCTGCCGCACATGCTCCGGTACCGCACGCCATCGTCTCACCCGTTCCGCGCTCGCACACGCGCATGCGCAGTTCATTAGTATTGATCACATACGCGCACTCGATGTTCGCGCGCTTACGGAGATCAGCATAACGCGCATCGGTGCAGAGTTGCTCGAACTCGGCATCAAGGGCATCCGCATCATCAGCGAAGAACACCTCATGCGGATTGCCAAGGGTCGTGCCCATGTTCACGGTCGCCTTGTTTACACGGCCTTCCTCTGTCACGTCAACGGTGATTGTTTTGATTCCGGCGAGGGTCTCCAAGGTCATAGGATTGCCGCACAGCCCTTGCTCGAACGCATACTTGGCGATGCATTGCGCTGCGTTGCCGCACATCTCCGCCTCGCTGCCGTCAGCATTGAACATCCGCATGCGCACATCTGCCTGACGGCTGGGCAGGATAAGCACTAAGCCATCCGCACCTACGCCTGTGTGACGGTCGCTGATGCGCCGCGCCAAGGCAGGCAGATCCGCCTTGTCGATGAACTTGGCGGTAGATACCTGGAAACAATCGATATATACGTAGTCGTTTCCCAGCGCGTGCATCTTGATGAATGGGAGCTTCATGTTCGGGTTAGTGGGTTAGTGGGTTAGCGGGTGAGTGGGTTAGTGGGTTAGTGGCATCTCCGCTAATCCCCTCCCCCCTAATCCTTAATGTATAAACAGCAATTCTCTGTACTTCGGCAGAGTCCACATCTCGTCATCGACGATTAGTTCGAGGGCATCGGCGTGGTCACGGATGTCGGCCATGAGGGGTAGCACGGTGTCGTGGTAAGCGATAGCCTTGCTGCGTTCGTCGGGTTGGCGGTTGGCCTTGTGGCGCGCCTCGGTCATCGCCTCTACGCCGTCGAGGATAGCACCCGAGTGATTCTCTATTTGCCGGATGATGCTGTAGTCCATCTTGTTGAGCGAGGCGGTCTCGTCAGCACTGAAGACCTGCTTGACAGCCAGCACGTTCTGCAGCAACATAGTCTGGTAGCGTTTGGCAGCCGGCAGTACATGGTTGACGACGAGGTCACCCATGACGCGGCTTTCTATTTGGAGTTTTTTGGTGTAGGTTTCCCATTTAACCTCGCTGCGGCTGTGCAGTTCGGCTTCGCTGAGCACGCCTGTGAGTTGGAACATCTTGATAGAGGACGGCGACAGGTAGCGGTCTATCACCAGGGGAACCGACGTCTCGCAGTCCAAACCGCGTTTCTCGGCTTCGGCTTTCCATTCGTCGCTGTAGCCGTTACCATCAAAACGGATAGCCTTGCAGGCAACGATGTACTTCTTGATAACGTCAAACAGCACGCGCTCTTTGGCTTCGCCTTTCTCGATGCGGCTGTCCACCTCCTGCTTGAAGAGCATGAGCTGCTCGGCTACGGCGGCGTTCAGGGCAAGCATAGCTGCACCACAGTTGGCACTTGAGCCTACGGCGCGGAACTCGAAACGGTTNNGCAAACGGCGAGGTGCGGTTGCGGTCGGTGTTGTCCAGCAGGATCTCGGGGATGTTCGCCACGCCGAGCTTCATCTCTTTTTTGGCGTTGATGATGATAGCCTCTTCGGCTTTGGCGTGCTCGAGCTTGTCAAGTACGGCAGTTATCTGCTTGCCAAGGAATACGGAGATGATGGCGGGCGGCGCCTCGTTAGCACCCAGACGATGCTCGTTGCTGGCACTGACGATGCTGGCTTTCAGCAGACCGTTATGCCGCTGCACCGCCATCAGCACGTTCACGAGGAAGGTGATGAACTGCAGGTTCTGGTAGGGGTTCTTGCCGGGCGCAAGCAGGTTGATGCCGGTGTTCGTCTGCAGCGACCAGTTGCAGTGCTTGCCACTGCCGTTGACGCCGGCGTAGGGTTTTTCGTGCAACAGTACGCGAAAGTGATGGCGCTCCGCCACACGCTCCATGATCGACATGACGAGCAGGTTATGGTCGTTGGCAAGGTTGACGTCCTCGAAGATCGGTGCCATCTCAAACTGGTTGGGTGCTACCTCATTGTGACGCGTGCGCACGGGAATGCCTGCTTTCAGGGCTTCGTATTCAAGTTCGCGCATGAACGCTAACACACGTGCCGGGATCGCGCCGAAGTAGTGGTCTTCCAGCTGCTGGCTCTTGGCGCTGTTGTGCCCCATGAGTGTGCGGCCGGTGAGCATGAGATCGGGACGAGCGTTGTAAAGCGCCTCATCTACAAGGAAATACTCCTGCTCCCAGCCGAGGTTCGCGTGCACATGCTTGACCTGCTTGTCGAAGTACGCACACACCTCGCGCGCCGCGTGGCAGAGGCTGGCCGTCGAACGGATGAGCGGTGTTTTGTAGTCCAACGCCTCGCCTGTGTACGCCACGAACACCGTCGGGATACACAGTGTGTCACCGATCAGGAAAACAGGAGACGAAGGATCCCACGCCGAGTATCCGCGTGCCTCAAAGGTGTTACGGATGCCTCCGCTGGGGAACGACGATGCGTCAGGCTCCTGCTGATAGAGGCTATCGCCGCTGAACTCTTCGAGCAGCACACCGTTCTTGAGTGTGAAGAACGCGTCGTGCTTTTCCGCCGTACCGCCTGTGAGCGGCTGGAACCAGTGGGTGAAGTGCGTCGCACCGCGCTCGATAGCCCACTTGCGGATACCGATAGCCACCACGCCCGCTATGTCGCGATGGATGGTGCGACCGTTGTCCACATCGTCGAACAACTGGTCGAGCACCTCCTGCGCTATATACTCCTTCATTCGCTCGCGTGTAAACACATCGCGCGCAAAATAGTCCTTCACTTTTCCTTCCGGTTCTATCACATTAACCGTTGTATGCTCCACTGCACGTTTGATGGCATCAAATCGAACATTTCCCATATTTTTGACGTTGATTTTGGTTTTCAATCGGATTATTTTGCAAAATTGGCAACAAAATTACAACAATTTTTCAAATAATGCAAATTGGAAAGCCGTTATACCGTAAAAAAATGTCTCACACCTTAAAAATTGCAACTTCGGTTCACTTTTTCGGCACTTTTCCGCGTATGGAAGGAAACAGATCGCCATAGAATACGAAAAAATAGATATATGCAAGAGTTTCACGAAAAAAGTGCGGGAAACTGCACTTTTTTTGAGAAAGATTTGCAAATGTGCTATTTTTTTTGTAATTTTGCATGAATTTGTAAAATACGTTTATTGAATTATATTCCTAAATGGAAAAACCAGTCAGTGCATTTGTGCCGAAGCGTCAACCGTCTCGTGGACGAAGTGCTGCAGGACAAGAAACGTCACGCCAAATTCGAGCAACTGGTAATAATTGGTAATTGATCAATGACAAGACTGGCGCTATATGTCCTGCTCAGTTTGTTGCCCTGCAGTGTGTTTGCAGAGCAACAGGTAGTCCAAGCCGAGGCGGATCGTCCCGGTGCGGGTACAGGCACCCATGTGCTTGATCGCGGCCTTATCCAATGGGAGACGGGTGTGGATGTGTCGCACTTCAGCGGCATGCATGTGCTCAACCTGCCCGCCACGCTGCTGCGCTTCGGGCTTGGTCCGTGGGCAGAGCTGCGTCTGGAGTATAGCGGTGCGCTGGCGCTGGATGACAAGCCCAACGACGACATATTGCCCGATGCGCTCTACGCCCCCGAGCCGTTGTGGATAGGCTCCAAGATACGCCTGTGGGGAGGATCGGAGCAGCCGGTGCTGCAATGGATACCGCGCACGAGTCTGCTGATGAACATCGGTCTGCCGCTCACCAAAGCCGATGCCGATGAACGTCCGCTGTCAGGGAAGATCGATCTGCTGTTTGAGAACGATGTAACCGACTGGCTGACGATAGGTTACGATGTAGGTGCTTATTGGGTGGATTGGAAACCCACGCCCGAGGTGTTTGCATCGCTGGGGCTGAACTTCGCACCTACGGATAGGTTGGGCGTGTTCGTGGAGAGCTACAACACGTTCCTGCCCAATGCGGTTAATTCCGACACACCCGGTCAGCGACGCACGATGTGTGACATCAACATGGATTTCGGCATCACATACATGGTTCATCCGTGCGTGCAACTGGATGCCAACGCCGGCTTTAACCTGTTCCACACGGAGTCCTTCCGGTCCACGCCGCGTAACTACGCGTTCATCGGACTGGGCGTGACGTGGCTGCTGTATCACCCCGCCAAATAACCGCTAAAACAAGCACGTTTAACCATCCATAATCTCCGGCTATGAGAAAACTATTCGCAACCTTACTGACCGCTTTGATCTGCCTGACGCAGGTGGCGGCAAGCACGCTCTACCCCTCGCGTACCGACTTCCGCGACGAGCAGATATACTTCGTGATGACTACCCGATTCTATGACGGTGATCCTACGAACAACACGCAGTGCTGGGACAACCAGTCGAAGAACGCCGGTGATCCTGCGTGGCGCGGAGACTTCAAGGGACTGATCGACAAACTCGATTACATCAAGGCGCTGGGGTTCACCGCCATATGGATAACGCCTATCGTGGAGAACGCCTCGGGCTACGATTACCATGGCTACCATGCGTCGAACTTCTCGAAGGTGGATCATCGGTTGGAGTCCGATGATGTGAGTTTCCAGACGCTGATCGACGAGGCACATCGGCGCGGGATGAAGATCATCCTGGATATAGTGCTCAACCACACGGGTAACTTCGGCGAGGCTAACCTGTGCAAGCTCTTCGACCGTGATTGGACTGCCGACCAGAGTGATCTGGATGCATGTATGGTGCCGCTGACGCAGGCTGATGGCGGTCTGCTGCCAAATAACTACCTTGATTTAGATGGCGGCAGACAGTACGCGGCGCGGCTGTCGAAGATGAAGAACTCGTCAGACGAGAGCGGGCAGAAGAAGAACTACGACAGCCATAACCACTGGCATCACTACGGCAACTTCAACTGGGACGAGCCCAATCGCTGGTTCGCGCAGATAGCCGGTGATTGCGTGGATCTGAACACTGAGAACCCCGCCGTATACAACTACCTTATTAAGTGCTACACGACGTTCATTAAGATGGGGGTGGACGGTTTCCGCATCGACACCGGCGGACATATACCCCGCTTGACGTTCAACAACGCGTTCATCCCGGCCTTTGCTGCTGCTGGCGAGGCTGCGGCTGCCAAACGCGGCGGTACGCCTTTCTACATGTTTGCCGAGGTCTGCGCGCGCTACAGCGAGATCCTCTACCGCGGACAAGCCAGCCTGAGCCCGTTTTACTACACCTGGGCAGAGAGCCGAGACTATCAGTGGGACAACACCGTCGAATCGTGGGAGAGCCTCGTGGAGATGGAGGGATCGGCTTGCACCTCGCATCCTAACTGGGCATCATGTTGGCAACAAGGGCAGGATGATGGAGGCGGACTGAGCACACAGCCCACCTCGCAGAACGCCCTGCTCAGCGGTAACGACTACCATGCGCCTGACTACAGCAAGGCTTCCGGATTGCACGTCATCGACTTCACCGAGCATTGGAACTTCGCCAGCGCTGCAGGAGCGTGGAACATAGCCAAACCATCCAACGACAAGTACTACAACGACGCCACCTGGAACGTCGTGTATGTCGATTCGCATGATTATGCGCCCGATGAGGTGCAGTTCAACCGATTCAGCAAACCGCAGGACACATGGGCGGAGAATCTGAGTCTGATGTTCACCCACCGAGGTATCCCCTGCCTATACTATGGTTCGGAGGTAGAGTTCCAGAAAGGCAAGCGCATCGACGAGGGTACGAACATTGCGCTCAAGGAGTCCGGTCGTGCGTACTTTGGCGGATACATCAAGGGTGATATACGCACCACCGACTTTGCCGAATACACCGCCGCTACGGGTAACATCGCTGCCACACTCGCCCATCCGCTGGCACAACATATACAGCGCCTGGCTAAGATCCGTATGGCAGTCCCTGCACTGCGCAAGGGGCAGTACTCCGTTGAGGGCTGCTCGGGTTCGTTCGCCTTCAAGCGGCGCTACACCGACGACACGACGGATAGTTATGCACTGGTGTGTATATCCGGCAACGGCACGTTCACCGGCATAATTAACGGCACCTACACCGATTGTGTGACGGGTGATACAAAGGTTGTAACTGACGGCAAACTGACCGCGACCTGTAGCGGCAAAGGTAACTTGCGCGTGTATATACTATCAACAGACAAGACAGCTGCACCCGGCAAGATTGGCGACGATGGTAAGTATATCTACACCTCATCAGCTGCCAATATCCCTGCCCCCACCTGGGACGGAACAGAGATGGAGTTGACCGATGATGAGGGCGGCGAAGGAGGAACAACATCTTCCACTCCCGTAGCACCGTGCCTGACGGACAAGAATGAGCATGCGGTGTTCTTTACGAAGTCATCGGACTTTGGTGATGCCATCAACTGCTACATCTGGCACAAATCCACCGGACAAACCGTACAGGTATGCGGCGGCTGGCCGGGGAAGAAAGCGCAGGCGTTGGGCAAGGGCAACTACAAGTTCGTTATACCCGAAAATGCCGGTGAGATCGATGACTCGTGGATGATCATCTGGAACGATGGCAACGGCAATCAGACGCCCGACCTCAAGTACCGCGACCGCTATCTCTACACCGGCGCAAACAAGGGCAGCATACAGCCTACCACCGAGGTGACCGATATATGCGATGAACTGTCCGCCATCAGTTATCAGCCATCCGACGGCAACATGCCTGCCGCAGCCACCAAGGTGCTACGCGACGGAGTGCTATATATCCTGCGCGCAGGAAGGGCATACACCATCACCGGTGAGAGCATAGCCAATGAACCCTTTGAATAAATATTTGCATGATCAAGAACCTCATATTTGATTTCGGCAAGGTGCTTGTCTGCTACGACTACCCGTCGTTCCTGCGTTCTGTGGTGGGCAACGATGCGGATTATCCGGCATTTGAGGCGCTGGTGTGCGATGAGCAGTTCATCCGGCGCTGCGATTTGGGGGCAGAACCGTTCAGCGATATAGTGCGCGAGGCGCAGGCGAAGAACCCTCACTGGCGTGATCAACTGCAGGTGTATCACGACCGGCAACTGGATGCTATCGATTATGAGATGCCCGGTATGCACGATCTGCTCATCCGCCTCAAAGACAAGGGCTACCGCTTGTATGGGCTGTCGAACTGGAGCGACACAATCTATCCTGTGATGGAGAAGTTTGGCATCTTCCGCCTACTGGATGATTGCATCATCTCCTGCGAGGAGCATCTGGTCAAACCCGACAGGGCGATCTACGACTGCCTGTGCAACAGGTTCGATCTCGCGCCGGAGGAGTGCTTGTTCACCGATGACCGTGAGGCGAACATCATCGGCGCGCAGAACGCAGGCATGCATGCAGTGCTGTTCACATCAACCGAACAGTACGAGGCCGATCTGCGGCAATTAGGGATATTGTAAACGGATTATACATATAATTGACCTTAAGCGATAGAATTATGCGAGTTATCTTACAACGATGCAGCCGCGCCGAGGTGCGCATTGACGGACAAGTGGTCGGTCGGATAGGGCAGGGATTTATGCTGCTGGTGGGTGTGACGGACGGTGATACGCAGGCAGAGGCCGATCTATTGGCCAAGAAGGTGTCGCAGATGCGCGTGATGGAAGATGGGGAGGGGAAGATGAACTTGGCGCTCAAGGATGTTGGTGGGGCTATACTGAGTATATCACAGTTCACGCTTTACGCCGACTGCAAGAAAGGTAACCGTCCGAGCTTCATCCGCGCAGCACGTCCCGAGGTGGCCGAACCGCTATATGACTACTTCAACAATGTGCTGCGCACACAATACGGTCTGCAGGTCGAGACAGGCAGGTTCGGCGCGGACATGAAGGTTGATTTTATCAACGATGGCCCGGTGACCATCATTCTGGACTCAAATGAGTTACGGTAGATGGGCGCCTGTGTCAGACTTAATGATTGACCGATTCGTGCCACTCACGGCACAATGCAAGGAGGCGATTTTCGTCACGGATGATAGCGCGCAGGTTATTCAGTCCCTGCACATTGCGTTCGCTATTCAGCCACAGACGGAGATAGCCTCCTTCTGCGTACTTCTCCAGCAGATGTTCTTTGCTGCGCTGGTAGAGTGTATTAAAATCGGCATTGGGTAGCAGTTTCTTGCTATACGCCATTGTCCGCTGCACAACAACTACCGGATCAATCTGCCTGTCGGCTTCTGCAACGATAGCGCCATAGATGGTGCGTGGCGGATGCTTGGCACTTGCCCGATGATCTTCCACCGCATCGCGCATGATGAGTAGTTGCTCATCTGTGAACCATTGGCGCAGCGCCTGATCTGCCAGCAGGATTTTACCCGAGTGTATATGATGGGTCTCACGGTCATAGCGCAGCCCGAGGTCGTGGTAGGCGGCTATGGTATATGCCATCCTCTCATCTGCTCCGTGCTCGCGCGCCAGTTTGAGGCTCTCGTTGATCACCATCTCAGCATGATCGCGCCGGTGACCGCCGTCAAAGGCATCATATTGAGGCAGTATGGTCTGCTCGATGTATTCTTCTAATGTCATAGCCATCAATATTTTTATTAATCTGATTTGCGCGCAGTGTAGATGGTACTGATGCCAAAGGTTAGCGGCGTTGACTGGATCTTCTGAAATCCTGCACTATTCAGGTGCTCATGCATCTGGCTGGCATTCACAAACGTCTTGACGCTACGGTTGAGGTAGTTGTAGGCTGTCTTGTCGCCGCTAAGTAGTCGGCCTATAGCCGGCATAATATGCGTGAAGTACAGATCGTATGTCCACGCAATCAGACGGTTGGATGGATACGAGAACTCCAGGATCATCAGTTGTCCGCCCGGGCGCAACACGCGGTGCATCTCTCTCAGTCCCGCATCCAAATCGCTGAAGTTACGCACCCCGTAGGCGCAGGTGATCGCATCAAAGCAGTCAGACTCAAACGGCATCTCCAACGCACTCGCCTTCATAAAACGGATCCGTTCACTCAGTCCGGCCTTGGCGACCTTATCCAGCCCGATGCGCATCATCTGCTCCGACAGATCGATACCGACGATCTCATCGGCTTTTTGCTGCCGCATGATCTCTATCGCCAGGTCGCCCGTACCGATAGCTACGTCCAGTATATATGTAGGTCGCGCTGCATCTTTCGTTGCGTCATGGTTGATGCAGCGGACTGCACGCCGACGCCAGTATTTGTCGATGTTCAGCGACAGCAGATGGTTCAGGAAGTCGTACTTACCTGCTATGCGGTCAAACAGGGAGCCGATATCACGTTTTTCGTTCATTGTAAACAATTTTTGCGCAAAGTTACAAAAAAAATATGACATTTGCAAGTTTTTTGCTATTCTATTTGCAAATATCAGTTTTTTTTTGTATCTTTGCATGTGTTTTGTGCAAGTGCAGAAGTCTAGTCATATGTTAAACAACGGAACAATCGGAAAAGTTATGATAAAGAAAGTTATTCTCGCAGCCGTGTGCGTATTCGCTCTTGCGGCTTGCAACAAACCCACTGAAAGTATGCAGAACGTAAACAAACAGGACATCGTCCTGGAGAACATCCTCACCCGCGTATCCGTTCGTCAGTTTACGGGCGAGAAGATCAGTCAGGAGCAGATCGACCTCCTTCTGCGTGCAGCACTGGCTGCGCCGAGTGCCATCAACCGCCAGCCCTGGGCATTCATTGTTGTTACCGACGATGAACTAATCGCCAAACTGGGCGAAGCACTTCCTTACTCGCGCTGCAACAATCACCCTGCTTGCGCGTTCATTCCCTGCGGTGATCTGAGCAAGGCGATCGAGGGGGATCTGGGCGCGTTCTGGATCAACGATGTGTCGGCAGCAACAGAAAACCTGCTCCTCGCAGCCCACGCCATGGGATTAGGCGCAGTGTGGACAGGTCTGCATCCTGACATGAACCGCGCCGCTCTTGTACAACAGATGCTCGGCTTGCCCGAACATATTATCCCTCTGTGCGTTGTACCCGTTGGCGTTCCTGCCGAGCAACCTGCCGTCAAGGATAAATACAAACCCGAGAACATCCATTTCAACAAGTGGTAAGATGAAGATAGCACTTATCGGCTACGGCAAGATGGGGCAGATGATAGCCTCTATTGCCAAGAATCGCGGACATGAGGTCGTCTGCATCGTTGACCCCATTGCATCGAAGCAGACCATTGATAGTGATGAATTTCGTAGCGCTGCTGTGGCGATTGAGTTCAGCCATCCGGATGCCGCGGAGCAGAATGTGCGCGCGGCTATCGCGCAGGGAGTGCCTGTGGTGAGCGGTACAACAGGATGGTTGGCAGCAGATCTGCAGACCGAACTGCAGGGCAAGGATCATCCGGGTATCATCTGGAGCAGTAACTACAGCATAGGAGTGAACGTCCTATTTGCTGTGAACAAATATCTAGCTAAGTTACTGCATCGCGCCGGCGGATACCGACCATCCATCACAGAAGTTCACCACGTGCACAAGCTCGATGCACCCTCAGGTACTGCCAAGACCTTGCGGGAAGCAATCGCTTGGCAGACTGCCAACCCCTATTGCCCCATCGAAGCCATACGCGAAGGTGAAATCCCCGGCATCCACGAGGTTCGTTGGGAGAGTCCCGTAGACATCCTCTCTCTCCGCCATGAAGCCAAGTCCCGTCAAGGTTTTGCATGGGGGGCAATTCTGGCGGCAGAATGGCTCGCCGACAAACGTGGCTGGCACACCCTGAACGAAGTGCTTGGCCTCTCGGCCATATAAAGCCCAAACATGAATACGGTACAAAGCGAGCACACGTGTGCTCGTTTTCCGTTGGTTTGCATAAAAACAGCAGATATTTGCAATTTTCTGTGCGAAAGATTTGCAAAAGTCAATTATTTTTCGTACCTTTGCAAGCGAAAACATCAAACTTATTCGTTATGCCTGAGATTAGTCGTTTTTACGGAATTATTATCTGTCTGTATTGGAAGGATCATAATCCTCCCCATGTTCATTTCACCTATGGTGACTACTAATGCAGCATAAGCGTGTTGGATCGTATTGTGGACGGACAGGCTCCGGCAAAAGTGATCAGTAAGGTTAATCAATGGATTGATTTGCATGAGCAGGAAATTCTCTCTATGTGGGAGAGTGCTCAGGAAGGCAAACAAATAGGCAGAATAGCCCCTCTTAAATAGTAAGTTATGTTACGTGTAAAAGATGTTGACTATCAAGGCGACTATCGTTTGGCACTCACGTTTAGCGATGGAGTTCGTAAGGTCGTTGATTTAGAGCCGCACTTAAAAGGTGAGGTTTTTGGCTCTTTGCGTGACAAAGAGCAGTTTATTCAGTATGCATTGACTCCTGTTACCATAGAATGGGCGAACGGTGCAGATCTTGCCCCTGAATACCTCTACGAAATAGGAGTAGCAGAATAACACCTCTGCCCGCAGGGTTAATTGCGACCGTCGTCCGATGGACGTAATCATTGGAACTTAAAAATGAATCGCACGATTGATTTTTGAAGAGCGGAGGCAATCGAGCTCTTTATGTCGCCGAGCGACATCGTATAGCGAGATTTGCCGAACGCGAAGCTGGCACCGACATCGAAATAAAGCGGTGACATATTGAATAAAATGAAGCGTTTTGCTTTACTCTTGAAACTGAAAACTTAGGAACTTTTCACAACGATAAGAGTTTTGCAAATAGGTTCCGCGTATTTAGCGTGGAGTTACTATTGTTGCATACTTATCGTTACGGTTTCCTAAGACCATCAGTTTTGAGTGTGCGGCATAGCAGCCTCACGCTTTTAATTCTGTTTATTTTTCTTGTTTGGGGTTATTACAAGAAATGCAGAAAAATGTATTTTCTGTATGAATTTATGAGAAATTGTTTGCATGTTGAAGGCCATGGCACTTTTTCTGATATATAACCGAAGCCGACAAACACGGCCTCTAAAGGGACTAAACACGAACCAATCCTAGGGTTTACTCACAGATGTGTCTTGAGATAATCTCCCCGATGAATAATAAAAACAAGCCGTGTCAAAATTTTTGCACGGCAAAATAAATTCCAATCTTTTGTCAGCATAAATTACGCTATTGCGATAAAAATGCAGATAAATCCCATTTTATCGTGTGAATATTTGCAAATGTCAAATATTTTTTGTAACTTTGCAGGCAAAATTTATGAAGAATGACCGAACAGCATCCTACTGCCACATGGTCAACACGGCAGGAACAAATCTACACCTCTATCACGTACAATAGTTTTTCGGAGCACACGCTCCAACTAATTGACAATTATGTAAACGATATACTCTATGGAAGAACAAATCTTGATCGGTTTAATCAATCAGAGCATGCAGGACTCTGCTCGGGAGGCGCGTCTCTCATTGGGGCGTACATCGTGTGCTGTTACGCGCGAGCAAGCTTTGAACCAGGTCGCTTTTCTCTTGAATGCAAAGAGGCAAACCCAATAAGGAATGTGCTTCGATTTATGCAACACTCGGCAAGGCTCTTGAAGCCATCATATTGCATAACTCATTGTTCCCGGAAACAACAATGAAAGTAATAGGCTTCACGCGCGATTCAGATGGATTGTTTAGAACGATTCTTACGCAGCAGTATATTGGGTGCAAACGTTTGGCAACAAAGGAAGAAATTGACGAATTAGTATCCGCTAAAGGCTTTCGAGACAACCGCGAGGGTGAAGGCGTCAACTACATTGGCGAACGTCTCTATCTTGAAGACATGCACCCGGCTAACGTCTTTATTGATACACTCACTGACAAGCCGACATGCATTGACTGCATCGTAAAGTTTATAAAGAATCAATAAGACATTTTACCGCCTATGACACACCGCGCATCGTAAAGGCAATGCATAGGCAACAACATACGTCAGCTCTTAGACGTTAAATCGGAGCGCTGGCACCGACAGCGTTTACAAAGCGATGACATAATAGAATTAAGCGTTTGCTTTATTAAGGAGCTATTCATTCTTCCACAAATTGAATCACTTTCCTGAATATAGCGAATGTTCACACTGTGAGTGTGGACTTTCTGCATATATTGGATGTGATGGGAGTGGAAGCCCGAATAGCCCAATATGATAAAAGCGAAAGTTCGCACTTTTTGCATATAACCTATTAAACTTCAATATAGTATGAAACGGATCTTATTAGTGGCTTTAGTCTGCATCGCCACACTAACATCAAAGGCAGGAGTCGTCAATGGTACTTGTGGCGAAAACCTTACATGGTCACTTAACACCAAAGATAGTACACTAATAATTGAAGGGACAGGCAACATGACCTCACGCCCTTGGGCAGAGTACAAGTCTTATATTGCTCATATATCTCTTCCTAACGGCTTAACCAGTTTTACAGCCTATGCATTCGACGGATGTAATATCAAGGGAATAACTATCCCAGAGAGCGTAACAGATATAGAGACCAGAGCATTGGCGTATTGCTCCAACCTTGTTTCCGTTCAACTTCCTGAAGGCGTGACTACAGTTGCAGAAAGTGTATTTGAAAATTGTAAGAATCTTGAGTCTGTACAACTGCCAAGCACCATTGCCTCAATAGGCCCGTGGGCATTTTCGCATTGTACCAGCCTTACATCAATAATTATTCCTGACAAAGTGGACAGCATCGGAGAATGGGCATTTAATGAATGCACAGGGCTTACTTCCATAGTTATTCCTGATAAAGTGACAACTATCAGTCATTGCCTATTTAATGGTTGCCAAAAACTCAATGGAATAACGATGGGCAATGATGTAACCACTATTTATAACAAAGCCTTTTGCGATTGCAGCAGTCTGACTTCGATAACAATTCCCGAAAAAGTGGATAGTATCGGTGAATATGTACTGAGCGGATGCACAAACCTAACATCGGTTATTTGGAATGCCGTTGATTGTAGAGACCTTATATACGAGAACAATCCTTTCTATTGCTATAACGGATATTTGGGCGTGTATCATACTTATGACATTCGCCAACAAATCACGTCCTTTGTTTTTGGAGATGCAGTAGAGCGCATCCCTTCTGGACTTTGTGACGGAATGAATTCTTTGACAACTATCTCTATTCCACAAAATGTCAAAAGAATAGAAGAAAAATCATTTTTTGGATGTTATAACCTTGAATCCGTATCAATCCCCGAAGGCGTAAGCAGCATTGGCGGGTTCGCTTTTATGAACTGCCAGAAACTCACAACAGTTTCCATTCCAAATAGTGTTACTTCCATTGAATATGCGGCGTTTGCCGAATGCAAAAGCCTAACTTCAGTTACACTTGGAAAAGGCATAACAGACATCCGTGGTGACATTTTTTCCGGTAGCCCGATTAGTTGCTTAACCGTCTTACTGGCAACACCGCCGGCAGGTGGAACGGGGTCGGGAATTAACAACACAACATGCAGATTGTATGTGCCGGCAGAAAGTGTCGAAACTTATGCAAATTCAATCTGGTGGGAAGACTTTATGGAAATACATCCAATTGAAGCGGATACACCGACATCCACTCCTTCAAATAGTATTGTACCTTCTGAATACACACGGAAACTACTTTACGATGGGCAACTCCTCATCCTCCGCGACGGCAAGACCTACACCGTCCAAGGGCAGGAGGTGAAGTAAGAGTATAGTATGGACTATTCGAATAGCAGGCGGCCGATGGGCGCCTGCTTTCTGGTTTAATGAAAAATTGCAAAAAAAATGATGCAAACTGCATTTTATTAACCTAATATTTGCATATATCAAAATTTTTTTGTAATTTTGCAGCCAGTTTTTCGAAGTGTC
>DBXI01000012.1 GCA_002309255.1 Bacteroidales bacterium UBA1216 | reverse complement strand
TTCCAGAAACGGCTGTAGATCAGGTGACCCGTAGCGTGCTCCGAGCCGCCGAGGTAGAGATCGACCTGCTGCCAATAGTCGTTGGCCTGCTTGCTGACGAGCGTCTCATCGTTGGTGGGATCCATGTAGCGCAGGTAGTAGGCTGATGAGCCGGCGAAGCCCGGCATCGTGCAGAGCTCTAATGGATAGACCGCTTCGCTCAAAGAAGAAAGACCGCTATCGCTCAAAGACAAAAGACTTTTATCGACTACCTTGCGGTTCTTCTCATCCCACGCCCAGAACTGTGCATTGCCGAGCGGTGGTTCGCCAGTGGCTGTCGGTTCGAACTTCTTCACTTCAGGTAGTTCGAGCGGCAGACACTCTTCGGGGATAGGATAAGGCATGCCGTCCTTGTAATAGATCGGGAACGGTTCGCCCCAGTAACGCTGGCGCGAGAAGATAGCATCACGCAGGCGGTAGTTGACCGTCACGCGACCGATGCCGGTGTTGGTGATATACTCCTTCATCTTGGCGATGGCGTCCTTGACTTCCAGTCCGTTCAGGAAACCGGAGTTCATCATCTTGCCTTCCTTGGCGTCGAAACTCTGCTCGCTGATATCCGCGCCTTCAATCAGGGGTACGATGGGCAGGTTGAAGTGTTTGGCGAAGGCGTAGTCGCGGCTATCGTGTGCCGGAACAGCCATGATGGCACCTGTGCCGTAGCCGGCCAGGACATAGTCGGATATATAGATAGGTATCTCGTTATTTGTAAGCGGATTGATGGCATACGAGCCGGAGAATACGCCCGTGACCTTGCGATCAGCAATACGCTCACGCTCGGTGCGGCGTTTGACCCATGCGAGGTACTTCTCCACTTCTTCGCGCTGCTCGTCGGTTGTCAGACGCTCCACGTACTCACTCTCAGGTGCCAGCACCATGAACGTTACGCCGAACACCGTGTCGGCACGCGTGGTGAAGATGGTGATCGGTGCGTCCTGACCTTTGATCTCGAAGCGCATCTCCGCACCTTCCGAACGACCTATCCAGTTGCGCTGGGTGTCCTTGAGGCTGTCCGTCCAGTCGAGGCGGTCAAGACCTTCCAGCAGACGCGGTGCGTAGGCACTCACGCGCAAGCACCACTGACGCATCACACGTTGCTCAACGGGGAAACCTCCGCGAACGGACAAGCCTTCGCTCACCTCATCGTTGGCAAGCACTGTGCCGAGGGCAGGACACCAGTTGACCTTCGTATCGGCCAGGTATGCGATGCGGTAGTTCATCAGTCGCTCCTGCTGCTCTTTCTCGGTAAGGGTTGCCCAGGTCGGATCTTCCTTTTCAAAGCGTGCAACGAGTTCGCTGATCGGTTTGGCTTTCTGGGCGGCGGTGTCGTAGTAGTGGTTGAACATCTGGATGAACGCCCACTGCGTCCACTTGTAGAACTTAGGATCGCAGGTCTTGACCTCACGGCTCCAGTCGTAGCAGAAGCCTATCTTGCGGAGCTGGCTGATGTAGCGTTTGATGTTCTCGTTGGTGGTCACCTCGGGATGCTGACCGGTCTGGATGGCATATTGCTCTGCCGGCAGACCGTAGGCATCAAAGCCCATCGGATGCAGCACATTGAAGCCTTTCTGACGTTTGTAGCGGCTGTAGATGTCGCTGGCAATATAGCCGAGCGGATGTCCTACGTGCAGGCCTGCGCCCGACGGATAAGGGAACATGTCCAGCACGTAGTAGTGCGGTTTCTCGCTTTCGTTACTTACCTTGTAGGCTTCGGCCTTATCCCACGCCGCCTGCCATTTTTGTTCAATCTCACTAAAGTTATACTCCATATAATCGGGTTTATTTTATCGTTATCAAAAAAACGGCTACAAAGTTACTAAAAAAAACTGACATTTGCAAATAAAATTTGCATTTTTCTTCGTTTCTTTTGTTTTTCCGTTCTAATTGCATCTTATGGCATCATTTGCAGCAGTTCATCAATGCTTGCGCATGTGTGCCAGCCTACGCTCTTCTTTGCCGCAATACGATTCACGTCTAAATCATCCACGAACCACACGCACCTCTGCCTGTCTTCGCGTTCTCTGCCAGCCCTAACCTCTCTATCCACCGTTTCAAACACGCGTTTATCAGGCTTGCACAGCCCCATCTCATACGACAGATAAACCCGCTCGATGCACTCGTTAAGCTTTGCCCCATATAACTCCATTGTGTGCGTCCAATGGATAGCATCGGTATTCGACAGCAGATAGAGCTTGTACCCTTTGTCCTTAAGCAGTTGTATCTGCGCCCACGTGCTGTCGTGGATGCCTGCGTGAATCGTGTTCCATGCCTCGATGAGATGTTGCGCTATTGTCCCTGGCTTGCATAGATTGAGAACCAGTTCGACAAAGGTCTCCTTGCTGATTTCTCCCCTCTCAAATCGCGCGCGCAGGGTCCCGGGCTGGTCATTCCCCAGCCCGATCACCTCGGTCAGCCCCTTCTCCTCCCGCACCAGCGCCCGCATCGCCCGGAGACTTCCCTCTCTGTCGTGTTTCATCAGCACGCCACCAAAATCCAGGATGATGGTATTACAAGATCTCATTCGTCAAAATATTGGATATATTGGTAATATTTGATTTATTTTGCCCCACGCAATATCCGCCACCACTCTTTCGGCAAGGCGATATTCGACTCCTTCGTTGCCTCGCGGAACAATGGCGCTATCTCCTCGTCGGTGAAGCCGGCAATACCGCAGCCGATGCGGGTGACGAGGAAGTGTTTCTTTCGGTGCTGCTTGGCGTAAGCGATGAACTCATCCACATAAGGTTGGATGGTCTCTAGGCCGCCTTGCATGGTCGGGATCGCGTAGCATTGGCCTGTTGCTCCTACGCCCACGCCCCATTCTGCGCCAAACACCTCATGTGCCATCCGCGCCGCACCACCACCGTGCATACCGGCCAGATTGCTGCCGAACACAAATATCTCATTGTCTTCCAAATCCCGGATAAACTCCGGCGTTATTTGTTTGTTATTCATGTTAGTTATATTTTGTAATTTTATTCAAAAGGATGGGCTAGGCGGTATTCGTGCTGGAGGGAGTTGAACTTCCATGACCAGGCGGTGGCGTAGGTTTTGCCGTTGGAGCCGATGTGGTTGGCGGCTTCAAACTCGGCTTTGAGGCGGAGCTTTCCTTCGGGAGTTTTGTAGTGTAGCGCCATCTGGTCGTTGGCATAAGCGAAGACTTCGGAGTTGTATTTCTGACGCGGGGATTGATTCTTCTGGTAAGTTTCCTCGCGATCACGATAGAACTGCTTGTCGTTTTTGACATAAAAGTAACCAGGATCGGTACTTTTGAGTTTGCCGTGGATGAGCTCAATTGCTGTAGATGGTTCGATTTCTGCCATAACGCTTTATTGATGGATTGATGGATTGATGGGT
>DBXI01000074.1 GCA_002309255.1 Bacteroidales bacterium UBA1216 | reverse complement strand
GTTTTGCGTTTCCCACAAAGCTTGTGTGTGCTCGTAGTCATAGTGCTCATAGAGGAACTCCAGACCTTTATAACGGCTCAAGTAGTTAAATGCCACCTGTGGCGTGAGGCGGAACTTGCGTGCAAATTCGTCAATGCAGAGGTTGATGTATTGTATTTTCCAAAATGTTTTTTGTGACATACAAACTCCTTTCTTTGTCTTGTTTGCAAGGTAAATTTTGTGCCCTGGCAAATTTTGCGTGCAAAATTACTAAAAAATTTTGATATTTGCAAATATTCATCATTCTTTTTTGCAATATATGTCTGGATTTTTCACTTTTACTCTTTCTACACGTCAATCGCGCACCCGAAGATGCGCGACTGAAAATTGTTTCTTCTCAATCTGTTTATTTTGCTCAATCTGTGAACCCTACCTAATCCTACTTCAAATGGAAGATGCGCGACGGATAATCCTGCGTGTATTCGGTGGAAAGCGGGATAATCAGCCCGACGGACATCAGATACGCGCCGGTGAACTGCTTGCCGTGGAGGCTGCATGGCTCACCTTTGTCCCACGCGCCGATGCTGTGATTGTACTGCACACGGATGTTCTTCTCCTTAATGGTGTATGTGCGGTTCGGATCCAGTCCGGCCAGACGGATGCGGCGCGGCGCCTGCTTCATGAAATTACTCAATGAATAAGCGAACACGACTGCTTCAGCTTGGTTGTCCGTGACGTACATCAATGCCGTCGTCTGTTGTACAGCCGGGGATTGGTTATTTGTCATTTGTGATTTGTCATTTCCATACGGCGAAACAAGCCTATAGAGGTTGCCGAGCTGGATAATATTGCGCAGCGCCTTGTAATCGGTCAGCGCGGTGGTGCACTGCAGACGTTCCTCGTCGGTCATGTGCTTGGGTTGCAGCTCGATCCCCAGCCGTCCGCTCATCGCTACATCGCAGCGGAACTTGATAGGAATGACGCGGTGGGTCATCTGGTAGGGTGAGCCGCCGATATGCTGCGCCATGGCGTTCGACGGGAAGAAGTACGATGTGCCCCACTGGATGAAGACGCGCTGCAAGGCGTCGTTGTTGTCACTGACCCAGAACTCGTCGAAGTACGGCATGAGTCCGTAGTTGGCGCGTCCGCCGCCCGAGGCGCAGTTCTGGATGACAATGTTCGGGTACTTGGCACGAATGCGCTCCAGCGTCTTCAGCAAACCAAGGTGGTAGTCGATGTAGAGGTTAGAATACAGACCGTCCTGCGGACTGACTGACCGCTGCGCTGACTGACCGCCCTTAGGGCTGACAGACAGGCGGCCGTAGTTCTGGATTGAGGCGTTCGCGTCCCACTTGATATACGCTATTTCGGGGTTTCGGGTCAGCAGGTCGTCCACCAGGTTGAAGACAAAATCCTGCACCTTGGGGTTGGTCATGTCCAGCACCAGCTGTGTGCCGCCGCGACCAAGTTTGAGTTCGCGCCCGGGCACTTGTAATGCCCAGTCGGGGTGCTGTTCATAGAGTTCGCTGACAGTATTGACCGCCTCAGGCTCAATCCATATACCGAACTTGATATGCCGCTCTTTGGCTGCCTCGGTGAGGGCAGAGAGACCGTTCGGGAGTTTGCGGGTGTCCACCACCCAGTCGCCGAGTGACGAGCTGTCGTTGTTACGCGGATACTTGTCGCCAAACCAGCCGTCGTCCATCACAAACAACTCGCCGCCAAAGGCCGCTATGTCGTCCATCATACCGATGATACGCTGCTCGGTGATATCGAAGTAAATTCCTTCCCACGAGTTCAGCAGCACGTCGCGCACGGCGTTGCCGTTATGCAGCATACCGCAGGTGCGTGCCCAGCGGTGGAACGCGCGGCTGACCCCGCCCATGCCTTCGGTAGAGTACGAGAGGGCCAAGTGGGGCGTGGCGAACACCTGCTTGGGTGCCAATACGTACTCCGACGATTGCGGATCGATACCGGCGTACAGGTGCACGCCCTGATTGTTCGGCACGTTCAGGCGTATCTCGAAGTTGCCGCTCCAGCACAGTGCTGCACCCAGTACGCGTCCGTTGTTCTCCTGAGGCGCACCGTCGAGCGACAGCATGACCTCGGGCGCATCCAAGTGGGCGTTACGCGCGCCGTCGGTGTTGCGGATGATCTTCACGCCGCGCGTCAACGGTTCGTTGGTTACCACCGCCTCGGCAGCCCAGTCGCCGTGGAGATGCGTGAGCCAGACCTGCTCGCCCTCGCCAAGATGCAGATAGCCGCTGTCGAAGCGCTTGAGCACGATCGGCTTCTTCTCCTGGTGCTCGATCTCCGTCCAGGTCTCGATGATATCCACGTCCTGCCATGCCTTGTAACAGATGCGCAGGGTCACAGGCTTCACCTGATCCTTGAGCGTGACGATTACGACAAGACCATTAGTCATTAGCACTTGTTCCACTTTCTGCACGCGCAGGTTGAGGCTGAGGTCGCCGTCGGCGTGCTGCACCTGCAGGGCCGGCAGATGGATCATGTCGATGTCGCCGAACACCGGCAGCGCCGCATGCTGTTCGCCCGCCGCCTCAATGTCCGCCGGCGAAGCCGATTGGTCGCCGAAGTACAGCACTTGGAGTTCCTGCCCTTCGGTGGCATCGAGAACCAGTTGCATCTTGGGCGTCTGCAACGTATATGACGCAGCAAGCACGGGAACAGTCATTCCCATGCTTGCCAAAACGATTAAGATAAGATGTTTCGGTTTCATATCTTGTGTGTTTCTTTGTTTACAAACCTGCCCCATTGGCACTTCCTGCTCCGAAGGTGGCTTTGTTACTGCCTGAAGCGCAAAGTGTCACAGCTATCGACACCTGGATTGCCTCGGTTTGAGGACTTTGATATATCTTTCTCATGGCTTTCTTAATTTACGGTTTGACCTTGAATCGTGTACATCGTATTTCCGCGCAGGATATAGAGCTGTCCGTCCTTTAGCACTTTCTGAACACTGGCCGCTGCCTGCTGGGTGTTCTCTGTTGCCGTTGGCATCTTCGGACGGAACACCATTCGCATCGGAGCAGGCGAACCGCCGCCGTTGGCGTTGTATCCGCAACTCAGGTATGCGTGGTATGCTGCCACTGAGCATGAGCCGTCCAATACTTGATAGAATGCCACCTCATCCTCATGTTTTTGCAGGATATAATTGTAGTTACCGGCTGTGGTTTGCGCCAATGGATCGATTGCTGCATACGTACCAACCAATGCACCGTTGGTATAGGTGCCTGTCTTGCCCGACACATCGTCCGATTTACCTTCTGCACTTACAAACTCGTATTCGCCTTCCGCAGCAATAATCAGCACGGGGTTGTCCTCCATAAGGGAGTATACCTGTTCTGCCACGATTTCATTTGTTCCGTCATTGGTCAGATTGTATGCCTCCACGCCGTCAGGCAAATCCGGCACATCGAATGGCAGCACGTACGTCGCCATGCCTGCGGCTGTTACATTGAGGTATGCAGCTTTGGTGTTGGAAGGCGTTCCTTCGGCTACAAAAACTTCATCAAAGGTAAAGTCCTGACCATTGATTGTCAGCCCTTGGCTGCCTAATTGGTGAAGCAAGGCGTGGGTGACAGGAATACTGAATGTCTTGGGAAGTGCAGCTACATCTTCGGAAGTAAACACATAGTTGCGCGGAGTTGTATAAGTAAAGTCCGCCCAATCGTGCTGCAAATAGACTTGTCCGTCCACGCTCGCCGCTGTTACGTGGAAGCATAACAGATTGCCATCCTCCATCGCAGGAAGGTTAGCGTTGGCAACATTGACACCACCGGACCAATTGCCAAGTGTAGTTAAAGTCGTATAGAATATGGCATGTTTACGAAGTTGCACGTTTTTGATAGTAACATAGTAGCCACCTATATATATGCCGTTGGCTTGTACTTTTGTCAGGTCAGCCGCCGTTAGGGTAAAACGAACTTGAGTAACAGTAGCTGCAACGGTGGCTATATTAGGATTGTATGAGTCTAATGTCTCACCATTGCTCACGACTTGCACTTGATTGTATGCCGCAGTTGCGGTAACAAAATTAATTATCACTTGGTCGCCAGCATGTGCATCGGCAAAAGTTGATGAACCAACTGCAAGTCCGGTGTCCCAGTTCCCAATTTCTGTTTCTGTGTCGTTCAGAGTAATGATGGATTGTTTGCCGTTCGTCCCTTTAAGGTAAATACGGCTTAAGGCAATCGTTACCTCATCATATGTAGCGCTATATAAAGCCACCCAAATATTTGAAAGTGACGAGCCATTGAGTTCGATAGTTCCGGAAGTGGCACCGGCTGCTAGTATGATTTGTTGGTCAGCAGAACCATCGGCATAACTAATTGATAACGAAACCGGTTGTGCGCATGCACTTGCTAATTCAATGACGATTTGAGAATAATCCGACACATCATACGAACCATACCAATGACCAGCGCCAACCCAAGCAGCATTTGGCGTAATAACATGGGACGCGGTATTATATTCCGCGTTATCACCAGCTGCCAGAGCACTTAAATCCAGATCTTGTGTAATGGTCCCAGCATTTGCTGTCACAGCCAATAGCATTGCACCGATAAATAAGAAGATTTTCTTTTTAGCCACAAGGGCACGATTAAATTCGTTGAATTTCTTCATGATTATATAGATTTTTAGAGTTTATTTCAATTTGCCGATGCAAAGGTACTACTTTTTTAGCATTTCTGCCGACACAATCTTAACATATTTTGATACAATTCCTTTCTTTTGTTGATTATCGCGCGAATGACTGCATACAGCACGCACAAGACCAGCAGCGGCACAACCGCCCCGCCTAACGATGCCCCCGGGGTATCTACCGATGTGCCGCCGGAGTGCGGGTCACCGGGTGAACGACGCGGTGAACGTGAACCACTGACTTCCAAATTGTCCTCCCACTCATCCCATTCATCGTATGGAGCAGAGATATGCGATACCGGCAGCGTTGTTGTTCCTACCATCCTTTCGGATGCAGAATTTGCAAAAGATGAAGACTGGCTACCGTTATTGTAAACACTGGTACTATAGAAGTTGCTTGCAGGCAGTGTACTGCCAACCGGCATCTGTTTTGATGTATTCGTACTAAGGGATGAGGGAAACACTATCCCAAAAGGCAAGATGACAAGTAAGATAGATAAAAGCGTTTTGTTCATAACATTACAGTTTAGCGGATTACCAGTTTATACGTATCATTACCTCGTTTGCACACGTACACCCCTGCAGGCAGCTTGTATGTCTGTATATCGCTTTCGCTGACTGTAATCAGTCGCCCGGTGATATCGTACAGACAGAGCATGCCATCGCCCGTCAACTGAACACAGTCAATCGCGGTAGGTGTATTTCCCTCATTGCCCACGCGTGGCATAGCCACTGACCTGTGCTTTGCCTTGAAGGACTCCGTGGCCTGGATATAGCACTCAAACGGTGCTATCGTCACATCCTCCTGATAATTGAAGTGGTTGTCCTCCTCGCTGAATACGTACGCATCGTCCAGATGGATAGGCGCCAGAGTGTTGTTGGCATAGTAATAGTACGCCTCTGCGCCGTTATCTGCGGGAATGCGGTCAATATTCGCCGTGCCTTCTATGGTTTGCGCACCGCCTGTGAACATCACAATCGGATTGTTCTCAAAATAGTCATCATCGGTATCTGTGTCATCCCAATGGTTGACAAACAGAATGATATACGGCACGTACTGCTCAGGCAAAGGTTGCGCGATATACGCCCAGCGGTTGCGGAACTCGTCAGGCTGCACGCCTGTATAATCATTCGTCAGATACTTGAGATAGAAGTATCCGGCTCCTGACGGGCTATCCGGCTCATCGCCGCCTTGCAAATAGATAGCATTGATCGCATAATCCATTTTGTCCGCTTCGTCATAGACCTTGCAAGCCGTCGCCTCAAACGGCAGACAGAAAGGATACCAGTGGTTCATCTGATTGCTGTTTGCGCCGCCGTATGCGTGCCTGATATACGTGATAGAGTTTAATATATCCACATCGTGGCTGTTCGTTGCCGTGCCGCCTTGATAGACGGTGAGGTTGCGTACCGCATGCGGCAGTTCCGCCTCGTCACCTGCGGCAATCGTGATATCCGCCAGTGAGCAGTCAGCATCGTTGCCGCCTGCACTCATAACCAACTTGTCGTACTGCGACCATGAGTATGCGGAATACAGCCCTACCACATATTTGCCGGCTGCCAACGCCATACTTGTTGCACAAACGGGATACACATGGTTCGTTCCGCTATTCGGGCTGTTAACTGCCGACGGATCACCGGACTGATAATACGTTGTGCCGTTATATACGAGTGCTGTGCCACTTGACAGTTGCGCCGAATACAGATAGAGCGACTGCTGTTTGTCCTGAGTAGGCGTAAGCAGTGTGAACGAACAGGTCACGGGTTCCGTTATCTCAAAGGCATAGTACAGCATCGTTTCCCCTTCTTTGTTCGTAATCACGCCGTCGCTAGTACTCGTTGTACCGGTGACCGCTATCGGCGCAGTGGTCGGCGTGACGGACTCGGTTTCGCATTCGCGAATAATGGTGTTCACACATCCGTTGGTCTGATTGAACGATGCAGACAGCGACAGATTACTGTTCATTGTCACCCTGCGGGGATTATCGGTATTGCCGTCGTTCCATTGGTGGAACCTGTAACCGGCACCGGGCATCGCAACGATTAGCACTTCTGTTCCGGCTATAATCTTGCTGTTGTTGATCTGGTCACTTGTCACCGAACCGTTCGCTCCGGCGGATAGCGTCAGCGCGGAGGTGGCAGCACCGGCTGCTGAGCATTCGCCCACTACGTCGCATTGCGAAAAACGGGTGTTCCGCTGTGCACACAGACTGATCAGGTAGTCTCCTTCCGGCACAGTGAAGCCGCTCGTCTCAAACGTACCCGAACCACCACCGAAACTGTGCGACTGGCGGATGGCCCATCGCTTTCCGCTGTAGTACAGACTGCCTGCGCTGTTCGATGGTTCGTACAAGTGCAACTTGCGCCGGTCGCCGTCTGCTGTCATCGTCACGTAGAAATAATATGTTCCTGCAGCCAGATGTACGGGATAGAACACTTCCGCGCTGTCGTTATTGGCGGAATAATCAAAATACACTGCACTGCCTGTGTCGAAGAACGTGCTGCCGTTACTAGCAGTATAGACATCGTCCCGTAATCGGGCAAAAGCATAGTTGCTGGCTGCTATCTCGTAGGGGCAGTCCGGTTCAAAATGTGCCTGTAGCCACGTGTCGGCTGTGATAGTCGGACTGTAGGAAGCACTGGTTGACAGCTGCGTGCCGCCGGCATCCGTCCACTTGACAAACCGGTATCCTGCATCGGGTGTGGCAGTGACGGTAACAGACGAGCCGTTTGGTATCTCCGTGTCATCCGTACTGCAACTGATTGAACCGTGTGCATTCGTGCCGGCCACTTCATAGCCGAACGTGTACAACTTGTAGAAACATGCCGTCTTGGTTGCCGAGAACATATCCACCACCACTTCATATTTATGCGCCGGTATGCCGGTAAACTTTGTGTCACCGTTCCGGCCTATGGTGTTGGCAGAGTTATCCACAGCTGCATCCCCGGTAGTGGATGGTCCGTAGCGGTTGGCGTTGAGGTAATTCCAATCGCTGGCATCGCTGTACGCCGTGGCGAAAGCCACCTCACCATCTCCGTCTGCATCTGCCGCTGAGGCTATGCGTGTGCGCAGGCGATATACCTCATTGGTAACATCGTAGGTCATCATGGAGTAACTGTTTGTTCCCCAACCATAGCCGGAACCTTCAAATAAACCGAACATATATACAGCCGGTCCTTGCACTGTGAAACTCGACAAATCCGCTTTCATGGTTACCGTGTACGTTCCGGCCATAGGTACTTGGTAGGAGTTCCAGCCTTGTTTGATAATGTCGGTGGTGGCAGTTTTTCCGTCAGGGTTTACAGCGAGATTGTCGGTTGACGGCGACCATCGGTGAGCGTTCATATAACTCCATCCGCCGTCGTCATTGTTCTCCGCCAGAACCGTTGCGAATGCAAACGTTCCGGCTGTGGCTTGATTGGACTCCTTACCTATTCGTGTGTAGCAGGTGAATGTTTCAGTCTCAGGGTCGAAGGTCATTAATTTGCCGGCATTCGGAACCCAACTGTACCCGGACTCATGTACATTGCCAATCAGGTATAACTGCGGTGCATAGACACGCAGGTAGTCAATATTGTACCACTTCCAGTTGCCATGAATCGTAATCGTGTTGTTACCCTTGTTGAGTATTGTGGAGTACGCCACCTCGCCGATGTCTTTGTTTCCCTCAGCGCCGGTCTTGGGTAAGGTTAAACCGATATCCGAACCGTCATTGATCTTCAGATTACATGCACGGTCGTTGTTGCTGGTTCCGTTATTATAACCGATATTCAGCCTATACACCGCCTTGCATGGCGCATTCACCGTAAATGTCACATAGTCGTCCGAAGTTGAGTTTTCAACTTTTATCACAGTATTGTCTGCTTCGGTAAAGTTCTCTGTATAACCGGCAAAATCCGCATTCTCTGCCTGATAGACATCGCTGTTGCCTGTGGTGGTGAAGTAAGCACGGTTCAGAGTGATAGTACAAGGCGCACCGGCTTTAATCAGAATGTAATTCAGACTGTACGTATCGTTTCCGAAACCGGTATGCAGGTCAATGGTGATACCTCTTGCACCGGTATCAAATCCGAATTCTTTAGTATAATTTTCATAGTTGTACGAATACTGCACAACAATAGTTCCGTTCGTAGTGGTTGGTCCGGCAAATTCGATAGTATAACTCTCAATATTGCTGTCAATATACTTCCAGTTGAACTTCCAGCCGCGTCCTTCTGACCAGTCGCTTTTGGTCCAGGTCAGCGTCCTTGTGGAGTTGTCATATGCTGCACCCCAGTTCTCGGACATCGAGTACAGTGACACCTCTTCTATTCCTGCGAACGTATGCGCTACGGGAAACATGACAAAACATAGAATGACAAGCAAATGAATAAGAGAAAGTCTCTTTATAGTGTACTTCATAGCAAAAAATTTTTGCAAAGATAGTATTATTTTACCATTTTATCCGACACTATCTTAACATTTGCCGACACAACAGCGGTCATATGACACTTTTATAACAGTTTGTGGGCGATGCTACTAAACAGGCGACTCTCGCGAGCCGCCTGCCACTTAACCCTAACTTTATTAACCTTAAAAATTATTGTTGAAAGAACTTCTTTCCGTTCATGATAACAAGACCTTTGTAGTTCTCGTCAACCGGCTGGCCAAGGATATTATAGCGCTGATTGCTGAACACCGGCTGCTGGCCGTTGATTTCAACCACCGATGTGATATCCCTCGGCTTGCCGACAACAATGCGTACGACGTGATAACCCTGTCCGCGTATAACCAGACCGTGGTCGGCTATGTCCTGTGCAATTACCTCGCTGGCTACCTTGTAGGTGAAGAAGCCGTCTTTCTGTGCCACCTCCAGAGAGGTCCAGTCCCAGTTCTCACCGGCTTTGTAGGTCAGGTTGAACTGCGCATCCTCAATCGCATCCGTGAAATATACCTTGATACTGTCGCCCTCAGACAGTCCGGCGAACATATCTTGCTGTACGTCGTAGGTGTCCAGCTCCGTGCCGGCATACACCTCTTGGTTCCACGAGATGGCTACGTCACCGCTCCAAACCTCTGTATCCACGTACGGCTCGCCCGGCTCAACAGGATCCACATCCTCCTTGTACTTCTTCAGCACGAGCTTCGTTACCGTCACACCGTCACCGCACACCTTGAAGCCGTCTGCCAATGCCGCGGCGTCAGCAGCTGTGAGTGTGAACACTGCATCGTAGGGGAACTCACTCACCTCGTTCAGCAGTATATCCTCGCCTACAGCGTTCGACGATGCGTCACGCAGCAGCACCTTCGGCCAATCGGCAGTGCCCTTCTCGCTGACGGTTACGATCAGCTGGTCTTTCTCCGCCAGCAGCGCACCGACCTCTGCCGACTGCTCGGCAACCTCGTTCCACGCCAAGGTCTCGCTACCTTCCCACAGCACTTTCTCCTCGCCGGGCTGAAGTGTCTCGGGCTCTTCTTCCTTATATTTATATGCCTGAACTTTGGTTATCGTCACGCCATCGCCGGAGATACGGAAACCTTCCTGTACAGCGGCAGCCTCGTCTGCTGTCAGTTCAAACACAACCTCGTGGGGGAACGTGCTCACATCATTAAGCAGCTCGTTCACCACCTCTATGGATGTCGCGTCGCGCAGGATAACCTTCGGCCACTCGCAGGCTGCCTCCTTGGCGGATACGGTTACGATTATCTTGTCTTTCTCTGCCAGTTGTGCGCCAAGAGCTGCGTTCTGCTCGCAAATCTCGTTCCAACTCATGGCTACGCCTTCTGCGTCCTCAAACAGCGTCACCGTGTCACCTTCTACCAAGGTTACTTCCTCATGCTCGGGATCAGGGTCACCGCCTTCGCCGCCTTCGCCGGACTCACCATCTTCATGAAGGATAGTTACCTTGGTGATCGTGCACAACTTGCCCTGAATCATCAGTCCGCCTGTCAGAATACTTTGCAGCAGGTCTTCATCTGCTACCTGATACGTGTGCTCTCCGGCCTCGGTTATATCGCTCCAGTTCGTTCCGGGGATGCTCGTCCACGGATTGGTACCCGCTATGTTCAACTGGCAGTACGTGTCGGCGAGATCCGTAATCGTTACTGCAATATAGTCATTCAGCTCTAACGCTGCCACATCCTCTGTCGTGAGGGTGATTGCATCGTTTCCTTCGGCACCGAGAACCTTCGTCCCTTGCCAAACCACGGTCTCTGCCGCCATCAGCGTTACGCTCGTTAGCGCAATAAAACATAGAGTAATAATCTTTTTCATCGTGTATAAATTTATTAGATTGGTTATATGTGTCAAATTCCGATGCAAAATTACTACAATTTCTCCACATTCACCGACACTATTTTACCAATCTCTTGCACATTACTGCCAACCCGGATTATTTTCGTTGATAGCACGGTTCGTGTTGATCTCCTGCTGCGGGATGGGGAACAAGAGGTTGCGCTCGGTGCGCGTCTTCTGTACACCGCCGTCATCCATGCCGCCAATGGCGTTCATGGCATCGAGGTAGATACCCCAGCGGATGAGATCCCAGCGGCGGTCAGCCTCGCAGGCGAACTCCTTGGCGCGCTCCTCGATGATGGCCGAACGGCGCAAGGTCTTGTCGGTGAGCGGTTTGCTTCCGCCCATCGACGAGGTGACAGCGTTCGAGCGGCGTTGCACCTCGTTCAGGTAGCGGATAGCGTCGCCCGGGCGGTCGAGTTCGTTGAGCGCTTCGGCGTAGATGAGCAGGACATCGGCGTAGCGCAGGAACGGCCAGTTGGCATCGGCGTTGTCGATGGCGTTGTCGGTCACATCCTCGTACTTGGTGGTGAACGCGAGGCACTGGGCATCGGTCGAATAGTAGTAGTTCACGCCGTCGGCAAAGATGCCTTCGGGGTTCCGCACCCAGTCGCCATTGAGGTTGCGGCCGGTGGCCATGATGGTATATTCGTCATCCTTGGGATAGTAGAAACCGCTGTTCGACTCACGCTGCGTATAACTGCGCCAGCGGTGACGCACACCCTTGGTTATGCGGTAGTCGTCGTGATCGAACAGGTCGTACCAGTGGCGCGTGCAGCCCGTCCAGCCACCGGACTGGATGAAGTCGGAGTTCGTGGCGGTCATATATCCCTCGTACTGCGTGTGGACAGATGTCTTGTAGGTGGCATCGCCGCTGACTGTGCCGACGCTGAAAAGGAATTCTGAGGCATTGGCGTTGGCTTTGGCCCAGAGCTGGTCGTAAGGCAGCAGGGTGTGACTGCCGAACGTACCGTCAATGACGCTCTCCGCCCAGTCGGCCGCCTGTTGCCACAGTTGGCGTGCATCCATCGCCTCGTAGCCCTTGACGGCGCGTTTGCTGAGGGTGCGCGTAGTGAGTGGTGCGTACTGCTTGTCGCCGCCGGTGTCGGTGGTGTACGGCGCACCGGTGCGCACGATGACCTGCGTACCTTCGGGCATAGCCGCAGCCGCCATGGTCGCATAGACCTTGGCGAGCAAGCCTGCCGCCGAACCGGCACACACATGACCGGCACGATAGCCGCTGTCGGTGTTCTTGTAGAGCAGTCGCGTCGAGGAATCCAGCAGACTGATGATGTAATCATAGACCTCAGCCACCGGCCTGCGCGGCTGGTTGCGGTCGAAGGTCTCCGTCTCGGGCTGGATAGGTATTTCGCCGTATGCACGCACTAACAGGAAGTACGCGAACGCACGCTGGAAACGCAGTTCGCCGATGGCGTTGTTGCGCGTGGCGTCGCTGATAGTCGCCATCGTGGCGATGTGCCGCTCGGCGTTGTTGCTGCGGCCGATAAGTCCGTAGCAGCCTTTCCACAGGGCATCGGTCAGGTCACTCTCGCCCTGGAAGTTGCCCGCGCCGAACGTACCGAACAGCCAGTCAGGACCGCTGATATAGTCGGCATCGAACTCCAGCATGCGCGGGAAGTACCCCCAGCAGAACATGTCGTAGATCCACTTGCTGTAGGTGCCCGTGACCCATGCGTCGCAGGCTTCCTGGCTGTCACCCATGGCGGTGTCGGTGACGAGGGATTGCGGGCTCTCTTCGATCCATGAGCACGAGCTCATGCAGACCGCCATCACAATGGCTGTTAGACCGGCTATAAATAGCCTGTTAGACCGTTTCACTGTTAGACCGCAACTTGCAGTTGCTGTTAGATATGGTTGTCTCATAACTGTGCGCATTTAGAAGGTGAAGTTTATTCCCAGCGCGTAAGTGCGGGCGGAGGGATAGGAGTAGCTGTCCACGCCCGGTGTCGCGGCATTGGTGCCACCGGCATTGACGTCGGGCTCGAACCACGAGTAGCGCGTCAGCGTGAATACATTGTTGACCGTGAAGTTGAAGTTGATGTTCTTCAGCCACTTCGCAGGATTGCGCCAGTCGTACGCCAGCGTCAGGTAGCGCATCTTCAGGAACGATCCGTCCTCCACAAACCGGTCGCTGATGAGCCACGTACGCGTGTAGCCGGCGGTCGCTTTGGGCCAGGTAGCGGTGTTGGCAGTGGCGGGCGTCCAGCGGCCTTCGTAGGCGGTGCGGGTTATATTGCCGATGTTCGACATCGTGATGTCCGTCAGGTTGTAGTTGAAGATGTCGTTGCCATACGAGCCTTGCAGCATGAAGCTGAGCGACAGTCCTTTCCACGCCAGCTTGGTGGACAGCGAGGCGGTGAACTTCGGGTTGGTGTTGCCGATGATGGTGCGGTCGGCTTCGGTGATCAGTCCGTCGCCGTTCAGGTCGGAATAGACAATCTCGCCCGTTGTCGGGTCAATGCCTTCCTCCTTGTAGCCGTACAGCGTACCTATCGGGCAGCCGTTGCGCTGCAGGAACACCTGATCGGCTTTTGACCACAGTGCCGTGGCGTACTGGTCGCCTTCCAGACCACCAATCTTGTTGCGGTTGAGCGAGAAGTTCGCGCCGATGTTCCACTGCCAGTCGCCCGAGGCAAACACGTCATAACTGAGCGTCACCTCCACACCCTGGTTCGTCACGTTGCCGCTGTTCACCAGCATCTGACTGAAGCCCGACGACGACGGGATAGTCACGTTCTGCAGCAGGTCGCGCGTACGCTTGTAATAGTAATCAATGGTGAGGTTCAGCCGGTTGTTCAGGAAGCCTATGTCCAGACCGGCGTCCATCTGCGAGGTTGTTTCCCAGCGCAGGTCGGGGTTCGTCGGTCCGCGCCAGTCGATCATCGCCACGCCCGACTCCAGCGTGCCGTTGTACGGGTAGTTGGCAGCGTCCAGCACCGTCAGCGTACGGTACGCACCTATGCCCTGGTTACCTGTCTCGCCATAGGATACGCGCCACTTCCAGTTCGTCAGCACCTGCTGCTCCTGCATCCATGCCTCGTCAATCATCCGCCATGCAAATGCTCCCGAGAAGAACGGCGCCCACTTGTTTTTCTTTGCGAACGACGACGAACCGTCCACACGCGCGCTGGCAGTGAACAGATACCTGCCCATCAGCGTGTAGTTCATGCGGGCGAGGAATGACGCCAGTGACATCTGCGTGCTGCTGCTGTTGATGGTCGCCTTGTCCAGCGCCAGTTGCATGTTGGCGTCCTGAGTCAGGTCGTTGGGGAAGTTCGTGGCGGTCATACTTTCGCTCTCGCCTATGCCGCGCTCGAAGGTCGCACCCACCACGGCGTTGATGCTGTGGTTCGGATTGAACGTATGGTCGAAGGTCAACAGCGTCTCCGAGGTCAGCGATTTCCAGATGTTGCTTGCTTTGCCCGCCTTGCCGTTGTAGGGCGATTTGCCTTCCTGCGTGTGGCGGTCGTAGTAGGTCGCACGGTGCGCGTCGTTGTAGCCCAGACCTAAGTTCTGACGGAGCTTGAGCCACGGCTGTATCTTGAACTCCAGATACGACGAACTGAACCACGATATCTGCTTCAGCTGGTCTTTCGCACCGTTGACATAGTTCAGCGGGTTGGCGGCGAGCCAGTTCAGTTCATCCAGCTGCTCGGTGCTCTGGTGAGGACCGTAGGTAGCCGGGAAGATGAGCGACGAGCGGATGATACCCGTGTTCTCGCTGTTCGTGCGTTGGAAGTCCGTCGTCGAGTGCGTGAAGTGCTGCGACGTGCCTATCTCAAACCAGTCGGTTATATGCCGGCCGATGTTGATGCTCAGTCCGTAACGCTCGTAGCCGGTGTTCTTGATTATACCTTTCTGCTGGGTGTAGTTGCCCGAGAACGAGTACCAGCCTTTGTCCGAACCACCACTCACGCTGGCGTTGTACTCCTGCGAGTAACCCAACTGATAGATCAGCTGCTGCCAGTCGGCACCGGCCACCTCGTCCACATTGCCGTACTGGTCGGTACGCGTGCCCGGGTTGAGGAAATCTTCGGGTGCAGGGTTGTACTTGCCTTGCGTATAGACGTATCCGCTGCCTATGTACGGATAGTCCCACTCGCCGCGGTAGGGGTCGCGTTGCGTACCGCCTTCGTACATGCGGCTGTTGGCGGCCGCTTCGTTCTGATAGAGTGCGTACCGGTAGGCGTCGAGCATCTCCACGCGTCCGGCTATCTGCTGCAGCGAACCGCGGATACTGAGCTCTACCGTCGGCTTGCTGCCGCTCTGACCTTTGCGCGTCGTGATGATTACCACGCCGTTCGCACCGCGCGAACCGTAGATAGCCGTGGCGGAAGCGTCCTTGAGCACCTCTATCTTCTCTATGTCGTTGGGGTTGATCATCGACAGCGGCGAGGTCTGCTGGTTGTTGCCGTCGTTTGCGCCGGACGAAGGAATGCCGTTGGGGTCCGTGCCGAACGGCACGCCGTCCACTATGTACAAGGGCTGCGAACTGGTCGTGAACGAGTTCGCACCGCGCACGGTGATACTCGTGCCGCCGCCGGGTGCGCCGTCCGAGGTCTTCACATCCACGCCGGCAATCTTGCCTTCCAGGCTCTTGGCTACATCGGCCTGCCCGCCCTGGCGCAGATCATCGGCTTTGATTTGACTGACCGACCCGGAGAGGTCGCGCTTCTTCATCACACCGTAGCCGACAACTACCACCTCTTCCATCAGCTGGCTGTCCTCCTGCAGCGTGACGCTGACGGATGTCTTGCCTTTGATGTTCACCACCTGCGTCTTGTAGCCGACCATCGACACCTGCAGGATGAACTTCCCGTCAGGCACATCCAAACTGAACTGCCCGTCCATGTCTGTCACCGTACCCGTGGTCGTTCCCACTACGATGATGCTCGCGCCGATCGCCGGTTCATTCACTGCCCCGTCCATCACCGTACCGGTAATCGTCGTCTGTGCCATAGCCCCCATCGCCACGCATGTAAAAAGAATGCTGAAAAGTAGTCTTCGTATCATGATATTTTGATTGAATCGTGTTTCCGACTGCAAAATTACAAAAATTATACCGATTCTACTGACACTATTTTAACAAATGCTACAAAACAGTACTTTTTGAGGCAAATTTAGCACAAAATGCATATTTCATTTGCATTTGTCAGTTTTTTTTCGTAACTTTGCGGCGAAAAATGATTTGCGATGATGAAAGAAGACCAACATACCGAGTTCAAACGTAACTGGAGGGATGATTTCCTGAAGGAGTTAGCTGCCTTTGCAAATAGCCAAGGCGGCACGCTTTATATCGGTGTGGAAGACGACGGCTCAATAGTCGGTGTTAAGAATGCGAAGTCATTGCTGGAGGATTTGCCGAACAAGATCAAGAACAACTTGGGCTTTTTGGCTGATGTCGATTTGAAGGAACAAGACGGCATCGAATATGTTGCTGTTAATGTCAAACCACAAGAAGATGGCATTCCCTACGATGGCAAATACTACATCCGTAGCGGTAGTACGGTGCAGGAGTTGCGTGGACCGGAGTTGTCGTCATTTCTCATGCGGAAAGCCAAGTTACACTGGGATTCGCTGCCCCGTCCTGAAGCAAAATTAAGTGACTTGGATGATGAGGCGTGGAACTATTTCATTACAACGGCATTGGATAACAAGCGACTGAACCAAAGCGCCAAGAACGAAAGTAGAGAGAATGTTTTGCGGAAACTCAATCTTATGACAGAGAGCGGCGAGCTGACCAATGCTGCACTGATGTTGTTTGGCAAGGATATTGAGCGTTGGAGTCCGTTGTCAGCTTTCCGCATTGGTCGGTTCGGCATCAATCAGGCTGATTTGATAATACATGATAATATCGTCTGTCCGTTAGTGCTGATGCCCGAAGCAGTGATTGACACCTTGCGGACCAAATATTTGGTATCCACAGTTGGCTATAAAGGCTTACATCGTATAGAGACCTTGGAGATGCCGGAGGATGGCTTGCGTGAGATGATTTGCAATGCTATTATGCATCGCGATTATTTGGGCACTTTTATCTTCATGCGCGTTTGGGCTGACCGTATTCAGTTGTGGAATGATGGCGAGTTGCCGCCGTCTATCACCATTGAGAAACTGATGAGCGATCATGAATCTAAACCGCGCAATCCGCTTATCGCTAAGGTGTTCTATATGCTGGGCTTTATTGAGAGCTGGGGGCGTGGCTACGTTATTATTCGGAATTCGTTTGAGCAGGCTAATCTGCAGATTCCTACCTTTGAACAAGTCCGTGGTGGCTTCATGGCAACAATCCAGCGTGAGGTGTTCCAAAAAGTACAGGATAATCAAATAACTATAGGTAGTACACCAAAAACTACACTAAAAACTACATCAAAAACTACACTAAAAGCTACACCAAAAACTACACAGAAGATCATTGAACTCATCCGAAGAGATTCAAAAATATCCATTGAGCAGATGGCTCATAGGGTAGGAATAACTCGCGACGGAATTAACTATAACATTAGGAAATTAAAGAAAGACGGTCGTCTGCGTCGTGTTAAGGGAGACAATGGTGAGTATTGGGAGATAATTGGTTAGCGCAAATGTGATGCGCCTATACCTTATCGGCATCATTGATGCTTAGCATCGGCAACAACATTCCGTCAGCTCTGAGACGTTAAATAGGAGGCTGGCACCGACAGCGAAATAAAGCGGTGACATACAATTAAAAAGCGTTTACTCGCTTGTTTTGACGGTTCTGAATCTGCAAATTCAAAAAATCGTAGTCAAAGCAACGCAACAGTAGATGCTTATGTTGGGTATATACAATCGCCCTCTATGGGTGTACTATATACTATTCAGCGTAGGCTCTGTGTTGCTTGTCTTGTTACGATTGGCTTTGCAGAGCCCAGAACCGCAGGATAAGCAAAACATGCAGATCCTGCGCTTTTTATGTGTTTCTCCTATGATTGATAACGCACATAAACAACATATATGACAATCGATAACGAAAAAGCAATCCGAGCAGTTGTTTCAATGGCTGTAAAGTCATATGCTTCCGGATTCTCCGACAGACACATTTCCGAAGTAAACGATGAAGATGGTACAATAAACATGAAGATACACAATGTCTTCATTGCTGCACTCGGCGCAGAGATTCAGTACTATTCTGCACTTGCGCGTTCTTTGGATAGCAGTCTTGGAAACATGTTGGAGCAAATGGCTATTAATATCGCAGGACTTCACTACGAAGTTACACAACACGTAGAAGGACCAATCTATCAAGAGCAAACCGACTTTATAGCCGAGTTGCTGGAGAATTACAAGAATACTAAAGGCATCAATCACAGAAAGCCAAGCGTAGCCGACTACAAAGGCATCAGTCGCCAAAACGCATCTGCGCGACATAGTAAACGTCATGAGAGTGATTATTACCTGTTTGATAAAGAAACAGGTATGAACTATTTGATTGAACTGAAGATAGGCGGCGATTTGGATAATAAGAAAGCCCGTTCTGAAAAGGAAGCCTTGCTGGAACAATATTGCATTCTCGCTAATAATTTTGGCTCGGAAGATAAGATAAAAATATGCTTTGCTACTGCATACAACCGATACGGAGAGGGCAATCCATGGACACAAGGAAGAGTCCTCCAATTCTTCGCAGAAGAAGAACTCTTAATCAGTAGTAAGTTTTGGAATCTGATATGTAAGTCGGACCATGGCTATGAAATAGTCTTGGATGAATATCAAAAGAATGCTCACTTCATAATTGAAGCACTTGCAAGGATAAAAAAAGTTTATCTTCCAAATAGCTAATGACACATCTTCCCTATAATATTTTGTGTGGCGACAGTCACGACTTAATAAAGCGCATCCCTGATCATAGTGTGGATTTTATCTTAACAGATCCGCCTTACAATTTAGCGCAACATTCAACCGGCAATATTCCTTTGCCTGGTCGCTCCGCGATGAATAACAATCTTGCACCTTGGGACTTGATTGAGTTTAAACCAGAAGAGTGGATTGATGAATTCTTACGCATTCTCAAACCTACAGGGAACTTATTCATATTCACGTCATACAACCAGATTGGCAAGTGGTATGAACTATTAGATCATAAGTTTGATGCGACCAATTTCATGGTGTGGCATAAGACTAATCCAGCTCCCAAAGTATTCAAAGCTGGTTTCTTGAATAGTTGCGAGTTGATATATACCTGTTGGAACAAAGGACACACATGGAATTTTATCAATCAGGCAGAAATGCACAATTTCATCGAAAGCAGTATTTGTATGAAACCTGAAAGATTAAGCAGTCCAAAGCACCCTACACAAAAACCTGTTGCTGTGCTAAAAAAACTCATAACTATTGCCAGTAACGCAGGAGATGTTATCTTTGATCCTTTCATGGGAGTGGGCTCGACGGGCGTAGCCGCACTTGATTTAGGACGCAAATTCATAGGTTATGAGGTGTCACCGGAATACTTTACTGCTGCTGAAAAACGAATAAAGGATACATATATGCAACAATCGCTTTTTGCTGAACATCTAATACAGGCTGAAACTCCAGAAATGGAAAGTACACTTAAGCCCATAATCAAATGGCCGGGAGGTAAGGAAAAAGAACTGCCCCATATAAAGCGCCATGCTCCCGAACGTTTTGAAAATTATTACGAGCCGTTTGTCGGAGGCGGTTCAGTCTATACTGCCTTTAACGCAAAGCATTTGTTTATTAACGACAAATCGGATGAATTGATCTCACTTTATCGCTATATATCCATGCAAGATGTAAGTTTCTTCCATTGGCTTGACAATATTATGAGTGCTTGGCAGAATACACTGGATTACGTGGCAGAACATAAGAAACTTTGCGAGTGGTATATACAGTTCCGCAGAAATGAGATAGAAGAGGTCGGAATGAAAGGCTTGCTCCACATGTTTGTTAAAACAGAGTTGTCGTCTTTAGATGCTTTGCTCCCAGCAGATCTTGAGTGGCGACGGGATACATTTGTCAAGGAAACAGACAAATGCCTCGCACACAAAATCTTACGGATGAAGAAAATAGAACAAGAGCGCCATGAAATGCCGGAGCAAGATATATTTGACAATATAGAAACAGCTTTTACGAGTGCACTCTATACATACCTCCGCGCGCTGTATAACAATAAAGAGTTGTGTCACCAACAAGTAGAATTAGCCACAGCGTTGTTTGTTTTCTTGCGCAACTATGCCTATAGTGGAATGTTTAGGTACAATGACAACGGAGAATTTAATGTGCCTTATGGCGGAATAAGTTATAATCATAAATTGATGCACAATAAGATTGATTATTACAAATCGTCTGAATTGTTAGCACATCTTGCCAAAACGACGATAGAAAGTTTGGATTTTCTGGAGTTCTTCCGTAAGCATGTTCCCACAGAGCGAGACTTCATCTTCCTTGATCCTCCTTATGACACGGAGTTTTCTACTTATGCACAGAATGAATTTACTCGCGATGACCAGAAAAGACTTGCTGATTATTTATGCGACGAATGTAAAGCTAAGTGGCTGATGATTATTAAGTACACTCCATTTGTCTATGACTTATACAATCGTGAGGGAATAATCATTCAAAAATTCGATAAGAAATATCTTGTATCCTTTATGAACCGCAACGATAAGGATGTTGAGCATCTTATAATCACTAATTACAAGAATAAATTTGATTAATCACTTATCATAGTTTCTCACCTCCGCGATGGCAAGACTTATACCGTCCAAGGGCAGGAACTGAGGTAAGAATCGGTCTGTTTGATTTTACAGGAAAAAGAGCCATGTCTCGTTGCGGACATGGCACTTTTTCAGATATATAGCCGAAGCCGACAAACACGGCCTATAAAGGGACTAAACACGAACCAATCCTATGGTTTACATGCAGTCTGACTAACTGAAATTGCAGGTAATTTGGGTGATTTTTGACCATACGCCTGATTGTTGACAAAACAAAAAATCCGTGTGTTCCGTAAAATCTGTACTCCCCAAATATGCTCATCGTAATAGTTGATTCTTCCCCACCATTTAGCGTCCATTCCCGACGGTCAACCGACAGTCAACCGACAGTCAACCGACGGTCAAGCCTAACGACAGTATACTGTCAGCATAGTGATAGCCTTTCTGATAAAATCAGATAAGTCAACTATTCATACCGAATCATCTTGGCTATTTGCAGGAAATAGTCTGTTGACCAAATGTCTGTTTCCGAAGGGGTAATCAGAAATCGGAGCACATCGTCTCGTAGAGCCCGAATGTCTGTTGAGGTGATTTTCTTGTGCAAGAGCTCTTCAAATTGTTCACGGGTGATATGTTCGCCGTTCAATTGACTAATCCGTTCCTGAAGATGGGCAAAATGCAAAGGAACACGATGGCGGATATACCACTCCATGTCATACCAGTCGCGTCCCTTCACACGACTTTTCCACTGGCGATAGAGTAAGGCATGCATCTTGCCAGCAAACAAATCCGGCAAAGCAATACAGCGTGTATAGAACGAATACGGCTCGATGAGAAGCTTCTGTTCGGTAGCAAAACCCAGAGGCGGGAATGTATCTGCTTCAATCTTAATCCGGACGCTTTCCTCCGTCTGGAACTGGATATTAATCACCTCTGTGTTATCCTTCAGGAATGCGGATTCCACCTTTCCCAACGTCCGCTTCTCTTTCCGTGTGATGGATACAGAACGTCCCAGAGCCTGAAACTCCTGCTCTATATAGGGGAAGTATGTCTCCCATGAGAAATTATTGTCCGTTTGCAGAAGTGAGAAATCCATATCTTCGGAGAAGCGTTGCAGACCGTGGAAGATCCGCAGGCACGTGCCTCCGTAGAATGCTGCCTTGCTGAAGAAATCACTACGTGCCAAGCCTGCCAGAATAATTTGTTGGGCAACTTCAATGCGCGCGTTGTGCGTCTGCCGTTCGTCTTGTTGTGGATAAGCAGACAACATCTGTTCGTAAATGCTCATGATTGGACAAGTCTGATAAGTTGTTGGATGGAGTTTGCTTTTATGCCGAATCTGGCGCAATCCTCAAGGATGTGTACATCAAAAGTCTTCAGTGCCTCGGTATCAAAACGCAAGTCCTCTTCCAGATAGGTCAACGCTTCACTTCTTGAACGCAGATTCACCCATGAGGAGTAGATGATCATGTCGCATAGAGCCTTTTCGGGCGTGGCTATCAAATAACTATAATCTTCACCACGTACCTGCGTGATACCAACAGAATAGTATCCTGCGGGCAGAAGTACATATTCAAAAATCCCGATGGGAGTCGTGTAGGTTTTCGCGCACTTGGTAGTTGCTGAACAGATTCGTTGCGCAACATCGTCAATCAAGCCATAGTGGTTCAGCGCCGTGCCATACGAGACGTATGATGGTCCATACAAACTGTTGGCAACAAGCAACGGGTTAACCGGCTTGCCGGATATATCAGGTGAAACAACAAATAACCCACGCTTGATTCGGATCAGTTGGTTCGCATCCACCAGACTGCTGACGAAATGCGTAAACGATGTGCGTGGCGGGAGCACAGTCCGAAGTACAGACGTTGTGATGGGTACATTTCCAAATTGGCGGAGGATGTTGTGCATAACTTATGTTTCAATTCCGCCACAAAGGTACAAAAAAAAAATGATATATGCAAGAATTCATGTCAGATTTTTGTTGGAAAGTGCAATTTTTCTGCACTTTGCATCCAAAATCTGACAAAAATTCCCAAATCAAGTGTAAAATCTATAACTATAAAGATCAAATTATTTAATATCCTTGCATGTAAAGAGCCGTTAATCCCTGTAACCTTACTGCGCGGAGATGAGTTCAATCTTCGTCAGCGTGAAGCCGACGCCGGAGAGGACGAAGCCGCGGGTCTTGACCTCGTCAAGGGCGACGGTGTCGAACATGTAAACGACATCCGTGCCGTCCAGCGGATACCATACGGGCTCGGGCGCGCCGGTCAGTTCACCCCAGGTCTTGGCGTCGCGCAGGGAGAGTTGCGGCGTGACGCCGGCCGCCTTGGCTTCGGGGTCAACACGGTAGGAGATGATTAGCACATCATTGGCGGTACACTCCTGGAACGGCGCAGCGGTGATCTTCAGATTGCCGCTCCAGTCGTTGGGAAAGGCGCGTTCGCCGTGGAAGATTTCGCCGGGCTGCAGTACGTACTCTTTAGGGGCACGCTGCGCCTCGGCGTAGTCGTCGCTCACCTCGCCCACGAACTGGACAATCCCTAAGCCTGTGAGCATGTAACCCTTGCCGCCCACGCGCATAGCGACGTTGCCGCCTGTACCGGCGAGGGCAAGTTTGAGCAGCGGCGCATTGTCATAGATGTACCACGTGTACGCCTCACCGCCTACCGGCACGCCATCCACCGACGCGTCCAGCGCGTGCCATGTAAAATCCATGAGCTTGGCACTCGCGCCTTGCTTCACCTTGCTTATATGCAACCTGAGTCCGTCACCCACATGCAGGTTCTTCAGGCACTGCGCCGCTATCTCGGCATTGGCGCTCCAGTCGTCTTTCATGATCACCGCCGGCCCGTTCCAGACCATGGTCTCTTTGTAATCCTCGGCGTTACTGAGCGTGACCTGCAGAATGCGGTAGTCATGTCCGCCGATGGCTACGCCGTGTTCGCGTGCAATGGCGAGAATCTCCTCGGTGAGCGTCATACGGAACGGTCCGTTGATGCCGAAATAGCCGTACTCGGGTGCCACGCCCTGCCAGGTTTTCGGGTGCTGAAACGCACCTTGTGCCGTGCGCTTGGCGTTGTCGTTGTACACGGTGAGTATGTCGCCTGCCTTGGCATCGGCAAAGTGCCGCGCCTCAAGCACTATATTGTCCTTCCACGCCTTGCCTATCGTCTTCGGTCCGATCAGGATGGTGCGCTCGATGGCGTGAGAGGGAACAAAGACCGCTGCGCTGAAAGACAAAAGACAAAAGAATAATATGAATCTTTTTTGAATCATTTTTGGCCTTTTTTGACTGATAAAAATATAGATAATATTGGTAATAATTTGACCTAAATATCCTACTTCATCAACGCTTTCATTTCCTCCCTGTCAATAACCAGTCCTGTGCCGAACGCATCTTTCCACCATGCTTCGCCGGCGAACTGGTGCTCGTCACTCGTGCCGTTGTTGTAGTTGTAGTCGTACCACGGCATGAACCAGCTCCAGCGGCTGCCTTCCGCCCAGATCTTCGACCACAGTGACATATCCACCTCATCCCCGTTGCCGCACTCGGCCAGCGTGATCAGTTTGTTCGGGTAGTCGCTCTGCAGTTGCTTGAACTCCTTGGCGAGCGGGTACTGCAGGGCGTAGTAGTTGTCGCGCCCGATAACATCCACCACGTCGTCGCCCGGATACCAGACATTGTCGCCGACCTGCGAGGTCCACACCCAAATGAGGTTGTTGAGCTTGTGGTAGTTGACCATCCGGTCGTACATAAACCGCCACAGCGCCTTGTATGCCTCCGGTCCTTTCGCGCCCCACCAGAACCATGCGCCGCCTCCTGCAAAGTCGTAGGTGTTGCCTGCCGCCTCGTGCAGTGGACGCCAGATGATGGGTATGCCGCGTTTCTGCATCTTCTTCAGGTAACCGGCTACCTGGTCGATATCATGAATCATCCGCTTGTACTCGTCGCTGGACGGGTCGCTGACCTTTGACGGGTCAAAACTCGTCTGCCCGGGGTCTGTACCCGGCGAGCAGGTCCAGTTCGTGCCGTTGTTGGCAGGTACTTGCCAGTGCCACATGCAGCCTACCACGCCGCCGGCATCGTACCAGTCGGTCACGGGCGTGAGGTCGCTGTAGTCCAGCCAGCCTTGTTTGTTCACGTCACGCGAGGCGTGGATGTTGATGAAGTCGAACACGTTCAGCGCAGGGTACTTGCCTGTCCACTGATAGACGTTTTCCGTCTCGCGCGTGTTCCAATCAACATTAGCCACCACGCCCGACATCGCTTTCTTGCCGAACTGCGACACCAGCACCGACCAGAGCCGTTGCGTCTCGGCGGTGGCATTAGGATTGCACAAGGTGTAACTGACGGTAGGTTGCGGCTCGGGTTCTTCGGCATGTACACAACTGCACGCACTCAGGCAGAGCGCAACTAATACAAGTGATTTGAAACAGAAAATGGGCTTCATGGTGGTATATTATTGAATGCGACTGCAAAATTACAAAAAAAGTGCCAGAGATACTGACACTTTTTTAGCAAATGTTACACGATGACTTTTGTTTTGGCATATTTCTCACGGAACTCGGTTGGGGATGAGCCTTTCCGGCTGCGGAAAAGACGGTTGAAGTTGCTCAGGGTGTTGAAGCCGCATTGGAAGCAGATGCTCGACACAGGCTCGTCGGTGTCAATCAGTTTGCGCACAGCTGCACCCAAGCGCACATCCACAATATATTCCGACAACGTCTTGCCTGTGCGGAGCTTGAAGTACCGCGAGAAGGCTGTTGGCGCCATGTGCGCCAGTTCGCTCAACTGCTCAAGGCGGATGTCTTCCATGTAGTGCGCTGACACATATTCTTTAACGCGCGCCACACGTCGGCTCTCGCTGCTGGTCTTGACTTGTGCGAATGACGAACTGGACAGCTCGCGGGCATTGTCGAACAATGACAACTCGTGCAGGATATACATCATCTCCATTGCGGCATCGAAGCCGTTAGGGATGCTTGACAACCTGTGCAGCCGCGGATAGACGCGCATAATAGCCTCCATGGGGAAGCACAAGCCGCGCTGGGCACGCTGGAACATCTGCTGGATGCTGCGGAACGGGTTGGTGGAGAGGAACGTGCCCTCGCCGTAGTTCAAAGCGAACTGGATAGTTATCTCGTGGATGTCGGTGCTGGTGCACGAGCCTTGCGTCCATGCGTGCTCGAGGTTGGGCGAGGTGATAAGCACCAACTCATATTCGCCAATCTGCTCCACCGAGTCGCCTACGAACCGCTCACAGCCTGCGCCGTGCTCCACGAAGTTCAGTTCGTAGAGGTCGTGCTTATGCAACGGGAAATCGCAACACACCTTGTGGCGATCAGCTACGTACATCAGGTCATGTTCACCCAATGGCGTTATTTCTTGGAGGATTGTCTGTTGTTCCATGGTAAAAAAGTGTTAGTCTTACGCATTGAGGCCACAAAGTTACGAAAATTTTTTGAATTATGCAAATAATTCAAAAAAATAATCGTTTGAGTGGAGCGAAATAAGAAAAAATATTGAATTTTGCAAGAATAGGCTAAAGAAAAGTGCGAGAAAGTGAGATTTTAAAGGAAAAAGGCGGTTTTTCGACCAGATCGCTGCGCTATTCTTGAAAATCTGGATGATTTGAAAGGCGGCTCAATGAGCCGTTGTTCGGATAGTATCCGAACGAAATGGACGCTGCAATTGTCGGCAAAGCCGATGCCTGCATACAATGCAGGCGGATTAGACATACAAGGAGCAAGACTCGCAGCTGCCGCTGCGAGCAGTTGACGAAAAATCGGCACAAAGAGCCTTGAGTTTTCTCATCATCTTCATCAGATTCCAAGCAGTAGCAGCCAGCATAGCATTTATCGTTGACGATGTCTTGCCATGGAGATAGTTCTCCTGCATTCGGTAGTCTGATTTGAGGTGTCCAAAATGCGGCTCAATTCCGGCTCGACGTCTAAATGGGTATCGTTTCTTCGCTTTCTCGTGAGGGTGTCGGTGGCCTTTGGCTTGCCTGGAAGCATGATCTTCACTCCTTTTATCTCCTTCGCGCCACGTCCTCCTCTGTCGTAGACTAACTGTTCGGGTAACTTCTGGTTGTTGTCCTCCATTTGTTGTAGTAACGGTTCTATTGTCTTTCCGTCATTAGGATTCCCTTCAAAAGCCAGTATGGCCGTTATTATTCGGCTCTTCGCCGTAGTGATCATCCCTATCTTGTTGCCAAACTCATACGGCTTGCCGGCTTTGCCTTTCGCTATGCAAGTAGTGTACGGTTTGTGTGTACTATAAATCTTATCCTTACTCGTTCGTATCTGTAAAAGTATGCGATTGTAAATGCCTAAAAGATCAACATACTTCTTCTTCGCCTCTTCGCTCAGCAAACGTTCCAGTTCCCTGACTTGCCTGCCTGCCAATGTCTTCAACTGACGTTGAGCAGATATAGCTTTCTTCCGACGTTTCGGATTTTGTGCATTGTGTGTCTCACGCATCAAAGCTTTAGTCTTCTTCGCATAAGTTTGACGCTGATGGATACTCGCTAACCTTTGCAACTTTCGGCTTCTATATAACTAAACTATGCGC